>CAZMUU010000187.1:0-7038 GCA_964569215.1 uncultured Cytophagia bacterium
GTAATGAATCGAAAAATCAAACATTGCAACGGGAAATGAGTAAGGTCAGCGATGAAGAGCTTGAACGCGCACTTGAGTACCTGTACAGGGCGGGATATCCGCTGGATTCGATCGGTGTCTATTTGCTGATGGGCCTGGCGGAACAGACATTTGAGGATGTCTCGACAAGTGCAGACTATATTGCACGGTTGGGGGCGAAGATAAATTTAGCATCGTTTTCACCCATACCCGGAACCGGGGAATGGGTAAAGAGTATACATGCCAATCTTTGGGATGAAAAAAATGATTTGCTGTTGAGCAATAACACTCTTTTTCCCATATGGTCCGGCAAATATGGTTATTCTGCCTGTACGGAATTTTTATATCGTTTAAAGGAAAAAAACACAAAATTGGCTGCGGCATGAAAAATTTCGGATTAGATACGCTCTGGGCGAAAATGTCCTTTGTGATTTTTATCCTGGTGGTTTTATGATGAGTATGGTCACCTACCTGGTTACTATTAGTCAATTTAAAAATCAAAGGCAGGAACTGCGCCAGAATATGCGCCGTATTGCCAAACAGATTGCGACCAAACGTTTGGCTGAAATAGCAGTCCGCCTGAAATCAGATATGAACTGGATTGTGCTCAGGAGCACCTCCAGACTTGGACGGCACGGATTCTATTTTCGCATCACAGACGAGCAGGGTACAGGCGTGAGCGATATCTATTTCCATCGTCTGCCGAAACTGTTTACTCCGAGAATCGGACAAGGTATATTATGAGTAACCAATCTACATTCAGCCCTCCCGTTCCCTTTTTTCTAACCATAGCCGGCAACATCGGTGTGGGAAAAACCACCCTCACGACTCGGATCAGCGAACACTTTGGCTGGCAGGCTATATATGAGCAGGTTATTGACAATCCTTATTTGGAGGATTTTTATGCAGATATGAAACGCTGGAGTTTTAATCTGCAGGTTTATTTTTTATCCCGCCGATTCAATGATCAGCAGGCATCTGTAAAGAGAACGGTCTCCTGTGTGCAGGACCGTTCGATTTACGAGGATGTGGAGATATTCGCCTATATTTTACAAAAACAGGGTTATATGGATCAGCGGGATTATCGCAACTACCGTGAGTTGTTTTACATCATGACCAAGTACCTGAGAAAGCCGGACCTTATTCTTTATTTACGTGCATCGACCTGGACGTTAATTACCCGAATACGAAAACGTGGCAGAGGGTTTGAAAAGAATATATCTCTGGATTATCTCCACGAGTTGAACCAGGCTTATGAACGTTGGATAGCTCTGATTCAAAAAGAGATCAAGGTGTTGATCGTGGATGCGGATGAATTGGATTATGAGAAAGATCCCCGGATTTTGTTGCCGGTCTATGAAGATATTATCAAATATGCCTCTGCGATCTAGGTTTCGTTTGATTCGTTTGTTGACAGGGAACGGTGAAATCTTGTTTTAACAATAGGAGACCAACTATGGGGAACCTGATTGCTTTACTATCGGATTTCGGCGACCGGGACGGATTCGTCGGAATTATGAAAGGGGTCATTATGAGTATCAATCCGGATGCGCATATCATAGACCTCGCTCACGGCATTCCTGCCGGGGATATTGCTGCGGCGGCCTTTGTGTTGGAACGTTCATTCAAATACTTTCCGAAAGATACAATTCATGTCGTTGTGGTGGACCCGGGAGTGGGATCGACGCGGCGATCGTTGATTCTCAATACCTCCGATTATTACTTTATTGGTCCTGATAATGGCGTGTTTAACAGAATTCCTGCTATCGAGAATTGTGTCCAAATTACCAATATGGATCTTTGTTTACCGGTAAGCAATACTTTTCACGGCCGGGACGTCTTTGCACCCGTTGCCGCCCATATCAGCAAGGGCGTACCTCTTGATGCGTTTGGTCCTCCGGTCAGGGATTTTTTCAGACAGCCCCCGGCTGTTCCCGAGAAGGGAATGGCCGGAATTAGAGGCGAAATTATCTATATTGATCGTTTTGGAAATCTTGTTTCCAATATCAGTGAATCCTACCTGCGGGATTGTACTATAAAAGACAGTATTATCAAAGGGTATGCTATTTCGGGTCTCTGTCATGCTTACGCGGAACGCAAAAAGGGCGAATTCCTCAATATCATCGGCAGTCACGGGAATATTGAGGTGGCTTGTAATCAGGGCTCAGCAGCGGCTGAAATGGAGGTAACCGCAGGTGAATCGCTCTATATTCGGTTCGAATAAATAAATATTGATTTTATACTCACTTTATGTGTATACTATAACTGCTCTTATGGAAGAAAATAATTGGAAAACCGTTAATCCTTCTCTTTCTTTTTCTCGCCCCCGGCGACGGCGTTTCCCGGCCGGTTGGCTTTTTTCAGGTAAACCCTCTGTGAATCTGATACTGTTTATACTAACGGTCTTATCGACATGGGTGACAGCAGGTTTCTGGTTTAGTGTTTCCATTATTTCTATTTTATTTGTACATGAAATGGGGCATTATCTCATGTGCAGGCGTTACGGTGTAAATGCCACCCTTCCCTATTTTATTCCTTTTCCCCTGTTAAACCCTTTTGGGACAATGGGAGCGGTAATTCGCATGAAAGGCATTATCCCGGACCGAAAAGCATTGTTCGATATCGGTGCAGCCGGTCCCATTGCCGGATTTTTGCTGAGTGTGCCTGTCGTTGCCATCGGAATTTATTTTTCTACGGTCATACCGACGGGAGAAAATTCTGAATTCAGCATCCAATTGGGAGAACCCCTTTTATTCAAGTTTATCTCCAATCTCATCGTCGGCCCTCTGGATGACAGTCAGGACATCCTTCTTCATCCGGTAGCCTATGCCGGCTGGGCAGGTCTTTTTGTTACCTCATTGAATTTGTTGCCCATTGGTCAGCTGGATGGGGGACATATTTTGTACAGCTTGTTTGGAAAAAAATCGCGACTATACTATCTGGTATTCCTCGGCTTTTTGGGAATGCTTTCTCTTATTTACCCGGGCTGGATATTGTTGTTTATACTGCTCGTCTTTCTGGGTCGAAAACATCCGCCTCCCTGGAATGATTTTACCCCGCTTGATAAAAAGCGGCAATTGCTTTCGTTTATGGTTTTTATCATTTTTTTGATCAGCTTTACCCCAACTCCATTTATTTTGTAGGTGTCTATGAAAAATATCTATAAACCCAAACTGCTTTTGGCCCTTTTGCTTGTGGCTGTTGCCCTTGTACTGGCCTTTGATCTTGTTGAAATTATCGTCGGTAATTTTATGCAGTTGACGAACCGGGTACGGCCGGAGATCGGCCGTTTTTGGATTGAAGAGAACAAAGAGTCAGAGGGGTCTACGTCTATTGAAGCGTTTGAGAGGGAAACCAATGTTGATTCAACTCTCGTCTTTTCGATAGAATCCTTTCAGGAGCTGAAAACTATGCTCAGCCGACGTCCGACCATCAGCATGGGAAGAGAGGATTTTCTGACGCTTTACAGAAAGTTTACACCGGAGCGAGCCAGACAACTCATCGATCCGATGATTTTATATGATATGAGTCGCAATGCTGCCTGGAAAAAAGTCAGGCTATCACTTGAGGGCAACCGTTTACACATTTACTTTTATGATGGCTTTGGCCAGCTGTTGTGGAACAAGGATACGGATTTTTCATCCGATAATTTCAAACCGGACGAGGTTACATCCCGTCTGTCGCAAAGCTCTCTTTTTGAAGACCGGGTGATAGATGCCGCTCTTTTCTTAAAGGCTTTTGATAATCTCTCCACCCAACACCGTTTGCAGATCGTCGGGGATCTGTACAAGCTGATCGAATGGGAGAAGAACCTTGCTTTTGTCGGTATTTCACCCCATGTACACAACGGCACGGTTGAGATTGCCTTTGAAAGATACCCAAATAATCAGATCCAAATAGATACTCTACAGGCTTCAGAAATCGCTGCTGCCTATCTTATACAACAAATCAATCAACTCGATCCTGAAATTTTGCTACGCTCACCTGTGGAAAAGGATAATAATCATGAATAGGAGAAAAAGTATTTCTCTATATATCAAATTATTGATTTATTTTTTGCTTTTCGTCGCTCTCGCTGTACTGATTTTTATTTTTACCCTGCCCAGGATCCCGGATACGTTATATAAAGAAACAAAGCCCACCACCATTTATGATGAAACGGGAAAGGTGGTAAAGGTGCTGGCAAACCGGGAAAGAGTCAGGCTCGATCAGGTATCCTCCGATTTTATCGATGCGATTATCGCACTGGAGGATGCCTATTTTTATTCGCATCATGGATTGTCCAAGCGATCCCTGCTGCGGGCACTGATTTATAATCTCAAATCCGGTAAAATCAGACAAGGCGGCAGTACCATTACACAACAACTTGCCAAAAATCTTTTTTTTGAATTCGACCGGACCTGGTATCGAAAAGTGAAAGAGTTCTTTATCGCCACCCAGCTTGAACAGCAATTCAGCAAAGATGAAATTCTTGAAGCCTATATAAATCAGATCAATTTCAGCTCGGGGGTTTTAGGTGTTGAAATGGCTTCCCAGGTTTATTTTGCCAAGCATGCCGATGAGCTGACCCTGGCGGAAGCAGCCATGCTGGCCGGGATTCCCCGATGGCCGGAGCATTACAACCCTTACAAGAATTTTGATGTCGCCAGGGAACGCCAGACATTTGTTCTCAATAGAATGGTTGAAGAAAATTTTATTGAATTGGAAGAGAAAAAAGCAGCACTTGCCGAAGATGTGCAATTGGAGCGACTGAATGCTCTTGCCGGTTACGCCGACTATTTTCTTGATTATATCATCCGAATGGCGAGTGATGAACTGAACAAGACAGCAGTGTATTATGGCGGTCTGGATATTTTTTCAACCCTGAACTCCCAATATCAGTATCATGCATCCAGAGCCGTACAGGAGGGATTAAAACAGATTGATGATCTCTTTGGCCTGGAACCCTATAACACGGCAACCTGGAGCGAGAAAGTAAATTATCCCCAGGCTGCATTGGTTTCTCTTGATGTCCATACGGGTGAGGTGAGGGCTTTGGTTGGTGGAAGAGACTTTCAGCGAACACCATTCAACCGTGCCATTGCCAGTAACAGGCATCCCGGTTCGGCATTTAAAGTGTTTACCTATACAAGTGCTCTGGACAAACGCATCGTCGATCCGGCTACTGTGGTTGTGGATGATACGCTTGTGATCAGGTATGATAACCAGGTGTGGAAACCTGAGAATTTTGATCTGCAGTACCATGGGCCGATGGTCGTCAAGTATGCATTGATGAAATCTATTAATGTGGTTGCCGCCAAACTGATTCAACGGGTCAGCCCCAAAACGGTTGTGGATTATGCCCGTCGTATGGGTATACAAAGCGATATTGACGCCAATTTTTCACTCGCCCTTGGCGCGACCGGAATAGCTCCTCTGGAATTGGCTTGTGCAATTGCGACCCTCGCCGATTACGGCGTCGCGAAAGAATGTTTTTCGATAAACCGTATTACGAAATTCAATGGCGATGAATTGTATGAGAACGAAATACAAAGTCGACGGGTACTGGATCCACAAACGTGTTATATAATGATAGACATGATGAAGGGTGTGATGGAAGAGGGAACCGCACAATCCAGCCGGCGGCTCGGATTTTTACGACCTGCCGCAGGAAAAACCGGAACCTCTGATAAAAATCGGGACTCGTGGTTCATTGGCTTTACCCCCAATTTGATTACTGTGGTTTGGGTAGGTTTTGATGATAATCGGAAAATGAAAACAAAATACGGTACAGAGGTTACGGGAGCCAGCGCTGCTTTGCCTATCTGGACCCAATATATGAAAGAGGCACTTGCTGACGAACCTTTTGTAGAGTTTCCCATACCTCAGGGAATCGAGTTTAAAGAAGTAGATCCAAGAACGGGCAGCGGTCCTTTGCCCGGAGGACCGAGCTTGCGTATAGCCATTCGAAAAAAATAAGGATTGAATATGAATGATAAGCAAAAAATTGCAGGATTGGGAGAAGTTCTTTGGGATGTTTATGAGGATAAAAAGTATTTGGGCGGAGCCCCGGCAAACTTTGCCGCTCACGTCAATCAGGCCGGCGCTTACGGGGTTATTTTGAGTCGTGTCGGCAATGATGCGGCCGGAGACCAATTAATCAAAGAACTCGTTTCTCTGGATTTCGATGTTTCCGGTATCCAGATTGATCCTGAAAAACCAACCGGAACCGTTAAAGTAACCCTGGATGAAGAGGGGGTGCCTGCGTTTCAATGTGTTCAGGATGTATCCTATGATTATATGGAGTATAATGACATTTGGGACAACATCGCCGGTGAAATCGATGCTGTGCTGTTTGGTACCCTGGCACAGCGATCAAGTGTTTCACGCAAAGCGATTCAACACTTTTTGCAGAAAACCACTGCCATCAGGGTTTTTGATATTAATTTAAGGGGATGGTCAGATCATATTGAGAAGATCGTTCTTGAATCGCTCAAACTCGCCGATATGATCAAACTCAACATTGAAGAACTCGAAAAACTGAAAAATCTTTCCGGTCCCCGGGAGAATAATATTGAATTTTTGCGGCAATTGATAGATAACTATCAATTAAAAATGGCTGCTCTTACGGCCGGTTCGAAGGGATGCTATCTCATCACAAAGGATGAAAATGTCTATCATCCCGGATTCAGGGTTAATGCTGTGGATACCACCGGAGCGGGAGACGCCTTTGCTGCCGGAATAATTGTCAAATATCTGAGCGGTGCTCCGCTTGCAGAAATTGCCGATTATGGCAACCGGCTGGGTGCTTTTGTGTCAACACAACGGGGTGCTATACCCAGGTGGCGTTATTCGGACATTATGTCCATTGATTAGACAAAGGTTCTCTATGACTTTAAAATCACAACTATTCGGCGTGGTTTTTCTTGTTTTTTCACTGATCGTCATTTTGATGATTTTCAGCAGTATGAAACAGAATCTGACCGATCCTGTGCAAGAGTATCCCAGACTGACCTCTGCGAATGAGGGGGTGGTTGATTC
>CAZMUU010000188.1:0-6992 GCA_964569215.1 uncultured Cytophagia bacterium
CTCTTCTATATCCGGATTGACAACATCCAGAATCACCATTTTTGCCGCGCGTCGGGTTTTGCCGCCGGATTTAATTACACCCGCAAAAGAATCGAATCCCTTCATAAAGGATACCGGTCCGGATGCAAGCCCGCCGCTTGAAAGGTGCTCTTTTGAAGAGCGCAAAGTGGAAAAATTCGTGCCTGTTCCTGATCCGAATTTGAAAAGCAGACCCTCGATTTTTGCCAGATCCATAATCGCACCCATATCATCTTTGACGCTGTTTATGAAACAGGCGGAGCATTGCGGTTTTTTCTCAATGCCAACATTAAACCAGACGGGACTATTAAATGCGCCCTTTTGATTGACCAGGAGATGTTTAAGCTCTGCTGCAAATGTTTCTGCATCGGCTGTTGTATTAAAATAGTCGGCTTGTTTGCCCCATTTTTTCAAGGTCTCCACAACTCTGTTGATCAGAGTTTTAACGCTCTTTTCCTTTTTACTCTCTTCTTCCGGCAAATGGAAATATTTGGATGCAACAATGTTCAGAGCGGTTTGAGACCAGGATTTTGGAACGGTTACATTATCCAGCTCAAACAACACCTTGCCTTTATCATTGGTTATGGATGCCTTACGGGTTTCCCATTCAATCTGGTCAAAGGGATCGCTATCGGGTTGGGTAAAATAACGCGGGATTTTTAATTTTTCTGTGGATTGATTGACATCGTCATTATTATAGAGCAATAGTTGATCGCTGCCATCTAATGTCTTCATAGGACCCTCATGAAACCTTTTGCCAAAGGTTTGGTTTTCGTTTACAGGTTCTGAAATTTATATTCGCCCTTCCCCAAGGGAGGCCTTGTGTCTTATAAAATTTAAGATATGTTTTGCAAAAATCAAGCAAAATATCCATATTTTGTATGTATTTTGCTTAATGCGTCAATTTATTGTGTGCTGGATATCTTTTTGTCTTTAAAAGATTAAAAATGTCTTGATTTGAGAATGGATTATGGTTATATTTAATCGTCAAAAACAATGCTTATCGACGCCTGGCCCTAAAAGTACGCTTTTAGGGCTGTTTTATATTGTTATAATTTGAAGAATTGAATCGTTTTTAAAGGTGGTGCTTTTTGGCAACGAACAAAAATGCCGAAGATAGAACGTTTATGAAAAAGGCCCTGCAACTGGCGGTTAAGGGGAGAGGATACGTAAATCCCAATCCGATGGTGGGAGCTGTAATCGTAAAAAATGGTGAGATCATCGGTGAGGGATATCATGAAAAATTCGGTCAGGCACACGCAGAAATAAATGCGATTGCTGATGCCGGAGATGATGCGGCTGGAAGCACATTATATGTCACGCTTGAACCCTGCGTTCATCATGGTAAAACCCCCCCGTGTGCGGAGGCTGTTTTTCAGGCTGGAATTGCCCGCGTAGTGGTTGGTATGGTCGATCCCAATCCCCAGGTCATGGGCAAGGGAATAAATTACATGCGCACTAAAGGAATCGAGGTAATTGAAAGAGTTCTCGAGAATGAGTGTAAAGAACTGAATTTTGGTTATATTAAATTTATTACCACCGGTAAACCCTTTCTTACCCTGAAGGTCGCTCAAACTCTTGATGGACGAATTGCCACCAGTACCGGACATTCGAAATGGGTCACCAGCAGGAGCTCCAGACATGCAGCCCACCGGCTCAGAGCCCGGCATAATGCCATTATGATCGGTATCGGTACCCTCTTAACAGATGATCCGCTATTGACGGTTCGCTATGCGAACGGCATCTCGCCCGTAAGAATTATTCTGGATAGTAAATTACGCGTCCCGCTTGATGCCAAATTATTGATATCTGATGAGCTGGCTCCGAAAACAATTTTTATATGCACCGAACAGGCCTCAAAAGAAAAAATTACCCGTATTGAAGAGAAGGGCGCTACCGTTGAAATACTTCCCCACGATGAAAAAGGATGGGTGACCTGGGAAGCACTCTTGGAATATTTGAATACCCTTGGCATTACCTCTATGCTTATTGAAGGAGGTAATACCGTTCAAACCAGCTGTATGCGGAGCGGACACGCTGACCGCATTGTTGTCTTTATTGCGCCCAAAATTCTCGGAAGTGGCATAGACGCAATCGGTGATCTGGGTATCCGCAACATCAATTCCGCCATTCAACTGGTGAATGTCAAGATCAGAAGAATAAAAGAAGATCTACTCTTTATCGCAGACTTTGAAAAGTAATGCCATGTTTACCGGTCTTGTTGAAGAAATTGGATTAATCAAAACTGTTGTTCGCCAAAACCAGAGTAAACAACTTACTCTGTATGCAAAAAAGATATGCCAGGACTTGAAAATTGGGGACAGCGTGGCGGTGAACGGGGTTTGTTTAACCGCGGTTTCGGTTTCCGATCCTCAATTCATTGTAGAGGCTGTTGAGGAAACCCTTCATCGAACCAATCTCGAAAAACTCGTTCCGGGTTCGCCGGTTAACCTTGAACGAGCTCTGAGAACCGGGGACAGACTCGGTGGACATTTTGTACAGGGACATGTAGATGGTATGGGTAAAATTATCGAGGTTCAAAATCGTCAACCGGGTTTATGGCTTGTGTTTGATCTTCCCGGCGAACTCGTGCCCTTTTGTGTTGAAAAAGGATCCATTGCCCTCGATGGTGTCAGCCTGACCATTGCAGACATTCATGGCTCCAGAATTTCTGTTGCTGTAATCCCCCATACGGCGGCAACAACAATTATTGGAAATAAAAAAGCCGGAGATTCGATTAATATAGAGGTAGACCTTCTTGGTAAATATGTTTATAAACTGATAAAGAAAGAAGATCCGGAAACAAATATAACGATAGACAAGTTAAACAAATTAGGTTTCGAATAAACAAAAGGATGGATAGGGAAACGAAAAATACAGTATTTGACACAATTGAAGACGCGATTCGCGCTCTGCAAAACGGAGAGATCATCATTGTTGTGGATGATGAAGATCGGGAGAACGAGGGTGATTTTATCATGTTGGCAGAAAAAGTAACCCCGGCCAAAATCAATTTTATGGCCAAAGAGGGCAGAGGCCTCATCTGTATCGCGATGACGCCGGAGCGCGCCAAAGCACTCGATATCCAACCTATGGTATCTCAAAATTCCGGTTTGATGGGAACCGCTTTTACCGTTTCCGTCGATTATTGCAAAGCCGGCGTGACCACCGGCATCTCCGCAAATGACCGTGCCAAAACCATACGCGCGCTTGCTGATGCAAATTCAACAGCTTCTGATTTCGGTAAACCGGGGCATGTATTTCCAATACTCGCTGCACCGGGAGGTGTGTTACGGCGAGCCGGACATACTGAATCAGTCGTTGATCTTGCTCTCCTTGCTCAGGCAAAACCGGCAGGTGTCCTGTGCGAAATCATGGATGAAGATGGTACCATGGCCCGCACCCCGAAATTGAAGGAAATCGCAGCAAAATTCAATCTGAAAATGATCACCGTTCGCGATATTATTGAATATCGGCGCTGCAAAGAAAAACTGGTAGAGCTTTATGCGACATCGAAACTTCCGACGAAATATGGCGAGTTTAATCTCTATGTCTATAAAAGTGATGTCGATACACAGTACCATGTAGCTTTGGTCAAGGGAAATATAAAAGGCGATCAACCCTCCCTGGTCCGCGTGCACTCGGAATGTCTCACCGGAGATGTCTTTGGTTCTCTGCGCTGTGACTGCGGAGATCAGATGCATAAAGCACTCGAAATGATCGGACAGGCAAAACAGGGTGTTTTTCTCTATATGAGACAAGAGGGCAGAGGTATTGGTCTGCCCGATAAAATCCGTGCCTACCATCTTCAAGATCATGGCAAGGATACGGTTGACGCCAATGTTGAGCTGGGATTTAAACCCGATCTTCGCGATTATGGTATCGGTGCACAAATATTATATGATCTGGGTGTGCGAAAAATACACCTGCTTACGAACAATCCCAAAAAAGAAGTCGGACTGGCCGGATATGGACTCGAGATCAAGAAGCGAATTCCCATCGAAATTCAGCCCAATTCCTGTAATTTAAAATATCTGGAGACAAAGCGAGATCGTCTCGGGCACCTTATATTATTAAAAGATAAAAAAACAGGTGATTCAAATGGTAAAAACGATTCAGGGCCAACTAAGCGCCAAAAACAAACGCTTCGGCATCGTCGTGAGCCGATTTAATGAACTCATTTGCAAAAAATTACTAGAGGGGGCGCTGGATTGTCTCGAGCGCCATGGGGCTGATATGACCAAGGTCGATATTGCCTGGGTTCCCGGCTCGTTTGAAATTCCCATCGCCGCCAAACGCCTGGCGCTTTCAAAACGCCATGATGCCATCATTTGTCTCGGAGCAGTGATTCGCGGTGCAACGCCCCATTTTGAATATATCGCTGCAGAAGTGACCAAAGGGATCGCGCAGACGAGTCTGGAAAGTGGAATTCCGGTCTCTTACGGCGTTATAACTCCGGATACACTGGAACAGGCAATCGAACGCGCCGGTACCAAAAGTGGCAATAAGGGGTGGGACGCTGCTCTTAGCGCTATTGAAATGACTGACCTTTTTGATAAATTACCACTCACAGAATAAGCGGAAAAACGAATGAACCGTTTGCTCATTTTTAGCTCTCTCTGCATTTTCTTTTATCAGATCTTGTTTGCTGATGTTGGACAATGGAGAACCTATACCAATGCCAAAGATATAAGACAGATCGCCGTAGATGAAGAAGCCGTCTGGTGTGCAACCAATGGTGGCCTGGTCGCTTATGATCTCGTAGAGCACAGTAGCACCAAATACACCAACACAGAAGGGCTACTGAGTAATGACCTGGTCGCAATTGAAATCGATCGATACAATCGTGTCTGGATTGCTTCTTCAGAAGGACATTTGATGTGCCTGGAGCCTGAAAGCGGTGAATTTAAAATTAAAAATGATTTTGTCGGTTTTGTTATCCGTGATCTTTATGCATATGGAGATTCCATTTTTGTTGCTCTCAATATCGGAACCAGCCTCTATGACATATCAAAATGGGAGGTCAAGGAGACCTGGAAAATAGGAGAATGTAACCGAGTGGTTGTCGATGCTAAGGAACAGATATGGGCGGCCTGCAATGACGGTGTCAAAACCGCTTCTCTTGATTTTCCCAATCTTATGGCGCCAAGTGCATGGATCACCTATACCTCCACTGATGGTCTGCCGTCCAACAATGCGCTTTTCATCTATCCGACGGATTCCAGCTATATCATTGGTACTGAACGCGGTGTCGTTCGTTTTGATGGTACTAACTGGAGCGATCCCGAGTTTACCAATTTTTCTGTTGTTGACGCCGTCGCTGGAGAACAAGGCCTTTATCTGGCTACATCGGATGGGTTATACCATACAGAATCAGGTGGTCTTTGGCGGCGGCTGGGTGAATATCTTCCCAATATAACCGATATTCTGGTTGATCAAGAAGAGACTGTTTGGCTGGGGGTTGGACAGCGGGGACTCGCTTATGTCGAAAAAAGCACGGAACAGTTTCTTTACCTGGAACCCGATGAACCGATAAGCAATCAGTTTCAGGACATGGCTTTTGACAAGAGAGGTCATTTATGGGCTGTCTCCCCGGGCGTTGCGGGAGGAGGAATTTCCCGTTTTGATGGATCGACCTGGTTGACTTTTTCCAAGACCAATGGTAAATTGAACAGTAATAATTACCAGGCGATAGCCGTTGACAGTTCAAACCGGGTCTGGGCTGCCAGCTGGGGAGCAGGCGTCGCTATTTTCGATCAATCCGGCGATGAGATCACTATCTCGTTTCTTGACGAAGCGGATGGACATCTTTCAGGCATATCCGGCAGTTCCAGTTATATCGTTACCACCGACGTGATGGTCGATAAAAGCGGCAATGTCTGGATACTCAACGCTCAGGCAGCCAATCAAAATGTGCTGGCAATGGTGACACCCGATAATCAGTGGCAATATTTTTCCACAGTGGAGGGGATTCGGTCCTTGTTCGTTCAAACCCTGGAAATTGACACGTATGGTCGGAAATGGGTCGGTACTCAGGACCGGGGCATCTCTGTTGTCGATGATAATGGTACACCCATGGACAAATTCGATGACGACCTTTCTCAGGGGCTGAACACCAATGACGGCCTTTTTGATCTTAACGTTCGGTCAATTGCTGAAGATGATGATGGTGTCCTCTGGATCGGCACTCAGGATGGGTTGAATTATTGGTTTGGCGGTCAGGTGGGTAAACGCTATTCCGTTATTAATGATGATATTAACTGCATAGCCATTGATGCGCTTAATAATAAATGGATCGGCACAAAAGGCGGATTGTCACGCCTGGACGCTGATGAATTTACCTGGGAACACTTTTCCACTTCCAACAGTCCGTTGGTTAATGACAATGTAACCTGTTTTGCTTTCAACAAACAAACCGGCCATGTTTATATCGGAACAACCAATGGTATGTCTGTTTATGAATCTCCTTTTGCACAGCCTGCTCAATCCCTCGCGCAGTTAAAGGGGTATCCAAATCCCTTTGTGCTTGATAATGAAATGAATCGATTTTATATTGAAAATTTGGCTAGAGATTCAGAAATTCGTATATTTACTCTAGCCGGTAGTTTGGTTCGAAAAATTTCTTCTGAACAGATCTTAGGAGCTCGTGCCTACTGGGATGGTAGAAACGACAAAGGTGATATGGTGTCGTCCGGCGTCTATTTTTACCTGGTCACTACTGCAGATGGAGAGTCCAAGGCAGGCAAGGTCGCAGTAATACATCCATAAGGTCAAGATAGCAATGCTCAAACATCTTTACGCGAAAAATTTCATTCTGATTGATGAAATTGAGATCGATTTCGGCGTTGGCCTGAATATTATTACCGGAGAGACTGGAGCCGGAAAATCGATTTTAATAGGAGCACTGGAAGGGTTGCTCGGAGAACGCTTGAGCAGAGATGTTGTTCGCAATGGCGCCGATAAAGGTATTGTGG
>CAZMUU010000189.1:0-6989 GCA_964569215.1 uncultured Cytophagia bacterium
AAATCATCGGACGCGCTTTGCGTGCCATTGATTATGCTTCACCTATTGCCAGTGCCCAGGTCAAGTCAGCTAATATATTATCCGGGCTTTATGCCCGTGGTATTACCCGGATTACTGAACGCTCGCCTTCCAGAGATCATACCGAACGAATGTTGGGTGAATTTGGTGTCAAGGCCCAATATTCAATGGGCGGTGCAGGGGTCAAAGGTCCCGCCGATTTACAAGCCTGTGATATTGATATCCCCAGAGATATATCTGCAGCTGCCTTTTTTCTCGTTGCGGCTTGTCTTTTGCCTGATTCTGAAATTGAGATTACTAATGTAGGGATCAATCTGACCAGGATCGGTATTCTCGATGCACTCTCTTCTATGGGGGCCCGGATTAAAAAAAGTCGCGAACAGATCGTCAACAATGAACCCCGTACGGATTTAATCGCAAAATCGTCATCACTGCATCCGACGACATTACAGGGATCAATAATCTCCAATATCATCGATGAAATCCCAATTCTGTCTATTGCCGCCACCCAGGCTGAAGGAACAACCATTATCCGCGATGCACAGGAACTCAGAGTCAAAGAGTCCGATCGTATAAAGGCAATTGTAAGTAATCTTAAAAAAATGAATGCCAATGTTAAAGAAAGCAAAGACGGCCTTTTAATTACCGGTCCCACGCCACTCACCGGCGCCACTATAGACAGCTTTGGGGATCATCGTATAGCCATGTCATTTGCCATAGCCGGATTAATTGCCGACGGAAAGACCATAATAAAAAATGCCGAATGCGTCGATATATCGTTTCCCGGCTTTTTCGATATTCTTGATGAGATTCGGAATGATTAATACGAGTACCTGCGTATACGGTGTTATAGGATATCCGATCGAACACAGCTTGTCCCCCGTATTGCACAACTGGTTCATGAGCAATTATAACCTCAATGCGGTTTATGTTGCTTTTAATGTACATCCTTCCGAATTGAAGAATGCCATTAAAGGCGGATCGGCGTTGGGCGTCATCGGGTTAAACGTAACCATTCCGCACAAAGAAGCCCTCCTGGGACTTGTAGATGAAAAAGATAAAGACGTGGAGCTCGTGGGTGCGATCAATACACTTTTGTTGAATGCAGGAAAAATTCAGGCTCATGTTACGGATCCATATGGTTTTGCGGAATCTCTGGGTCAGAGGAAACATTGGTTTAAAAATGCCCAGGTGTTGTTGCTCGGTGCCGGAGGTGCGGCCAAATCAGTCGTTTATGCGTTAAAGGGGCTGGATGTCAAAAAAATATGGATTTACAACCGCTCGGCTCAGAGGCTGCGTACATTTCTCGATTTTTGCAATACCGTCCTGACCGCTACAAAGGTGCAAGCCATCGACAGGAAGCAGCTCAATGATATCGCTTTTGACTGCAAAATTATTATCAACACCACTTCTGTAGGCATGTATCCTCATAGCGGAGAAAGTTTGTTGAGGAACGACGTTTTTCATGATGCTCAGTTTGTTTATGACTTGATTTATAATCCGGTAAAAACCAGATTATTACTGGACGCGGAACGCCACGGCGCAACAGTACAAAACGGGATTGATATGCTGATTTTTCAGGGACTGGAATCGTTGCGAATCTGGACAAAGCAATCGCTTCGCCTTGAAGCGCCCAAATTAAAAGAAATACGCAATATTTTGCTGAGCCGATTATGATACTGAATCGAATACGCTTTTTGACGGCAGGGGAATCCCATGGTGTTGCCCTGAATACAATTATCGAAGGGGTGCCGGCAGGTTTGCGGTTAAGCGAAACCGATATTGCCCGGGAGCTTGGCAGACGCCAGCGTGGCTATGGCCGGGGCGAACGAATGAAAATAGAAACAGACCGGGCCCGAATCTTATCGGGCGTACGCTATGGCAAAACCATTGGCAGTCCGATCTCTCTTCTTCTCGAAAACAAAGATTGGATCAACTGGCAGGAAAAAATGTCAATCATAGAGATCGACCAGCCTGCCGACCTGCTGCAAATGCCACGACCGGGACATGCCGACTTTGCCGGGATGGTAAAATACCGGCACAACGATCTTCGCAATATACTCGAAAGATCTTCCGCCCGGGAAACGGCTATGCGGGTCGCGGCAGGTGCGGTTGCAAAACAATTTCTCAAAGCCTTTGGTATCGAAATCTTTGGTCATGTTCTTCAAATAGAAAACATATCAACCTGTCAGTCAGCACTCTCGTTGCTACAGCAGTACCATTCATTGGAAAAATGGCGTTATTATATGGATCGCGTTGAGACCTCTTCGGTTGCGTGTGCGGACGCTTCAGCGGAAGAAAAAATGATTGCCCGTATTGAACGTGCCAAAAAAACAGGAGATACTCTCGGTGGTATTTTTGAAGTCGGTGCTATTGGATTACCCGTTGGTTTGGGCAGCCATGTCCATTACGATCGAAAACTCGATGGTTTGATCGCCTTCGCTATGATGAGTATTAATGCCATCAAATCCGTGGAGATCGGACTCGGAAAGGATGCTGCATCGCTGCCCGGCAGTGAGGTCCATGATGAAATATTGCTCGATGACGACAATACCTATTACCGTCCGAGCAACAACGCGGGTGGAGTCGAAGGGGGTATGAGCAACGGTGAACCCATAGTCGTCAGGTTGGCAATGAAACCGATTCCGACCATGAGCCGTCCGCTTAGATCCGTTGATGCCGGCACATTACATCCTGAAAAAGCGTTCAGAGAGCGAGCTGATGTTTGCGCCGTACCTGCTGCGGTTGTTGTTGCAGAAGCAATGCTTGCTCTTGTATTGGCGGATTCCCTCATGCAAAAGCTCGGAGGGGATTCTGTGACGGAGATGAAAGAGCGTTTTGATGAATTACCACACATACCACTTGAAAGAACATAACATTTATCTGGTCGGATTTATGGCAACCGGAAAATCGAGGGTGGGAAAAGCCCTTGCCGGTATGATGCAGAGGGCCTTTTTCGATACGGATGATTTTATCGAGAAGACGAGCGGGCATACAATCGCAGAACTTTTCAGCTTGCATGGTGAAAAGTATTTCAGAAAACTCGAATGTGAGGCCGTCGAGACGATGAGCCGGAAACGGGAAGCGGTTATATCGCTTGGCGGCGGTGCTGTCCTTGATCCCGACAATTGGCAGCGATTGACGGAAACCGGTCTCACCATATGCCTGCAGGCAGATCCGGATGTGCTTGCAGATAGGATTTCCAGAAAAAAAAAACCGGCCACTATTGTCCGGTTATTCAAAATCTGAGCTTCAAAGCCGGATTCAGTCTCTCTTGCAGGAACGCGAACCTTACTATTGTCGCGCCCATTACATCTTCAAGAGTCGTGAACATATTCCAGCCGATGAATTGGCAGCAACCATATTTAAAACCCTTTGGACTGATTATGCGTCAAATTAAAGTGAACCTCGGCAAGCGGAGTTATCCGATATTTATTCAGAGCGGAGCGCTGAGCGGCAATCCTGAGTTTTTGCGTGCCCTGATCTCTTCAGATCGGCTTTTTATCACAAGTGATCACACCGTCGAACATCTCTATGGAGAGCGGATTCGACGTTTTTTTGATTATTTTAGCATTCCGGTGGTTACTCTGACCGTAACGCCGGGTGAAGCTTCAAAGTCACTAAAAATTGCCGAAGAGCTTTACGATGCCCTTGTCGATCATCGTGCCACGCGCAACTCTATGATCATCGCTTTTGGCGGTGGTGTTGTTGGCGATCTTGCCGGATTCGTCGCTGCAACGTTTATGCGCGGTATACATTATGCCCAGATCCCCACCACGCTCCTGTCACAGGTAGACAGCAGTGTGGGCGGAAAGGTGGGGATAAATCACAGTAAAGGCAAAAATCTTATCGGAGCCTTTAATCAACCAGACTTTGTTGTCATCGATCCGCTGGTTTTAAAAACCCTCTCTCTTCGCGATATTCGCTCTGGATTGGCTGAAGTCATCAAAACGGCTCTCATCGGCGATCGTCAACTGTATCAATTCTTGCGGGAAAAAATCGCTCAAGTTGAGGCGTTGTCCAATACAGAATTGATCGAATCCATTATCCATAGCTGTTGCCGCTTCAAGGCCGGGATCGTAGAAGAGGATGAACGTGAAAGCGGAAAGAGAGCCGTTCTCAATTTCGGACATACCATCGGACATGCTCTCGAATCGGTTACACACTATGATACTTTTTTTCACGGAGAGGCGGTCTGTCACGGGATGCTGGCTGCCCTGCAACTTTCCCTGACGCAAGGATTGCCGGATAAAACCTGTCAAGAGTCAATTGAGCTGGTGCAAAAACTTCATCCGCCCGAAATTCCCGCTTTTGTCTCTGTGGATGATATCGTTTCTGCAATCCAAAAGGACAAAAAACGACAGCCTGCCGGTCAGCTTTGGGTATTGCTCGACGATATCGCTCAACCGATATTAACAAAAGCACTTGCAGAAAAAAAAGTGAGACAGTCGGTCGAGCTGCTACTGAAAAGAAAATCTTAATCTCTGTTTAACAGAAGCGTTTCAGCAATTTGGACAAGGTTTCATGATCGTGTACTGATCATTGTAACAAAGAGGTATTCAATGATATTGGTTATTCATGGTCCCAACCTGAACCTTCTCGGCGAGCGGGAACCACAGGTGTACGGCACGCTTACCCTGGCAAAAATCGATGAGATGATTGACAAAAAGGCGGAGCGGCTCAAGCTGCGGGTCAGGCATTTTCAGAGCAATCATGAAGGTGCCATTATTGACTTTATTCACGGAAATAGGCATGATGCCTGCGGTATATTGATCAATCCGGCTGCCCTGACGCATTATAGTTATGCTTTACGGGATGCTATCAGCGCTGTTGCACTCCCCTGTGTGGAAGTCCATCTTTCAGATATTCAGGAGCGGGAACCCTTTAGAAAAATTTCCGTCATTAAAGAGGTTTGTCTTGATCAGATCAGTGGTGAGGGGGTTAACAGTTACTTGAAAGGTCTGGAACTTTTGGCCGATCACCTCGGGGGTGATGACTAACCGCTGGAGGATATTACGCAAAAGCGGGATGTGGGGTGATGCTGTTTTCAATTTTCAAAAAACACAGAGATATCTGATGCTGAAAAATAAAGAAATTGCACAATTGTTCACCGGATTTGCCGATATACTTGAATTTCAGGGTGAGAATGTTTTTAAAATAAATGCCTATCGCAAGGCAAGCCGGGTGATATCCGACAGCAATGAAGATATAGAGATATTATGGAAGGAGAAAAGGCTATCCGAGCTCAGCGGTATCGGCAAGGCTTTACAGGAGAAGATCAGTGAGTATATAGAGACGGGCAAAGTGGGGGCTTTTGAAAACCTGATCGCTGAAATACCGGAAGAGTTGTTTACCCTGTTATCGATTCCGGGGTATGGTCCCAAAACCGCTGCCCTTGCCTACAAAGAGCTAAAAGTTGAGACCATGGAGGACTTACAGCGCGTGCTGGAGGATGGTCGTCTTGCCGCTTTACCGGGTATGGGCAGCAAAAAGATCATGAATCTGAAAAAGGGTATCGAGTTTCTGAAAAACGCTTCAGATCAGATCTCCATCGCAGCCGTTTTGCCTGTTGTCCGGGCGATTATAGATCATATACAAAACCATAAAGAGCCTCTGGTCAATCGTATCCTGCCGGCTGGTTCGATTCGACGTTTTAAAGAAACGGTGCATGATATTGATATTTTAGCTGAATCGGATAAAAGCCGGGATACCATAAAACATTTTCTCTCCTTTCCCGCTATCAGCCGGAAAATTGGCGCCGGTCAAACCAAAGCATCGGTTATACTGGAGGACGGATCACAGGTTGATCTGCGAGTGGTTCCCCCTGTCAGTTTTGGAGCAGCTTTGCAATATTTTACCGGCTCTCAGGCACACAATATCAGGCTGCGTGAGCTGGCAAGAAAAAAGGGGCTGAAGATAAATGAATATGGGGTTTTTCAACAAGAGCGACAAATTGCCGGTGAATCGGAGGCTGAGGTTTATCACTCCATTGGCATGCCCTTTATTGCTCCGGAGCTACGTGAGGACCGGGGTGAAATCGAAGCAGCATTGGAAAATCGTTTGCCTGACCTTATAGAAATTGGGGATATCAAAGGCGATCTTCATATACATTCGCTTTACAGCGATGGACACCAGAGTATAGCGGAAATGGCCGGTCATTTACGCGATTTTGGTTACGAGTACGCAGCGTTTTGTGATCATTCAAAATCAGCTTTTTATGCAAATGGGTTGAGTGAGGAGAGATTATGGCGGCAACAGGATGAAATCAGAGCTTTAAATCAACAATATTCTGATTTTACCATCTTGTCGGGTAGTGAAGTGGATATCTTGCCTGATGGCACGCTGGATTTCTCCGATAGCGTCCTCGAACAGCTTGATTTTGTGATCGCTTCGATTCATAGCGCATTTAAATCCGATCCTACCGGGCGCATTATTGCAGCGATGAAGAATCCGTTTGTCGACGTCATCGGTCATCCGACCGGGCGTTTGATTTCTCGGCGTGAGGCTTATCCGGTAGAGATGAAAACAATAATCGACATGGCCGTCAAAACCGGTACCGCACTGGAGATCAATTCCTTTTGGGATCGCCTGGATCTAAATGATATAAATTCAAAATTGGCGGTTGAAAGCGGTGTTAAACTTGCGATCAATACCGATTCACATAACGAGCAACATCTCGGGATGATTCAGTTCGGCGTCGGTACGGCCCGTCGTGGGTGGTGCGGCAAAAACGATATTATTAATGCGTGGGACTTTAAACATTTTAAGGCGTGGCAGAAACGGAACCGTTTATAGTTTTTGTCCATTAAACCAGATAGTTGAATTGGCCAAAAAGAAACGAAAATTTCCTTATTTTCCGGAATCCCGCAACGACACCTATGGCGTATTGATTACGCTTGTCACCATTTTAGTATACGAAATTATACTTTTATATTGTAATAACGGAAACATTCTCTACCGCAATTCCGTTG
>CAZMUU010000190.1:0-210 GCA_964569215.1 uncultured Cytophagia bacterium
ATTCAGCAGAGAGGAATAGCCTTCGCGCCCTCCCCAAAAAACATAATTTTGGCCTCCCAGCTTATGCGTTGCATCAAGAGCGGCCTTAACCTGTGCAGCGGCATGGGCGACAACGAGAAAATCCGGATTGCTTGCAGCGCCATTCATATAACGTGGATGGGAAAAAAGATTGGCAGTTGCCCATAAAAGATGAATTCCGCTTTCTTTTTG
>CAZMUU010000190.1:220-6984 GCA_964569215.1 uncultured Cytophagia bacterium
TGAAAACAATAAAAGGGGACCCCCAGTTTAGTCATAAATTCAAAAGCGGCATCCAGTCGATCTTTTGCGGCTGTCATCACATCCTGGCTCTGGTCCCATGGAAAATACTTGGTTTTATTGCCAAAGGGATCTTCGCCTGCATCACCAAAGGTATGCCAATAGGCGACTGAAAATCGCAAATGCTCTTTCATGCTTTTGCCGCCAATCTTCCGCTTTTCATCATAATAATGAAAAGCGAGCGGATTTTTCGATTGGGGACCTTCATACTGAATCTTTTGAATATTCGGAAAGTATTCTCTTTTTCCAATGCATACCGTTGACATTTTAAACCTTTCACCTTGTTTAATGTGAATCTATCCATGCCGTTAAATCACTGTCGTTGCCGGCACGTAATTGTTATTCAGGAGAGGATGTGATCATTATAATAATCCAATCTACAGATAATATACAATAAAAAAAGGGTTGTAGCAAATATCTTTTGCTGCAACCCTTTGATAATAAAGACAAATTATTTTTTCAGGGAAAAATACCGCGTTCTTTCAGGGCTTTGGCAACCCGGTTAACCGCAATCATCATGGCGGCATTACGCATGTCGATTTCTTCGCGTTCAGCCAGGTCCCAAACCGCCTTAAAGCTGTTTACGATAACGCGTTTGAGATTAGAGTTGACTTCATCTTCATCCCAGAAAAAGGATTGTATACTCTGGACCCATTCAAAATAAGAGACAACAACTCCACCGCTATTGGCGAGAATATCCGGCACGACATACTTTGCTTTTTTCAACAAGATACGTTCCGCCTCCGGGGTGGTCGGTCCATTGGCGCCTTCGACAATGATATCAGCCTTGACATCCTCAGCGTTTTTGACGGTAATCTGTTTTTCAAGGGCCGCGGGTACCAAAACGTCGACATCAGCGGTTAACAGCTCCTCGTTTGAAATTTTTTGAATACCCGTAAGATCAAATCCTTCCAGCGTATGGTTTTTGGAGGTTTCACAATATTTAATCATCTCCTGGATCGGCAAGCCGTTTTTATTGAAATATCCACCGGACACATCACTTACAGCAATAATTTTACATCCTTCGCGATGCAGAAGATCAGCACTGACAGAACCGACATTTCCAAATCCCTGCACGGCCACGGTGGTATGATCGGGAGCTTTACCGAGACGTTTAAGAATCTCCAGCGTATTGAACATTACGCCTCTTCCGGTCGCTTCGCGGCGGCCGAGAGAACCACCCAGATCAATCGATTTTCCGGTAACAATTTCCAGCGTTGTACTGCCGCGAAACATACTGACGGTATCCATGATCCATCCCATGGTTTCCGAGTTGGTATTGACATCCGGCGCAGGGATATCGGAATGTGGACCGATGATCGGCATAATACCCACTGTGTAGCGACGGGTTAATCGACGAATCTCTTCCTTGCTCAGTTTTGTAACGTCCACCTGCACCCCACCCTTTGCGCCGCCGTAAGGAATATTTACCACTGCACATTTCCAGGTCATCCACATCGCCAGCGCTTTAACCTCGTCAATAGAGACGTCGTGATGAAATCGAATTCCGCCTTTGCAGGGGCCTCTTGCACTGTTGTGCTGCACGCGGTGCCCGGTAAACACTTCAATGCGACCATCATCCATCACCACAGGAACGGCAACGGTATATTCGCGTTCCGGATGGCTCAGAACATTAAGCGTGCTCTGATCGAGTTTGAGTCTCTTGGCAGCATCATGGAGCTGCTCCAACGCCATCTCGAATACACTGTTGGAATTGTCCGCCATAGTTTACTCCCTTTTGTTACTCCTTGCGTAAAAGCTCTTAAAGATTTAAATATTATGGGGTTGAACCGCCATAAATGATGGTGCCAAGGTAAAGAATTTGCTAAAAATTGTCAAGATTGTATTCGCAGTTGTTTCTATGGTTTTTTTAAGGCGTTTATACCTGGGGAAATATAAGTTTTATTTAATAACTCATATTGCTTAATTTATTAAATCCGGCCAGCGACGGATAAAAGCGTAATCAGAAAGATTCCTTTAAAGATCGCTGAACTTTTTCAAGTTTTCTTCGCTCTTTTTTGGTTGGTCTTCCTTTATATCTGGGTTTGGCGGCTTTTATGCCTTTATTAAATAGTTCTAAAAGTTCCTGTGTTTCCTCGGAATATTCCAGTTGGTGTAGATGGTATAAACGTTTGGCTTGTTGTTTTGACAAATTATTCTCACAAAGTTCAAGAATATCGAGAGTAAAATACTTGCCTGCTTTATTGCGTATGGTGAGCCTGTCATCGACTCTGACTGTTTTTGCCGGTTTACTGGTTTTGCCGTTAACCTTAACTTTTCGCCCGTCACATGCTTTGGAAGCCTGAGAGCGGGTTTTAAACAATCTGGCGGCAAACAGCCAGGAATCCAGACGCTGGCCGGTGAGTTGTTCTGATTCGTTATTTTGTATATTGCCGGACGACATGTTAAAAAATTTCCACCTTTAAATATCTTTGCGGATTTCTTCTTACATCGAGAATTAGACTATCGATTTTAGAAATAGTTGTTAGAACCTGTTCATATAATGCCTTATCGCTGATTGTTTTACCCAGTGTGCCTTCGCCTGTTTTAATTTGTTTGATCACATCCTGCAAGCTCTCCACACTGAGCAGCAATTGATCAATCAGTTGTGGATCTCTGATCAGGCGGGACAGCGTTCCGGATCCGGATTTTACGCTATCGACGAGAGAGATAGAGGTTTGCAGAAATGTGTTGAGATTGTTGTAAAGCTCCGGGTCTTTCAGCATTTGTGAAATGGCACCATCACCCTCAGCGAGGTTGGCACTGAGATTTTCAAGCAGCAACAAAATACGATCAATATCATAATACATTCGGGGATCATTGATCAGCAATCCCAAAGTTCCGGTTCCTGTATTAATTTTATTGCTGATCTCGGTCAAATGTTCCGAGGTTCGTTGTAGTTCAGTGAATACTTTGGCACCTTCTCCCAATAGCTCTTCGACGTCGATTGGATCGGTACTGTTCAACAGGTCTCCTTCGCGAAGCATGGGTTGATCCAGTGTTCCCAGAGTGATACCGATATATTTATCGCCCAAAAGCCCAAGCGTACCAATATGGGCTTCGGAATTTTGCCGGATACGTGGCTGAACATCCTTATCGATTTCGAGCAGCACCCTGATTTTCTGATCGCTGAGATTTTCGGAGAAATCCACCTTTGATACCGAACCGACGCGCAATCCGGCCAATTGAACCGGTGCACCCGGTTGCAGACCATTCACGCGCGACATCATACAGTGAAGGTGATATCGCTCACTGAGTACTCCTCTGTTCTGACCGATATAAAGAATAGAAAAAATGAGTAACGCCAATCCAATAAATATCGTTAGTCCGACTTTAATTTCATGGCGTCTTTCTTGACGTTGTCTGGAATTCATTTTGGGCCCGCCAGGAATCTTTGTACAAATTCGTTTGAACTGTTTTTAACTTGATCGATGGTTCCGATTTCAATAATCTTACCATCATTGATGACCGCAATGCGGTCGGCAACGCTAAAGCCGCTTTCGAGTTCATGGGTGACGACAATAGACGTCACGCCGTACTCTTTTTGTGTTTTTCTAACCAACTCGTTAATGGTGGTAGCTGTCAATGGATCGAGCCCGGTCGTGGGTTCGTCATAGAGCAAAATATAGGGATTATAAGCAATCGCCCGGGCCAGGGCAACCCGTTTACGCATACCTCCGGATAATTCTGCCGGCATCAGGCCGGCAGTACCGGCAAGATCGACGAATTCGAGATTTGTGTTGATGATCTGTTCTATTTCGTCGTAAGGTTTACCGGAATGTTCATAAAGCGCAAAGCCGACATTATCACCAACGGTTAAAGAATCAAAAAGCGCTGAACCCTGAAAGAGCATGCCCATTTTTTTGCGAAGCGGAACGAGTTCGCGCTCACTCAGTTCGGTGATTTCCACTCCATCGATAAACACCTGGCCGGAATCCGGTCGTAAGAGTCCGAGAATTATTTTGAGGGTCACGCTCTTGCCGCAGCCACTGCGTCCCATAATAACCAGCGTTTCACCCCGAATAATATCGAGGTTGAGACCGGTCAACACCTGGTTCTCTTCGAACTGTTTGTGGACATCGCAAAAGCGAATAATGTAATCTTGTTTTTCACTCATCATCAAGTTGTCTGCTCTATCGGTTTTCCCGCGGACAAGCCGTCACAAGTATCCTAAAAAAATCTGAGTTTTACGTGACATAAAAATTCAAAACTGCAAAACCGCCCGGAAAAGTATATGGTCGATACGGTTATGCGATTGCTATCAAAAATTTTGTCAGAAAAAAGTCGAAAATAAATATCAATATCGATGATACAACGACCGAACGGGTCGTGGCTTCGCCGACGCCCTGAGTCCCGCCTCTGGCCATAAACCCCATATAGCATCCGATGACGGCGATAATGACGGCAAAGACAAAGGGTTTAACAAGACCGGCGGTTATATCCTCAAAGGTCACCGAAGTGACCACGGTATTCCAGTAAAATTCTCCCGGAATATTTAAATTGGTTACAGCGATGATCGATCCACCAAAGATACCGACAATATCTCCGATTACCGTTAAAACGGGAAGCATTATGGTGATGGCAATCAGGCGTGTAGAGGCCAGCTTTTTAACAGGATTGGTTCCCAATGCCCGCATGGCGTCGATCTGTTCGGTAACAGACATTGATCCCAATTCAGCAGCGATTCCCGAGCCAACCCTTCCTGCAACCACCATCGCAATCAAAACAGGGCCAAGCTCGCGAACGAGGGATATGCTGATTAAAGAGCCGACATACATTTTGGCACCATATACAGCCATCTCGTATCCTGATTGCAATGCAAGGACCATCCCGGTAAAGGCTGATATCAATATTACGATGGGCAACGAACGCACGCCAATCGAATGCATTTGAATGATGATGTCTCTGATATAATAGGGTCTTACGAAGAGATAAAAAATCGATTGACCAAATAGTTCAAAAACATCATGTAAAATTTTAAGAAAATTAAGAAACCAGGAAATTTTGATCCGCAACAGTCTATCCATTCAGCGTTGTATTGAACAAATATATGAATTTAATTAAATTGGTGTACAAATTCAATTCTTTTCTTTTTGTAAATATTCTGAAAAGAGTTTTCCCAGGGCAATAGAGTATAATTTGCTCTGTGACGAATCTGCTCGCGATGGTATAAGCACAGGGACTTTTGCTCCGACAATAACGTGGGCAAGTTTCAGCTCAGCGAAATAGGTGGTCGATTTTGCCAGCATATTGGCCGACTCGATATCAGGACAGACAAGGATATCCGCTCTGCCGGCAACCGGTGAATCGATGCCCTTTGTTTCCGCAGCCTGAAGCGACACAGCATTATCCAAAGCAAGGGGACCATCCACCAGGCAGCCCTTGATTTGTTTTCGTTGATTCATTTTCGCGATCATGGCGGCTTGAAGAGTAGAAGGAATATCCGGATTTACCACCTCGATAGCTGACAATAAAGCAACCCGCGGGCACGAATTGCCCAGCGCATGGCCGACCTGAACAGCATTTTTAAGAATCTCGACTTTTTGTCCCAGATCGGGTTTTAAATTCACCCCTCCATCCGTTATCATCATCGTTCGCGCAGATGAGACCTCAAAAAGAAATACATCGCTGAGCAGTTGCCCTGAGCGCAACCCTTTCTCTTTATCCAAAACCCGCTTGAGCAATTGCGCGGTTTTGATTTGACCTTTTAAAAGAATATGTGCATTCCCCTTGTGGATCTGTTCTATAGCCAGATCCGCCGCTGTCTCAGGTGTATCCGCATTCAGAATTTGAACAGAATGGGATGCGTTTAAACCATTTGCTTTCAGGCTTTGTTTGATCTGTTCTGCATCGCCGCAGAGAATTGCAGTTGCAAGTCCGAGATTAATCGCCTCCGCCACTGCGCCGATGGAAGCGCTGTCGTTCGCAGCCGCAATGGAAACAGAAACCGGTTTTGACTTTTTCGCCTGCTTGAGTAGCTGTTCGAAATTCTCAATCATTGTATTTGTCCTCTTGTTTAATAATTATCTTGTCCGTTTGAATTTCAGGCGTATGAGCATGATGATGGTAAACAGTAAAAATGATATCACATAACCAAAGAAGAGAATGAAAAAGGAATCGACCAAAGCGTGCCCAAGATAGTGAACGGCGAGAAAAATCGAGAACCAGATAAAAAGCAGGCAAGAAGATGTAAAAATCAGAATATGAAACGTAAGCTCGCCATTGAAAATGGTGTTTAAAATCGAGGCAAGGCCGGCGGCAATCACTGCGATGACGTTATAACAAATAACAAAGAGCAAAAGAATGAACAGAATACCCAGCCGCAATAAAACAGATACAATTTTCTCTGCTCCACTGCGCAGCATTTTAGGCGTCAAGTCACCGGGTTCATCAACGCTTAACCCCTTAAAATGAACGGTAAGGATATTGTTTTCTGACAACTTGAAATAGAGCAGGGCGGGTGTTATTACCAGTGAAAATCGATTTTCAGGATTTAATATCTCCCTTGAAGCGTTCTGCATGAATATGACAACGGAACCATTTGGAAAATAAAATCGGCTGGGAAGGCTGCCTTTAAGGTCAACCCCGCCGTCTCTGAGATGGATATCCGGAATATCATCCGGTATGCTGTTGATATAATTTTCGGAGATTGTTTTAACGTTCTGTGTAAGCGGCACGATAAGGAGAAAGACAATGCATAGAATAAA
>CAZMUU010000191.1:0-6960 GCA_964569215.1 uncultured Cytophagia bacterium
GTACGTGTGCAAACGGTCTGAAAAAAAGGCCATCCCGGGCGATGGCATATTCCATTCTCGGCTGTACCATAATGCAAGCATTGGTGGCACCGGCCATGGAAATGAAAGCAAAAACACCCAGAAAGGCTGCGGCAAAAGCAGCGAAGAAAGGTAAAGAGAGAAACGGATTGGCAAAACTGCCGACAAAGGAAATCAGTTCTTCATAAGGAACAATAGCGAACGTTGCCAGGGAAATAAGAACATAAGCCGTCATGATCGCCAGAACGGAACCGATCAAGGCAAGCGGCAGGGTTTTTGACGGATTTTTGATTTCACCGGCCATGTACAATAAATTGGGAATTCCGGCATAGGGCCATACTGTTGCCGCCACTCCCGCACCAACCGCACCAAAAACGGATAGGTTCATCGTATTCATTGTTTCGTTTGCCGTAAGATGATGGCATTGACAGAAAATGGCGCCCAGGATCACCAGGAGCAGAAGCGGGGATATCTTAATTGCAGTCAAAAGAATCTGCAAGTTACCACCGGTTTTTACATCGCGATAGTGCGGAATTGTCAGCACCAGGATCAGTAAAACGGCAAAAAGACGATTAAAAACAGGATCATCAAAAGGCGCCCAAAAAACGGCAAGAGCCGAAATAGCGCTCATGGCAATAATACTTATGGAGGGAGTGTCACTGGTAATAAATGCAGACCAGACATAAAGAAAAGCCAGTGCCGGTTTGTCTGCTTTTTTAAGATATAGATAACCAAATCCCTGACCGGGATAAGCGGTAGCCATTTCCGTAATAATGAAAACCTGGGGAATCCAGATCAAGCCGCCGATAAGCCAGGCGAGGATGGCAAGCAAGGGCGAGCCCGCATTGCGGGCAACGACAGGTAAATTAATAAAAACGCCGGAACCGATAACGGTTCCGACGATAATAGAAACAGAGTGTAGCAGCCCGAGTTTTCGTTGTAACAATTAATTGGGTTCCAGATTTTGCCTCAGAGATTCCAGGTTTTCGCTGCTTTCTTTTTGACCCTCCAAGATCCTGCGCAACCGCTCCAATTCACGTTCGGCTTTACGCCGTTCTTCCCGAATACGCTCCAGCTCTTCTTCTGCTGATTCGGTTTCGCGACGGTCGCGGATGATTTGTTCAAACAGCTCTCTGCGATTCTGTGCCCGCTGCATCAAAACATCGCGTTCACTGGTACGATAAACCGATGTCGGTAGCAATACAAACTTTGCGCCAACATTGACCCGCCATGTGTTATAATTTGGAATGGCGGAGGGGGAACGCAGGGGGCCCACTGTCTCTTCTTTGTCCGACGTTAAGCGGTATTCCCCTGAAACGATAAAATCAAACCAGCGGTAGGGTTTATAAACAACGCTGGCGGCAAAATAGGAATAGACTTCTCTGCCTGCTGCCGTCTCCGGAGGTTGCTGCAGCCAAAAATTGCCATACATTTCCATGGTATAATCGAAACTTTGGGTCGGAATCATAAATCCCAATGCGTAAAAACCTTCCTGAGTGGGGTGAAGAACCTCGTTTTGCAACCCGGCTATTTCTCTGATCAATTCATCGCCAACATCGTTATGATGAAAATATCCGAGGTTTGCATGAATATTCAGGGCATCTTCCGGATAAAGCGGATCAAGGGCATAGCTGACCAGACCGGTAAAACCAAATCCCACAGAGCCGGCATTGTACGGATGATAGAGAATGTTGTGTCTCTCACCTGTGGGAAATCTTGCGTTCAGTTCAACACCGTAGCTCAACGAACTCGCTTTGGAGCCAAAGGACCCTATCTTCAATCCGATCCGGGTATCCCAGGGATAGTCCTCATATTCTCCCCGATGAACGTCTTTATAAAACGAGGGAGTTATAAAAAAGCCAAAATGATCACCCAAACCATAATTGAGGCTCAGCAATCCCTGCACATCCCAAATCGTATAAGCGGTTTTATCATCAGCTACGGTTTTAACTTGATGGACTTTACCCCAAAAAGATGTATGCGTCGACAGGGTCAAATGTCCTTTTTGCATAACCCAGGCAGCCTTGGTATGGGGAAGGCCTCTTCCTCCTTGAATGCCGACAGCCAAAGATGCGTGAGTCAAAAACAGATGCAAAATAAATACAAATAGTGCCGTTCTAACTACTTTCATTTCCCCACCTCCAGGAAAGGATCATTTGTGATGTATATTAATTTAAATATTAAAACTTTTTAACTAATTGTCAAGTCAAATCTATGGATTCTTTATCTATATTATTATTATAGACTTAATTACTGAGGCAATTCAAAGCGATGCCATCTTGATTCACTTCCGGAGTGATTGGCCGGGCCGACAATATCAACACGCCAGCGGTAACGCACGCCTGCCTCCAGGTCTCGACCGGCCGCCATCCCGTCCCGGTTATAAATCACGGATTCCGACATACCCTGATAGGAGGATTGGATACGGCTGAACCAAATTCTTTCGTTGGACGTGTCGTCAAACAATTTCAGGATATATTCATCAGGAGCGATATTCTCCAATTGCCAGTGAAATGTGATCGAATCTTGCAGAGATACTGATAGATTATAAGCTTTTGTAACCAACATGTAATTCACCGTATCAGAGGGCGCACTTTGCCTGTCGCTAAATCCAATAATATAATAAAAATAGCGTTCAAATAGTTCCACATTCGTATCCATATAGGTGCTGTCTTCTCCGGAAATCTCGGCAATTAAATCGAATTCATCTCGATTCTGGGATTTTCTGTACAGTTGATAGCCGGCATAAATAGTTTGTTTCATCCATTGAATCTGAATGGCGTTGCTTTCAGGGACTGCGTCGATACCTCTCTCCTGCTCAGCCATATCGCTGACAGCCGCTACAACCATCGGAGGCTGCAGCAATGGCTCCTCCTCAGAGGTTTCACTGCAGGCTGTAAATAACAACAACCCACTGCAAAATATCAATAAACGTGTTTTCATAAAAAGCTCGCTTTTTATCACACGATTCAGGTGGCTATAATATCAATTTAATCAATTTAAAGCTCATAAAAAATATAAAGGTCGAAATGGATTAAAAAATTGCATTAAACGTGCTACTACAGCATTTGGAATCTATCAGCAGATTTGATTACTTGAAAGAAAATGAACAACTGATTCGGTGTGCATTTTCAAGGTCCAGGGTAACAAAAGCATAATCAAACATCAACCGCCAAAGTTCAATACCGACCCCCGCTGTCAAGCCGTCGCGGTTCTTTCCGAATCGCAGGGAACCGTTATTCATTTTTAACTCAAGGCCGAACAGATGTTGCCGTTCAATTCTCTTCCACGTCGTCCAGTACAAATGAACAGCCGCATCCCGAAAACCCACGTTTTGCTCAAAGGCAACACCAAAAGAGACGGTACGGCCAATTTGATCTTCATGTTTTGTGTTCCATATAATTTTTGTATCCGATATATCCCGGACCGCAAGGCCGATCGCCACATCGCCTATGGTTCTGCGGTCGAGCAGGTGACCGAGTTTGAATTTTATCATCGTACCGATATCCAGTCCCAATCCGGAAGCGGATGAGTCGTAAATCCTTTGTCTTAAACCCTTAATGGTAAAGCCGACGGGAATCTTTACGGGCAAATCGGTAAACAACCAGCCAAGAGCAAGGTTGACAGAAAACATACGGGAAAAATTAAAATAAAAAACATCTTCAATATCGGTAAAGGAGCCGCTCGGCGTCCCATCCGGACGCAGTTCAGCATTATTTAATCGGTCGGCATAAGATGACCCGCGTAAACTTGGGAAAAGAGGAATATCATCAACAGAAAACCGGGTCCAGTGAACACCCAACACCGCTTGTTGCGGCAGGGGCAGCGAAACACCGACGTAATTATAATTCGCCAACGCTTTGCCGAATCCGCCAAAGCTCGGCGCATACATCAGAGAAAGCCGCATTCGGTCAGTTCCTGCGGGAGCGGATGGATTATAATAAAAGCCGTCATGCTGACCGACCCGGGCTACAGTTGCTCCTCCGAGAGCCAGATTTTGCGCTCCGAGTCCCAATTGCATCGACGCACCGCCATAGCGGCTTTGCCCGGTCAGGGGCAATATCAAAATCAATAAAAGGTAAAAAATAAAAATATGATAATAAACAGATACGCTTTTCATTGTTTATTGGATCCGTGCTATTTTTCCGGTAACTTTATATTTTTTTGATTCAAACTCGGCAACAGCCTTGTAGAAATAGACACCATTTGCAACCTCAAAGCCATCCTCATCCAGACCATCCCAAACCGCTTCGTGATAGTCCGTGCCCAAAGGATTGGGATCAAATGGATCTTGAGCGGGATCCAGGGTTCGTATTAGTCGCCCTGAAGCGCTGTAAATTTTAATGGAGAAATACTCACAGGGCATGGAAAGATGGTAAGCGAATATCGTTTCATCCTGAAAGGGATTCGGATAATTGCCATACAGGGTTAATTCAAATTCAGCAGCTACTCTAAACTGCGACCGAATCTCCGGAGAAGCGTTGCCCATGCAGTCAAGAGCTTGAATAATAAGGATATGCGAGCCCGGACGTAATTTGGGTCTCAAGGTCAGATGAACATGATTACCTTCCACCCCGCTATCCGGCAGAGCGAGCTCCTCACCGGTATAAAATTTTTCATCCAGGTATACCATTAACTTTTCCGGCGAGATATCTATACCATTCATATCCTGCAGCTGTATGGCTATATAGGGTTCGGGAGCGATCATGCTGTTCTCAGCCACCGGTTGTCCGTCGATGGTTACTTTTACGGTCGGGGGGGTATCATCGGTTCCATAGAGGAGCGTATATACTCCATTCTGTTGAATTTGGCCTGCAGCGCTCCGTTCTCCGATAATTGTGGTTTGCTGCACCCATTTTTGCGTTCTCGGTTCAAAGCGATACAAGTGTAGAGTTTTATTTGTTTCGGAAATCGCACCAACTGACTCGGAAATATCCATATAAACCGTTAATGGCCTGGAAAAGAGGTCATCTCCTTTGCCAAGAGCGATTTCATAGGCAGCGATATCCACCGTTTTTTTCAAATCAGGTTGTTCCCAAATCCGTATGCTGTCCTTTTTTCCCACTTTTAAGACCGATGACGAAGAAACAGTCTGCAAAGGTACAAATATCATGAGATTATCATCATATTTCAGCGTATCCATGCCGGCATTGTTAATAACGATTCCCTGATGAGGATTATAGGGAAAAGCGTTCACGGTCAATGTCTTATCAACCCGGTTATTATAACGACGGTACATGTCGAATTGATTTTCAGGGTCCACTGTCATTCGCAGAGACAGCTCGCCGGGCATTGCTGCATAGGGCAGTCGCGTTCGCGCTGATGAAAAGGCATCGATATCAATCCAGTCTTTTCCCAGAATTTTCCATTCCTTCTCGGTTGTAAAATGTTCATAGAGAATTTTTACATCCTGAACGCTTTGATTGCCCAGATTCAACACGTTTGCAGTTATATAGGTGGTTGTATCCCAATCAAAATCAACGGTAGCAACATCTATTGTCAAATCGATATTATTTTGTACCGAGTGAATTCGCTGACCACTCGAAAATTGTTTGTTTCCCTGCTCAAAAATAAATTCATAGGAAAATGAAGTAAAATAAAGGGGAACGTTATGCTCTGCGGTGTACCAAAAAGAGCCTTCCGATTTCATTGAAATGGTATCATAATTCACCACGCATAAAACTTCAGTCGGAGGATTTTCATGCTCGACATAAACGCGAAAACTCAAGTTCGGATGATTGCTATCATCGATAAAAACGGAATCAAACATAACCGGTGAAAGCGAAAAACTGAATCCTCCGTTAACCCGCTGCATATCCATATTATCATTCGCATATAACCGTATCCATCCATTTTGACCCTGAAAGTTCTCGGGAACGGTAAATGAAAATGAAAAATCACTGGAGGAGACGGAAATATCATTTGATTCGATAATTTGTAAAAAGGAATCGGTTAGGGAAACATGAGCAACGCCCTGATCGAACGGCAAGGTGGTGGTTATCTGAATGGTTTCTCCGGGTTTGTAAAGCTTGCGTTCAGAATGCAGCCTGACCTGATTTTGCGGCAAGGCCAGGCGTGTTGCAGGATCACCAAGGATATGGTACTGGTGGACTTCCGATTCAACGTATTGGTTTTGATAATTAAGCTGGTAATTCACTTTACCCGTGTTGATAATGTCGCCAATGCTCCAATCAGGATGCTGGTATAATACTTTTAAAATTTCTCGCTGTAAATAATAGTCATTATATACCCTTGTGATTCCGCTCGACCCTAAAAAAGCGATCGCACCGACGTTTTCAGAAAAAAGCAACGTATCTGCCAAATTCATCAATTTTGGCGATTCAAAGGCTGCGGTAAAACAAGTCATACTCATGACCAGCGGTAATTTGTTCCGGCCATATATTTTTTCGACATCTTCGATTCGAAGCAAGCCATTATCCGCCCAAATAGCGCCGCCGCCATGTCCGTGAAAATTAATCACCGCACATCCCTGATCAAAATAGTCCAAAAGCGTGAAGGTGCTGCCAAAATGGGGATCATACGCAAGCTTTGGATTCTGCAGGGTCAGCAGCAGTCGCGGCTCAAAATCCGCCGGCGTAACCGAATAAGAAAGATCATAACATTGGGTTCGAAAAGCAGAATGATTTCCACCGATAAATAAAAACCGGTTACGCCAGGCACCCTGAGGCGGCTCTGTCTCATAGCGAACGATCTTTCTCGTAACCCGATCGCACTCGTCCAGTGTTCTGACCGGTAAACGCCCAAGAGCCACGTCGGGAATAATGTTTTCACCATCAAGCAGTGAATACCAAAAATCACTGGCGGTGGCGCCAAAATCGATGGTCTGGGTCATAAAAACCGGGACAAAATCCAAAGTATCGCGAAGCGTCACTTGCGGATCGAGCGGGTCAGGATAAAAACGGTGCCGCTGGCGGCATCCGT
>CAZMUU010000192.1:0-6912 GCA_964569215.1 uncultured Cytophagia bacterium
TTTTTTCAATATAGCTAAGTCCCGGTTTATGACCGTGAGCTCAAGGCCCTGATCGAGAGAGCGATGAAGGCCAGGTTGATCGATCCGGCAAAAAACGATGCCGAGGAAAAATTCGGCCAGATCATCGGACGATCCCAGGCCATGCGACAGGTCTATCGCCAGATCGAGCTGGCGGCCTCTAATGATATCCATGTTCTTCTGCTGGGCGAGACCGGTACCGGCAAGGATATCACCGCCCAGACCATTCACGAGCTCAGTCAACGTAAAGGAGAACGATTTATACCGGTGAACCTTGCTGCTCTACCCGGTGAGCTGGTGGCGAGCGAACTGTTTGGTCATGAAAAGGGAGCCTTTACCGGTGCGGATCGTCAAAGCAAAGGCAAGTTCGAACTCGCAGAAAAAGGGACTGTTTTTCTCGATGAAATTGGATCGGTGAGTGACAAGATTCAGGTAAGTTTATTGCGTTTGCTTGAACAGCAGGAATTTTACCGGCTCGGCGGCAAGGATCCTATTAAGAGTAACTGCCGCATCATTGCTGCTTCCAATGAAGATCTGGAGAAGATGGTGCAGGAAAACCGGTTTCGCGAAGATCTTTTTTACCGGTTGGATGTCTTTCGAATCTTCATTCCGCCATTACATCAGCGCCCTGAAGACATTCACTTGCTTATTTTTCACTTTGTCGATCAGTTTAACCGGGATTTCAACAAAAAGATCGTTGATGTTTCCAAAGATGTTTTACAGACTTTTGAGGAATACGACTGGCCCGGTAATGTACGGGAATTGAAAAATGTTATACAGCGGGCGGTACTCATGTGTAACGGCAAGCGCATTCAGGTTCGCCATCTACCGCCGCGTTTCAGGCGTGAAGAACCCAGTAGCCCGACCATTCAGTTTACCATTGGAACCCCCCTGGAGGAGATCGAACACAAAACGGTTGTAAGGGCACTCGAAATGGCGCAGAACAATCGCACCCGGGCAGCTGAATTGCTCGGTATCAGCCGCAGAGCACTTTACAACAAAATGGATAAATACGGAATCTGAGAAAACCTCGTAACAATAAGCTGCCGCTATCCGTTGAACTGTTTTTTTGATTTTCCATAAATCCGGTGTAATCCCGGCGAATCAAATGAAACGGGTGGAGGTCGCTCTGCTGAAAACGATTGCATATTCATTCAGCCTTTTGTAGATTAACGATACGGAAACTCTCGTAAGGTAAAATGCAAAGAGAGAATCAATTGAAAGAGAGATATGAAACCGAAAATTCACACGATTGAGGATTATGAACCTCTCATCGGCAGACAAGCAGTGGAACGGATCAAGGATAAAGCCGGCCTGCTGCAGGACATGCATATTGCAAATGTCAATTCCACCTACTATGGCGGTGGTGTATCGGTACTGCTGTCGTCTCTGACCATTCTGCTCAACGGTCTCGGTATCAAAACCGGGTGGCGGGTCATACAGGGCTCTCCGGATTTTTTTAATATCACCAAGCGAATGCACAATGCGCTCCAGGGCGGCAAAATCAACCTTACCGACCGCAAAAAACGAATTTACCAGGATGTGCTGCTGCAAAACGTTATGCGCAATCATATCGACCACGATGTTGTCATCATACATGATCCACAGCCGTTGCTGATGATCAATCATTATCGCAAACGGGGGCCCTGGATCTGGCGTTGTCATATCGATATTTCCGAACCGCATAAAGCACTCTGGGACTATTTCAAGCCGCATGTTGAAAAATACGATGCGGTTATCGTTTCATCCGATGCGTATAAACAGGACTTGAAAACACCGCAGATCACTTTTATGCCGGCAATTGATCCCTTTTCCATTCTCAACCAGGATCTGAAAGAGAGTGAAATCGCTGAGCGGCTTGATTACTATGACATTCCCACCGATCTGCCTCTTGTTGTGCAGATATCGCGTTTCGACAAATGGAAAGACCCACAGGGCGTCATCGATGCCTTTAAAAAAGCGAGGAAAAAAGTTGATGCCACCCTGGTACTGCTGGGAAATGTGGCGACAGACGATCCAGAGGGTATCGAGGTCTACAAGTCTCTGCTGGATCAGCGCGAGGAACGCATTCTGATTCTCAGTCAGGAAGATACGGCACTGGTCAATGCACTGCAGTGCCGTGCAGCCGTTGTCTTGCAAAAATCCATTCGCGAAGGGTTTGGTCTGACGGTAAGCGAAGCCATGTGGAAAGGGACACCGGTCATCGGCGGCGATGTGGGGGGGATTCGATTTCAGATCGAGGACGGCAGAAACGGCTTTTTGGTCTCATCCGTTGACCAAGCGGCCGAACGCATCGTTCAGGTGCTCTCCGACAAAAAATTGCGGCAGCAGATGAGCAAGGAAGCGCATGAGACCGTTAAGGATAAATTCTTGCTTTCCAGATATCTGGAACAGTACCTGGATCTTTTTCTCGCATTCGAGCCCAAATTCCAGTTGGCTCGGGGTAAATGGGATAAATCATAAAGATCGTATCTGCCGGGACGAATCGGTTGTTCCTGAAAGTTCTATCCCATATCAAATTTTAGTCTACCCGGATTTATAATTTATAATCCATTGTTTTCATTTTATCCGATACAGAATTAGTAAACAGACACGAATGAAAGGATAAAAGATGTTTGGAAAAAAAATAAAACTTTTTAAATTATTCGGTTTTACGGTTCACATAGATCTTAGCTGGATTTTTATCGCCGTGTTGATTACCTGGTCGTTGGCAAAGGGTGTTTTTCCCAACGAATTTAAAAATCTCAGCAATAGTGTTCATTGGTACATGGGGGCGGCCGGAGCCCTGGGACTGTTTCTTTCCATAATTTTTCACGAATTGAGTCACTCTTTGGTGGCACGCCGGTTTGGGCTGCCGATTGAGGGTATTACCCTTTTTATTTTCGGCGGCGTTGCTGAAATGCACGATGAACCGGAAACACCCAAAGCAGAGTTTTTTATGGCGATCGCCGGTCCTATAGCCAGCATCGTTATCGGCTTCTTTTTTCTGGGCGTCCGTTTTGTCGGCGAAACCAGCGGCTGGAGCACACCGGTCACCGGTGTGGTTAACTATCTCGCCATCATTAATTTTATTCTGGCCGGATTCAACTTGCTGCCTGCTTTTCCCCTGGATGGCGGGCGTGTGCTGCGTTCTGGATTGTGGAAATGGAAAAATAATATCAAAAAAGCCACTCGTCAGGCTTCGGCTATCGGTAAAGGCTTTGGCACGTTGCTGATCGTATTGGGCGTTCTACAGTTTATCGCCGGTGGCATAGTGGGTGGTATATGGTGGTTCCTTATCGGGATGTTTATGCGCAACGCCTCACAAATGTCCTATCAACAGCTGTTGGTGAGGAAAGAGCTGGAAGGCGAAAGCATTGAGCGCTTTATGAATGATGATCCCGTTACCATCTCCCCGGATACGACGATTCACGATCTGGTGGAAAATTATGTCTACAAACATCATTTCAAAATGTATCCCGTCGTAAAGGATCATCAACTGGTCGGTTGTATAAGTACAAAGGAAATCAAATCCATTGATCGCGATCGGTGGGACAACACCACTGTCTCGGATATCGTCAGCAAATGCTCTGCCGATAATACCATTGATAAAAACACCGACGCCATGCAGGCCATGTCGATTATGCACAAAAGCGATAACAGCCGTCTGATGGTCACAGAAGGCGATAAATTGGTGGGAATCATTGCCCTGAAAGATTTACTCAGGTTTTTATCTCTCAAGGTTGATCTGGAAGGCGACGAGAACGACTAGGTTTTGTAAAATGAGCGTCTGTACTACCGGGAGGAATAAAAACGGAAATCAGCCGTTCAGGTGTTATGTTTGCTAAAATACCTGTTTTACCAGTGGACTGTTGGCTAAATCTTCTGAAACCACGATACTCGTGTCCTGATCGGGCAACAAATCGATACCGGCACTTAAAAAGGCGCGATAAATGAGCCGGCTGCACCATAAACTTTTATCCTCTTCCGTGGCAGCAGGTTGAAACCAGCCGAACAGCCGTTGTGGAATCAACTTGAACATGGCGACATGATCAATTTTCGCCCTGTGCCACTTTAGCGCCTCTTCGATCACTTGCATTTTTTGTTCACGGCTGATCTCCCTAACCCGATAAACCGCATATCGTTTTTTACTGAATATTTTACCCGGTACGTTGTGAATGACCACGCCGTGACGTGATGTGGTATGCAGGATTTTACCGTTGCCGATATAGAGCATGCTGTGCACATAGATAGATCTCAGCATCAACCGGTGCAGAAGGGCGATGAAGGAGAGACGTTTTAATGCAGGACTGGCAACGATGATATCGGCCTTGTGCAAACGGGTAATCACCGCCCGTCTTTTAAACCGGCTGACAAGTCGCGGGAAAACTATTTTTATCGAACGAAAAAAGTCAACGACTCTCTTTTTGAATCGCTGACCTTTTTTTTTATAGCTCTTTTCAGGATACGATATCACACTTTTTTCTTCCAGTTTAAAACGATAACCGCTGCCGGCTCGAACAATTGAAAGGTAAATGACTCGGCAAAATAGAGTCTCACTTTATCCATTACATGGGAGTGATAGCCGATAGACATATCTTGTCCGAGCACAAGACGCATATCGTCACCGCGTTGGGAGATGATATAATTTTCCTGCAGCTCATCGTTGAGTACGATCGGTCCGCCGAGCATATCTTTAATACGCGGCAGGATCGGATAGCCTTTTACATAGCCGGATATATATTGCCACAAGTCGGTACCCATCACCATTGCATAGGGCCCATCGATTGCACTTTTTTTAAACTTGAGCAGCGCCTCCGTAAGAGAATTCATAAAGGCATCGGGTTGGCCGGAAAAATTTACAACAGTATGGTCCGTGCCCTTTTTCAGGCCGGTGATATTGGCGGCAGCAAAGCCGTGATAAACAGCATCTTCTTCAAATTTGGCGATCTGTCTGGCTGCTTCTTCCATGGGGTCGAGGTTGATATCTTCATTACCCCGCTCGATCGAGTCGAGCGCCTTCAGATCGAGATCGAAAAATGAACGCACCTCCACCAGAGGTTGAATCTGGTGAACACCGTATTCAAGCGATTTACCCGGTTGCTTTTTGGGGTATTCCAGCTTTCCGGTTGGAACCGATGCTTTTCCCCAGTCGCCTGGTCCTTCGACCTCCAGAACTTTTCTCGCCGTCAGTTTTGATTTTAACACAATTTTTGCTTCTGTATCGATAAACTCCCACGCCTTGTCGGTCAAGGGGGCCAGATTGCGTTTAAGCATGTCCATTTTATCTTCTCCTTGATTTGTCGTTTATTATTTTTTCAAATTACCGATGCCGAGATTGAAAGAAGCCTGTGGTTTTCCCGATTCGTTTTCCGATTCCTCTTCTTCTTCGAGTTCCGTAATATCGCCTTCGGTGAAGAGATAGGTTCTCAATTGTTCCTCCCAGCCGGGCATATTCCTTCTCAGCCACTCAATAACCATACAGGCGTGTTCGATTTCTTCCTGTTTGTTGTGTTCCAGAATTTTTCTGAGATGCTCATCATTGCTGCTGGCCACTCGTTGGTGATACCAGTCAACCGCTTCAATTTCTTCTTTCAGGCTGTTTAACGCGCGGGTATAGTTGCGGTCCTGAGCACTTAATTCTTCCGTTGGTTCATGATATTGAGCCATGTTTCCTCCATAATGATTATAATATCCAAATAATTTTAAATTTTTTGGGCCTGGAGCCGGTATTCAGGTCGACGATATCATTGACCCGCTTGCCCACCAACGCCTTGCCGATCGGTGTGTGTACCGAGAGGGCGTTTTTTTCATCCGTTTCCATGACCTCATCAACGAGCTGAAAAATCAATTCTTCATCGGAATCCACGGCTTCGAGTTTTACCCGGTCACCGGTATCGATGGATTTTCGAGGCCGGCTGACATCTCTGATCATGGGAGGTTCTCCTGTTTGTTGCTGGTTTCACCCTGTCATTATTATAATATAAAATAATGCAAATCATATGCCAGGCAAAAATTAAATTTTACCACGTCAACACGGGTTTTTTCGCCCTAATTTATTGTTTTTTAGCGGAATTTATCACTAGTCCCCCGAGGTGCACTCTTACGGCTCGTGTAATTGCTTTACAAAGATAACACAAAGCATTAAGAGGCGTAAATATTATTTACAGTCATGACTCACATTCTAAAGTGAATCTGATTGCGATCGATTTCGTCTCCGATGAGGATGGCATTTTTATCAGCTTGATGGCCTCCGATAATCATGATATCCGTTGTTTCTGTGCCGCTAAAGCGAATGAATGGCGTCATCATGCTGCGATAGCATCCTGTAACCGATACGCGTTTGCTGTTGTGCAAAGTGATATCCGGCCTATTCTCATTTTTAGCAGACTGAAAATTGTTGATGTACAAATTCGTTATTTGTTCACCAGCCAAAGCGGGGCTCTCGGTATTGCGAATCTCTACATCGATCAAATCTATATCGCTTACATATTTGCACGTTATCCCCTCTTTTGCTATGATGGTGATATCCGAAAAACGAATATCCTGCAACGGCATCTCTTCCAGCCCGACCAGATTGCCGGCTTTTTTGCAGTCGATCGCAGTAATATGCTGTAAATGTATGTTTCTAAACCGCGGTGTTCGTTCGCTCACCGCTTCTTTGTCGGTGTCTTCCCAATAATGCATGTTCATGGTAAACGCTTCGGTTACATTTTGCATGACAATATTTCCCATGCGAATATTTTCCACAACCCCGCCCCGGCCTCTTCTTGTTTTTATCCGTATGCCGCGGTCGGTATCGTGAAAAACACAATTTGATACAACAATATTGCGGACATCTGCAGACATTTCACTGCCGATCACCACACCGCCATGACCGTGTTTCATCGTACAGTTGTCGATGACGACATCCTC
>CAZMUU010000193.1:0-5262 GCA_964569215.1 uncultured Cytophagia bacterium
CCTTAATATCATCATAGAGTTGCTTTGAGGATTTATCCGCAAATCCCGGCAGTTTTTTAAGATTGCTTTGTGACAATTGATAGAGATCAGCGAGATCTTGGACCATTTCTTTTTCAACCAGGTGTCTGGCTATTTTATCTCCCAGATTTTCGATATTCATCGCTTCACGGGAAGCGTAATGAACCAGTCGGCCGATGAGCTGGGCCCGGCATTGCAGACCGGCGGGACAAAAATAATAAGCGCCCTCTTTTTCTACTTTTGTACCGCAGGAGGGGCATTTGTCGGGCATGGAAAATTTTTTAGCCTTTTTTTGATGCTCGCCGACGCGTTCCACAACCTCGGGAATGACATCTCCGGCACGTTTTATTCGCACCTCGTCTCCCGGCCGGACATCTTTTTCCTTTATTATCTCTTCGTTATGCAATGAAGCCCGGCTTACCGTCACGCCCCCGACATCAACCGGTTCAAGCAGAGCAACCGGTGTGAGCATACCGGACTTGCCCACCTGAACGACAATATCAACGAGATTGGTAACCTCTTCTTTGGCTGGAAATTTCCAGGCAATGGCCCATCGCGGACTGTTTTCTCTTACGCCAAGCTCTTCTCGGATATCGTAATCATTGACTTTGATGACAACACCATCTATATCATAATTCAGATCGTCGCGTTTTTGCAGAATATCTGTATGGTATTCAGATATTTCCTTAAAGGATGAACATTTTTTATTGGTCTTATTTGTTTTAAATCCCCATTGAGGTAATTTTTTAAAGACCTTCCAGTGTTTGCGGATTTCGTCATCTCGTATTTCCATTATGGTATAAAAATAGATATCCAGCGGTTTATCGGCCACTTTTTGCGGATCCAGTTGTCGCATGATACCGGCAGCAGCGTTGCGGGGATTGGCAAATGGCTCTTCGCCCTTTTTGATTCGCTCCTTGTTCAATTCCTGAAATCCATCTTTAGGCATCAAAACCTCACCGCGGACGGCAATGAAATCGGGAGGATTGTTTTCCTGCTGCAATCTCAGAGGTATTGCTCTGATGGTTTTGAGATTTTCGGATATATCTTCTCCGGTTACACCATTACCTCTTGTGGAACCATATTTAAACTCACCGTTCTCATAGACAACCTCAACAGAAAAACCGTCAAACTTGGGTTCCAGTACATAATCTATACTTTTTTTGTCGCTGTGTCTTTTTACATAATCGATAAAGTCTTTAATTTTGTCATCTTCGAGGGCGGAATTCAGACTCAGCATGGGGCGGGTATGGTCGAGTTTTTTCAGCTTGTCTACAGGCTCGGCTCCGACTCGTTTTGTCGGCGAGTCGTCAGGCCTGAGATCCGGATACTGCTCTTCCAGCTCTTCCAGTCTCTTATATAAAAGATCATATTTTCGATCAGAGATAGCCGGTTTGTTTTTAACATAATACAAGTAATCGTGATGATTTATCGCCTCGACGAGTTGATTGATCTGGGTTTCCGCCTCTTTTTTATCGAGTTTATCCGCATCCTTGAATTTTGTTTTTGGATCCTTGAAAAATGGATTTTTAGCCAAATCGATCCCTCTTTTAGTTTCGTTTTAACATTTTTTTTAAATTGGACCATTTGTGAGTATTGAGCACGTCTCCCTTTTCAAGCCAGCCCCGGCGTGCCTGATTTACACCGTAAATCATATTATCCAGATGACTTTTCATGTGTGCATCGGTTGAAATGGCAATTTTAAGTCCCATCTCTTTGCATGTCTTGCAATAAACATCGGAAAGATCAAGCCGCTCCGGACTGGCATTGAGTTCCATATGTATATTATAGTCTTTTGCGGTCTTGAAAATTTCCTCCATATTTACCTTGATGGGTTCACGTTTTTGAATAATACGGCCGGTCGGATGTCCGAAAATATTGAAATATGGGTTTTCCATCGCCTTGAGGATGCGTTTTGTTTGTTTCCTTTGTGAAAGATTCCTGTTATAATGAATAGAACAGACCACGACGTCCAGCTCTTTTAAAATCTCATCTTCCAGATCAAGTGAACCGTCTTCCAGTATATCCACTTCTACGGCTTTAAGGATCCTTATGCCTTTAATTTTTTTATTCAATTCCTCCATCTTTTTGATTTGCTTTTCCATCCGATTTTCATCCAGTCCCTTGGCCATGGTGACCCGCTGAGAATGATCGGTAATGGCAAAATAGTCGTATCCTTTATCTTTTGCCGCGTTAACCATTTCTTCCATGGTGTATTTGCCATCGCTGGCTTTGGTATGAGACTGCAGGTCACCGCGAATATCTTCCAGAGTTACCAATTTGGGAAGGTTATCATTGCGTGCCGCTTCTATCTCCCCACGGTCTTCGCGCAATTCAGGGTCGACATATTTTAAATCGTTTTGTTCATATACCTCTCTTTCGGTCTTTCCGGCGACCTGGTCATCGCCTTTAAAAACGCCATATTCATTGATCTTTAGGTCTTTGTCGCCGGCAATCTTGCGAATTTTTATATTATGCGCTTTTGAGCCGGTAAAATAGACCAACGCCGATCCATAACTCTTTTTTGATACCACGCGCAGATCGACCTGCAATCCGGAGTTGAGGCGAATAGAAGAACGCGTGTCGCCTTTGGAGATCACATCGTCGATATCTTCATAGCTGACAAAATGCTCCATGGTTTTCTTTTGATCTTCACAGATAACAAGAATATCAAGGTCACCTATGGTTTCTTTGCAGCGACGATAGCTTCCGGCAATATCAATTTGTTCTATTTCATCCAGCTTTTTCATATAGTCCATCAGGGGTTCGGAAATCTCCCTGGCATCTCTCCATTTCAGCCGCTCTTTTTCTTTATCCGAAATCTGTTTTTCGGATTCTTCCAGGATTTTCTCTTCCGTCTTTTTACCAAAGCCTTCAATCTCCCTTATCTTTTCATCTTTGGCGGCCTTTTTCAAGTCATCGATATTTTTTATATCGAGTTCCTGGTTGAGCCTGTGTACTCGCTTTGGACCGAGATTTGATATATCCATCAAATCAATCAGCCCTTCAGGTATGCGCTTTTTTGCTTTTTTCAGCTGTTTTAAAGAGCCGGTTTCAACGATCTCTTTGATTTTTTCCGCCATGCTGTCACCAATATTGGGGAGTTTGGAAAGGTCGTCGTCGTTCTCCACCATTTCAGAAACATTTTTAGAAAGGCTTCTTATGGTTTGGGCCGCACTCCTATAAGCGCGTACCCGAAACTCGTTTGCACCTTCGATATCCAGCGTATCAGCCAGACGGTCGAGCATATTGGCAACCTGACGATTCAATACAGGCATATCGGCTCACCTTATAATTTTAGGACAATAACTCAATCAGAGTTTTACAAAATGCCGGCAGGTCTTTCGGCGTTCTCGAGGTCACCAGATATTCATCGACGACAACTTCCTTGTCCATCCATTCGGCACCGGCGTGTACCAGATCGTCTTTAATCGAAAAAAAGCTGGTAACCTGCTTTCCATTCAGAATTTCGGCTGAAGCCAGCATCCACCCGCCATGACATATTGCAGCAACAAATTTATTGTTGTCATGAACCTTTTTTACAAAATCGATCATTTCCGGGGAGCGTCGCATATGGTCCGGTGAATAGCCTCCCGGGATAATAACCGCGTCGAAATCCTCGGCATTAACATCGTGTATGGATTGATCCGGCTTTGCCGGTATTCCGTGCTTGCCTTTATAGGTCTCATCTGCCGGACCGATGCTGGTTACATCTGCGCCGGCTTCCTGCATACGAATATAGGGATACCAAAACTCGAGATCTTCATAGAGATTGGCAAGCAAAACAGCAACTTTTTTATTTTTCAATGACATAGTCATCTCCTTGAATTTATAATTGATTCATTTCATTTCGGCGTATTCCGGTCGATAAAAATTTTATGCAATCCTCTTTATGACTGGAGGTGTGCAACCACTTTAATGGTAACGGCCTGCAGTGCTTTTGAGACCGGACAATTTTCTTTTGCTTCAACGGCAAATTTTTCAAAGGTCTCCTCGTCGATATCGGCTACTTTTGCCGTAGTTTTGAGCTGAATCCTGGTAATTTTAAATCCGGTGTTTTCTTTTTCAAGGCTAACTTCAGCACTGGTTTCGATCTTTGCAGGGTCATAACCATTATCGGCCAGAATTTTTGAAAGAGACATGGAAAAGCAACCGGCATGGGCTGCTCCGATTAATTCTTCGGGGTTGGTTCCTTTTCCAGTTTCAAATCTCGATGAAAAAGAGTACTGCTCCTCAAAGGCACCGCTTTCCACATTCATCATTCCCTTTCCATCGGAAAGGTTGCCCTGCCATCTTGCAAATGCTTTTCTAATGGGCATAAAAAACCTCCTTTATTTATATTTATTGATTCAACACTTCATAACCGCTTACCAGATCCAGCAACTCTGAAGTGATGGATGATTGTCGTTGCCGGTTATAATCATTTTCAAGATTCTGGAGTCGTTCATCGATATTTTTTTCAGCGGCCTGCATAGAAGCGAGACGACTGGCATTTTCACTGGCCAGAGATTCTGCAAAAGCTCGGTAAACAGCCACGAAAAAATACTGGCGCAATAGATTCGTCAATAATATCCGACGCTCCACCCTGAATGTTGGAATTGAGGTCGATCTCCATTCAAAACTTTTAAGATTTTCAATTTTTTGCTTGTCCAGAGGCAGCAGCTTAAAAGAGTGAGGCTCATAGGAGGCTCCGCTTTTGCTTAAATTGTAAAAGAGATAAATATTTTTAATATTTCTATCTTTTTGCCATTCGTTTATCTTGAATAAAACTTCGATGGTACTGTTGGAAATACCACTCAGGGCACCGGGCAGCCATAATTGTTCTTCAACTTTTATGTCCAGATCCTCGACTAAGGAAACGATTTTTTGTCCCAAAACAAGAGCTGTGGCGTTGTTCAGATCTAAATTCAATTCACCGGTTTTATTCTTTATAAACGTCGCCAATTCTTCATTGAATTGCCCGCACATGCCCTGATCGGAGCCCAAAATAACAAATCCTGATGGCGTGTCTTCTTCACTCTGTGGTTGTTCATAGAATTCAGGAGAATGTCGCAATAAAACGGAGAAACCCATATCTATTGTCCGGTTGTAGAATTTCAACGATTCTACGGCGAGATTATATTGACGAATGGATACAGCAGCAATGGCTTTCATGGTTTTGACAACGGATTGTAAATCTTTGGTGCTCTCTAATCTCTTTTTGAGCGTATTTGAGTTCTTGCTTTGTCAGAAGCAAGTCTTTTT
>CAZMUU010000193.1:5272-6898 GCA_964569215.1 uncultured Cytophagia bacterium
GTTTCATCATTCTCTTCAGCAGGCACTACTTTTTGGGAAATGTTGTCGATGAGCTCTTTCTCCTCTTCCTCGGATAATGACTCTGCAGAAAGGATTTTCCCGGAAATCTGCGTTAATTCATCATGCATCATTTGGTAAATCTCTTGCTCTGCCTGATGTTGTTGTTCCGGGTCCATGCTGTCGAACAGACCATTGGCTGCTGCGTAAAGCGAGGCAACCTGCTCTGCAGCGGTAAGCGGGTGGTATTGGGGTTGTTTGAACAGCTCGCGAATTCGCTTTCCTCTTTGTAATTTCCTTTTGGTTTCATCGTCAAGGCGGGTACTAAAACGAGAAAAAACTTCAAGTTCCTCAAACTGCGAGTAGGACAACCTTAAATCACCGGCGACTTTTCGATAAGCAGGCAATTGCGTTTTACCGCCGACACGGGAAACGGATTTCCCGACATCGATCGCCGGCATGATACCCTTTTGGTACAGCTCAGGCGAGAGGTAAATCTGGCCATCGGTGATGGAGATCAGATTTGTCGGGATATAGGCCGAAATATTTTGTGCCTGGGTTTCGACAATCGGCAAAGCCGTGAGGCTGCCTCCACCCTCTTCGTCGATCAGATGCGTTGAACGCTCGAGAAGACGGGAATGGATATAAAAAATGTCTCCCGGATAGGCTTCTCTGGCCGGCGGTCGTCGCAACAGCAGAGATAGCTCGCGATAGGCTCGGGCATGTTTGGAGAGATCATCATAAACGATCAATACATCTCTTCCCTGGTCTCTAAAATATTCACCGAGCGATGTGGCGGCATAGGGTGTAATGTAAACAAGTCCGGGCGGATCTTCTCCGTCTGCAACCATGATAATCGTATGGTCCAGCGCCTGATGTTCTTCCAGTCTGGCAATGGTTCTGGCCACGTCCGAGCTTTTCTGACCAATTGCGCAATAGATGCAAATAACGCCACTATCGCGTTGATTAATAATGGTATCTACCGCAACGGCAGTCTTGCCGGTTTGCCGATCTCCGAGAATGAGCTCACGCTGTCCCCTTCCAATCGGAATAAGCGCATCCACCACTTTCAGGCCGGTTTGTAGCGGTACATTAACAGGTGCACGGTCCATCATGCCGGGTGCTTTTTGTTCAATGGCTCTTTTTTGCCCGCTTTTGATACTATCGTCTGAATCAAGTGGTCGTCCGATCGCATCGATGGTTCGGCCCAATAATTCTTCTCCTACGGGCACGTCCATAGCCCGGTGCGTGCGCTGAACCTCTGATCCGACATGCGTTTCATGATGCTTATCGAGAAAAACCGCGCCCACTTGATTCGGTTCCAGATTGAAGACCATTCCCATGCGATCACCTTCGAATATGAGAAGTTCATTGGTCTCCACCTTTTCAAGTCCGGACAAATGAGCAATCCCTTCGCCGAGGTATTCCAAACGCCCCACCGCCCGGGTCGGTAACTCCTTTTCAAGCTTTTCACGAGCCTTTCGGGCAGCAGATAAAGAGTCTTGTAGAACAGATTTTAAACCAGAGTCATCCATAAACACCGCATTTATTCATTTTTTTCAATATAGTCGTTAAATTTTTCCAACAAATGTTGCGTATATTCCTCTATACTCCAAATCACTTTGTAAC
>CAZMUU010000194.1:0-6851 GCA_964569215.1 uncultured Cytophagia bacterium
CAACACAAGACGGCGAATAGCAAAAAAGAACAATTATGATATTATTTGTCACATCATTTGTTTATATTTCCAAGGTATTACCGTCATAATAATCATAATCGAATCAATAAGAGGGCTATCATCATGCGTTATTTAATAATAACGTTATTCCTTTTTTCGCTTTGCTGCGGAACAGCATTGGCTGCGGACGACATCCTGGGCAAATGGACGATGCTTCCGCAACACAGTACCGAAATCGATCTCTTTGCCACCCTCGCTCTGGATCTGCAACAAAAAGAGACAACTATTACAGTTCTGCGAACCTGGGGGCGGGGCAGCCGCAGCAAAACAGATACCCTGGTTGCATCCACGGATGGTTCAGTGCAACTGAATAAAATCAGGGACAGAGTTTTTGCACCCAATGTCTTTATGGGACTCTCCATGGCAGTCGGCACGACTCAAAAAACCAGGGGGACGTGGCTGGAGCCTTATAAAGCTGTACAAATTGAACAAACCTGTGACATTATCTCCTCTCAGGGTCAAAGCACATTAACCACAAGGCATAACTGGCAATTATCCGAAAATGGTGAAACCCTTCGCTATACGATCAATCGTCCGGGTCGGCCCGATTCAGCCGCCATACAGTATGTGTTTAAACGAAAAGGCACCAGAGAAGCTTATTACATCAAACTCAAAGATGACTGGCAAATCGATGCAAAGCTCGATCAAAATGTGCTGTTGATAACGTTGCAAGCCCTGGCAAACCTGAATAATCCGAGTCTTTATTTCATCTATCCCGAGACCTGGGATTTCAATTACACAAAAGCGATTTTCGACTTTTACCAACGAGACAGATTTTACACCTTTAAACAATTGAAATCCTGTGAAGATGCCTTGAATAAGTTCCGGAAAAATATAAAAGGCTACGTGGTTTGGGATAAAAACGTACGGACATCTTTAATCGTGGCCTTTACGGTTGCAGGGCTCGAAGAGGCGGTGGTTGTGAGCGAAGCACAAATTCCTTTGATGAAAAAATTCAATATTAAAGCCGTAGCTGATTTTCGCGGCAAATTTAGCGGCATGAATGATTATGAAATTTACAGTCAGGCATACGAAGCGTATTGGCCCCATTGTAGCAAAAATCTGATCATATGGATGGGAGGGCATCACGGCAACATCATGAAACCCGGAGTTGCCGATTGGGGCATTTATAATAAAGCCTTTTTCAACGATCTTTCAACAAAGCCTTCGGATGAAGAGGAATATCGATTGGCTTCAAAGCTACTCAGTGAACTCGAGCCCATGTCGATGGTCATGGGCTGGCACTCGTACAAAAAAGACAAAGAACGCGACCATGTCCGTTTGACCTCCAGCTATGGTCATAGGGTAAAAGGATTGCATACGCTGCCCAACACCAGTTTCAGTGCACAGGTGACAAGGACACCCGGATTCGCATTTCGCAATAATCATAACGTCGTGCGGGACAAAATCTACAAACCGGATAAAAAAGTTTATGTGACCTGCATACAAACCGATGGAGTCGGTTTGGGGGCATGGACCAAACCCGGACGGGGTGAAATTCCCTACGCGTGGTGTCTCGGTCTGAATGATCTGTGGATGTCCCCTGCTATGCTGGAGTTCTATTACCGACAGGCAACCCCGAATGATTATTTTATCGGCGGCACCACCCCCGGCTATATGTATCCGAAAATGATTCCGGATTCACTGCGCCCCCAACTGTTTTCAATGGCGCAGAAGATGCTCAATCAAATGGATCTTAAAATCACCCAAACAATGGACTATTCTGAAGGAGCAACAGTGGAAGGGAATACAGAGTTGACCTGCCGGGTGGTTGAAGATTTCTACAAATATCTGCCCGACGTGCAAGGCTTTCTCAATGGCTATGCACCCGCTTTTACCTTTGCAATAGAAGATAAAATCCCGCTTGTTTCATATGATTATTATCTATCTCCGGAACGCCCGGTAGAAGATGCCGTGGCTGATTTTCACGAGCTGGCTGAAATCAATAAAGAACGCCCCTACTTTTTGGTGGCCCATATCAGACAATGGAGTGATATAAAAAGAGTGAAAACGATCCTCGAAAAACTGGGACCCGAGTTTCAGGTAATTCCGCTCGATCTTTTTATAAAGATGGCTGGTGAAGCACCTACCTGGGAAGACCGATGTTTGCAACGGTAATGATTCCGGATTCGCACTTGACGAATTCCAACATTATGAAAATCCATGCTTTCATTGTTACTCAGGCATTAATTCTGAGCTGTAAATCAAGGAGTAATATATGAACCGCCAAATTATCAATAATACAATATTAATCATAGTCGTTGTTTTTATCTCCGTCATCTTTATGACCATGATTCGTAACTTTTTGATGGTTATTTTGTTGGCCGGCATTTTTTCTGCTATGGCGCAGCCACTTTTCAGATTCTTCAACAAATTGTTTAAAAACAAGAAAAACCTTACCTCCTTTGTCACCCTCGTGTTTATTTTTCTGATCATCCTCCTGCCCCTGCTGGGCCTTGCCGGTATCGTTGCAGATCAGGCCATTCGTATCAGCCAATCGGTCCGTCCGTGGATCGAACAGCAGCTCAACCAACCCTCACCATTCGATAAAATCTTTCAGTCACTGCCTTATGCAGAAACGATTAATCAATACAGAGACGTTATTATTCAGAGGGGCGGAGAACTAATCGGAAAGTTGAGCAACTTGTTTTTTAACAGCCTTTCCCAGGCCACCGTTTCGACCTTTAAATTCGTCTTTCTCTTCTTTATCTTCCTCTACACCATGTTTTTCTTCCTAAAGGAGGGAGACAGGATATTAAACAAAATATTATATTATCTGCCACTAACCGATCAGGATGAACAAAGGATGCTGGACAAATTTACATCAGTCACCCGGGCGACCATAAAGGGGACACTGGTCATCGGCATCATACAAGGCAGCCTGGCAGGAGTCGCTTTTTGGGTCGTTGGAATCGATAGCGCCCTCTTTTGGGGAACGTTGATGACTGTGTTGTCAATTATTCCTGCCGTCGGCAGCGCGCTTGTCTGGTTGCCGGCAGCAATTATTCTGGCTGCATCGGGAGAATATTTCAAAGCCGTGGGACTGGCTGCTTTTTGCGGATTATTGGTGGGCAGTGTAGATAATATACTGCGGCCCAGACTTGTAGGAAGAGATACCAAAATGCATGAATTGTTAATCCTTTTCAGCACGCTTGGAGGCATAACCTTCTTTGGCGTTATCGGCTTTATCGTTGGCCCTATTATCGCCGCCCTCTTTGTGACCGTTTGGGATATATATGGTGAGACCTTTAAAGATTATCTGCCCACTGTTAATTCCGACGCTGAGGAGGCTAGCGCGACGGCAAATCCGCAAGCCGACAACCAAAACAACCCATAAAAAAAGGCCCCGGAAAAACACATCCGATGGCCTTAAAATTCAACGCTTTAATTCGATGACAATCCGGTTATTTTTTGCGTTCGATCAAAAAAAAGTGGATAGGCGTTTTGCAGTTCTTTTGATCTCCATCGCTATCATTTCCTACCGAGTCTGAATTGAATCCATTTTGGGGATATTGAACTGTCCACCCAAAGAACTGATATTTTTAAGATCGATATCTCCGACAATGTTAACAAAGGTGGATTCGTTGTTATCTACAGAGAGAACCGTCAGGCCCTTTACCTTTTTGCCATCGTTTTTCAGATAAACATAAGTGGTTTCATTTTTATCCCGAACCTTGACAAAGCGATTCCATTTCCTGCTGCTTAGCTCACCATCCAGCTCCTCGATATAGGCTTTAATATTCTTTATTTGATCGGCAGTGTTTTCAAAGGTATAAACTTTGATCAACTGCAGCGTTTTTAACATGGACGAAACTTCTGGATCATCTTCCTCCATCATTTCGGCAGCCATAGAGAGCAGCGGATTTTGAATTTCTACTTCTGTAACCGCTTCCGAATTGAACAGTTTGGTGAGCTCATCGAGATCTATGTACCCGGCCATTTTGCTAAAATCCGTTTCCTGGCCGAATATCAGGAGCGGTACAAAACAAAGCAGAATGATAATTCTTTTCATGACGAACCTCCATATAATAAGGGTTTTAACGTAGATATACTCTTTTTCAATGGTTCAGCGATTTGTTGAGGCAACACATCCTCGCCCACTTCCCTGCCTGTTTTTCCCATTACCCGGGATAACACATTAAGTGCTGTTCGGGCGTCATTCTGTGCCTGCCTGACATCGGCCTGTGAATAATCAGCTGATACAGATGTTCGATCTATTTTGGATATACCGATCGCAAACAAAGCGATAACCGCTGCAGCGAAAGCAACGCGCCAATAATAAACCTTTCGGCGTGACAGCTGATTCGGTCGAATGCTCTCTACAGCCAGCTCTGGACAGGAAAATGTCTCAGCGCCTTTGAATGACCGATGTAATAATGTATGTTCCTCAACAATTTGCCGACAGGCGGGGCATGCTTTAATATGCCTGGCCACATCTATCTTTTGCAGCCAATTCAACTCACCAAAGGCATATTGAATCAAAACATCTTCATCTATTTTACATGATGTGTTCATAACGCTTTACCTTAAACCCATTCTGTTTTTAATGATTTTTGTAAACTCTTTCTCATTGATGCCCTTGCGCGCATCAGATACACCTTTACCGTATTAATCGGCGTCTCCAACGCCTGACTCACCTCTTTGAGCGACAGACCTTCAATTTCTTTTAAAATGATAATGCTTTGTTGTATTTCAGGCAACTGTTGAATGGCATTTCTGAGTTCTCTTTGCATAAAAACAGCTTCGGTATGCTCGGTTGGATTGTTGCCATTGTCGGGATGTTGCAGAGACTCCAGATTATCGCTCATGTTGTGTTCGAAATATTGCTGTTGGCTTTTCAGTCGTCTGTAGTGATCTATGCAAAGGTTTCGCGTCACCCGGAAAAGCCAGGGTTTGGCTTTATGCATTTTGAGGGTTTCAAAATGCTGCCAAAAACGAATAAACGCTTCCTGAGTCACATCCTTAGCCTGCTCCTCATCGCCGAGAAAATAGGTTGCATATGTATAAATACGATCCTTATACCGGTCAACCAGATGTCTGAAATAAAGCTCCTTCATGATATTCCAATCAGCAATCCTTACCGACTTTACTTTAATAACGTTTCATGGGGTCTAAAGGTTACACCTGAAAATTATTTCTCAAGCGGAAAGTATACATTGTCGGTTAAATAAATGAATGCTCTGAGCCGGCCCAAATCCCGGCTCAGAGCGCAAAGACCAGAGACGCTATGCCCCTATTTTCATAACAAAAATATAAAGAAAAATAATAAACGCCACCATAACCCAGCTTAGAACAAATCCCCATATATCCCATTTTGTCGGTTTCCAGAATTCCCAGTTTGTTCCCGGAAAAAGTTTGCGCTGTTCAACCAGCTCGGGATTGTCCACCGCCTCCTGAACAAGACGCGCATCCTCTTTTGGATCCGCGACCACAGGCGTGTGCACAGCACCATAGAATTCCTGCAAAACCTTTTCTGAATTCTTACGCGTGATCATGCTTATACCAAATAAAAGAATAAAGGGAAAAATAATATCAAAGAGGAAAGAAGCGGTGGCCAGCTGAGCTTTGGACATCTGTCTCACCGGAATGCCAAGAAGATGCAGGTAGAAAATTTGATTTCGAAATGCGCCTTTGCCGACCAGCGGTGAATTGAGGTTATCCGGGTTTTCACGCACCACTTGTTCGAAAAATATGCCAACAGGAGGATGTATTTTCTTTTTAATAATCACTTGCCCAACAGAATCAGCGCGTCCGGCTTTGACATCTTCTTCAATCGCTTTGGTTTCTATTTCTATCACTTTCTCTTCCGTACGCACCGTCAACGCCGGATGCGTTTTCAAAGTGCCTACAGCCGGGACAATGTTGGGAATAACAATAGTGGTTAAAATGGTAAGAATCATTTGAATCACTACGGCTTTTGTGGTAAGCCGCCGCCAGAAGTAGACAAGCCATAAAGGCGGTCCGATGACGGTACCGATGGAGAGAATATATTTGAACATAATAAAAATGTCGTCTATTTTTTGGGCGAAATAGATGGAGGAGAACAGCACAATAAAAATGACCAGGCGTCCTGCCAGAACCTGAGCTTTTTCGGAGGTGTTGGGATAAAGGGGCAGAAGGATATTTTTTGAAAAAGCCGCTCCCCATTCAATGCTTTGGGCATCGATAGTAGACATATTTGCCGCTAAAATCGCTGATATCATCAATCCAATAAACCCAAATCCTAAAAGGTCCCGCGTCATATGACCCCAGATCATGGTCGGATCTGAAAGCGTACCGCTGTAAAGCGCCACGGCAATCAGACCGGTGAGAGCCCACCCAATCATAAAAAATCGTTTGGAAAAGGCGCCAACAACCATTCCGATTCGGGCAGAATTGTCGTCCCTGGCAGAGCCTCCCACAGTAAAACTTCGCGGAGGCAGACCTATTAAATTGACCACAAACATGGCCATAACAAAATACCAGGTATATTCACTGGTGGTTGCGGACCCGAACAGTTCGAACATATAATCCGGAACATTCGCATGCAAGCCTGAGAATCCCCCAAGTTCGACCAAGCCTATAGGTATCAATATCAGAGAGAGGAACAAAATCAATATTCCCTGTATAATATCCGTGATCACAGCCGCAAATAATCCCCCCATTATAGTATAGGCGCCCACAATAGCCGCGTAGAGAAAATAAAATGTCATCAGGTCGAGATATGAAATATAATCGGATATATCTCCTCTTTAAAGCTTCTCGAGGAGGTAGACGAGCTCCTTGCTATCATCGGGTGTTAACGGCTGGTA
>CAZMUU010000195.1:0-4727 GCA_964569215.1 uncultured Cytophagia bacterium
TTGTTCCGATACTTTAAGAACTACCCGGAACCCGACATCCCTGCAGTCCGAATACCACCATAAACTCTTGGGTATTTGCGGATCTGTCAACATCCAGGCTTGATGTCGGGTATGATCGCGGGCTGCAGCCCGCAGCGCCGCCGCATCGCTGTGATAGGAGCCGCCGCGAATGACGCGCTCATCACCGCTGACGGGACCTGTCGGATCCATAATCACCGCCGCACCGGCGAATTGTTCATACGTGTCCGGTTGGTACCAGTCCTGACAAAATTCACTGACATTTCCCGCCATGTGCAGCAAGCCGAACGGATTGGGTGCCACGGCTTGCGGCAGAGCGGTTTTTCCGCTGCTGTTGAGGGCATAATTGACATAGGTGTTGATGACCGATGTGTCGGTGCCGAACCACCGGTTCCACCAGTAAAGGTTGCTGTAATCCTTTGGTTCTCCTGAGAAAAAATAAGGCGTCTCCGTACCGCTGCGACAGGCATATTCCCATTCCGCTTCGGTCGGCAGGCGATAATTTTTACCGGTAATCCGGGAGAGCCATTGACAGTATCGCTCTGCCGCATAATGGGTCATGGTAATGGCCGGACGTTGATTGCGTCCCCAACCCTGACCTGGATTGCCGTAGGGGGGGGTCGGACCGGTAATGGCATCGACGCCATTTGCCGCCGCGCTCACCTGGTCTTCGCTGCGGCCCGAACCCGAGGTTTGCTGATAAAATGCCAGGTATTCATCCCAGCTCACCTCGTGCTCCGCCATCCAGAACGCTGTCAGGTGTATCCGGCGCTGTGGTCCTTCGTCGCTGTCGCGAAACGCCTGGTCTGCCGGGCTGCCCATGCTAAAGGTTCCGCCGGGAATGGCCACCATTTTAAAGCTGATAGAGGTGCCCGGAATGGTTTCGGTAAAGGTTCTAAAGGAATCGATACGGGCCGGTTGTTGATAGATTTCTTTTTTCTCCTCAAATGATGTGAGGGTGAACTCTGTTTGCTGCGCCTCTTCGTTATAGTGACCAACATGGAGATGACAATTCAAACAGCGCAATTTGTCTTCGTTCTGCTGGTAGTATAGATGTGCATCCTCTCCCTTGGTCGCCAGGTTGGAGGGAAAGAGATTCTCATGGCAGTGCAGACAGCTCGCTTTGTAGGTATAATGCACTGCGTTTTCCAGAGCCGATTTTTCTTCCCAGTTGATCTTGTCCGTCTCCTTGAATAGCGTGCCGTACGCATCGCGAATACCCAGTTTGGCTTTTTCGCTGATATAGCGGACTCCCCCCGGCGGCAAATGACACTCGACACAATGCACCGGCATACCGGAATCATTATCATAGTGCGTGGAGAGTTTCCAGCTCTGTGCAGCATGCGGATGAATATGACAGCTCTGACAAAACTTGTCTGTTGCGGTGATGTCTATCATGGTGTTAAAGAGTATAACCGCGCCAATCCCCGATGCAAAGAACAGCAGATAAATCCATCGTTTTCTCAGCATAAATATCCTTTTTGGTTTTTTTTCAAGCGCTTGCGTCCGGTCGGTAAGACATGTCGTAGAGCACAGTATGCATTACCGGGGTTCATGGGGAGGTCTGAATAGTTTTTATTCTGATCGCCCTGCGGATATCGTTTGGCAAAGAATCAATGTTTACCATGATCGCAATGGTTTTCAGTCTTACACAGGATCGCGACATGTAGAGGGATTCGTCATAAATCGGAATGATTGTGCGAGTCTTCCTGGTTTTTACCCGGATAGACGCGTTCGGGCACCCAGCCGTACAGCCGGATTTGATCGATAACATCATGCGCCCGGCCGCCCTAAGACTATGACGGGTATATTGTAGAACATTAATACAGAATTCTATAATTCACTATCTTAATGGTTCAATAACCCCCAGATGATATAAAATTATTATATTTAGTATAATTTGCAATTTTTTTTTGGATTTGCAACCTTTTTTTCGATTGATAAAGAGGTGAGGATTTTGTATTTTGCAACGAGTGAATTTAATATCCGATATTGATATGATACGACTTTTAGAATGCGTTCCAAATTTTAGCGAAGGACGCGACCGCAATAAAATTGACAGGATTTCCCAAACGATTGCCTCAACCCCCGGTGTCAGGCTTTTGGATGTTGATATCGGCTATGATGCCAACCGAACCGTGATGACGATGATTGGTGATCCCGACTCTGTTTTACTGGCCGCTTTTCGGGCGATTGCACAGGCAACGGAATTGATTGATATGACGATACAACAGGGCGCTCACCCGCGTCTGGGAGCCACGGATGTCTGCCCCTTTGTACCCTTGCGCGGTATTGATATGAAGCAATGCATTGCCCTGGCGCAGGAGCTGGGAGAGCGCGTCGGCGATGAGCTCGGCATTCCGGTCTATCTCTATGAAGAAGCGGCAACGCGACCACAAACGAAATATTTGTCTGATATACGCCGTGGCGAATATGAAGGCCTGGCAGCAAAAATGCAGCAGGAAACCTGGATTCCGGATTACGGTCCGAAACGAATGAACAAAAAAAGCGGTGCAACCGTTATTGGTGTCCGCAACCTGTTAATTGCCTTTAACGTCAATCTCAACAGCATGGATAAAAATATAGCAAATGACATTGCCGGCCGCATCCGTGAGAGCGGCCATCTCGAACGCGATGTCGCAGGTGTGTTGGCCCGCGACAAAAGCGGCAAGCCGAAACGCATCGCCGGACAATTCAAAGGCGCACGCGCAATCGGTTGGTATATGCATTCCTTTCAGAGGGCTCAGGTCTCGATGAACCTGGTCGATTATGAGCACGCGCCGTTGCACCTGGTGTTCGATGCCTGCTCTGAGCTGGCGGCAAAAGAGGGAGTCCGGGTTACCGGCAGCCAGCTCGTCGGCATGGTACCTCTGCGCGCATTGAAGATGGCCGGTCGTCACTATTTGCGCAAACAGGGAAAAACTCCGGCTGTGCCGGATGATGAGCTCATTCATATGGCTGTTGTCTCGCTGGGACTGAATGATCTGTCAGAAATTGACATCAAATCAAAAATATTGGATTACCACCTCGACGAAAGGGATTCATATAATGCGCTCTCTGTACAGGCCTTTGTCGACAAGCTGTCGTCGCAATCCCCTGTGCCGGCAGGAGGCAGCGTCGCCGCCCTGTGCGGTGCCTTAGGCAGCGCCCTCACCGCCATGATCGCGGCCATTAGCAGCCAAAGACAAGAAAAGATAAAAGATCAGGAGATGCTGATCGACATTGGCGACAGAGCACTGCAACTCAAAAAACAGTTTCTTAAAGATATTGATCGCGATGCCATCGGATATGAACAATTCCTGAAGGCTGCCAAGACAGACAAGTTAAAACCGCGTGCCCAAAAACATTCGTTGAACGATATCGAAATCGAACAAATCATGCGTATTCCCTTATCAATATTTAAGAATGCAAAACCCATGGCCGTTCTGGCGCGTCAAATGGTCATCTATGGTCGCAGACGCATGGTTAGCGATGCCGGAACCGCCGCGCTTTTGGCAAAAACTTGTGCTGAAAGTGCATTTCTGACAGTCGAGCAAAACCTGAAACTGGTCATGGAATCGGACGAAAAAAGAGAATTTTTGAGACAAATGTTGGAAATAAGAGATGATGTTTGCCAACATGTTGAAGAGACTCTGACTCGAATTAAATCACAATAAAAAATCGGGTTGAAAATTAACATTTTCAAGAGGTGAGTCATGAATCACTATTCAGTCATTATGCTTTTACTGTTGTCTGTAACCTGTTTTACCTGTACATCGTCAGAGTCTGGATTTGAATCTCTTTTTGACGGTAAAAGTTTTACCGGATGGCAGGTTCCGGAAGGCGATAACGGTCACTGGCGTATTGTAGATGGCGTTATCGATTATGATCATCAAAGCGAGGCGCCAGGCGAAAAGCATCTGTGGAGCACTGAAACATATGATGATTTTATTCTCAAAATTGACTGGCGCCTGACCGGAGAACCACAGGCGGAAAACGTACCGGTTATCCTGTCGGATGGCTCTGTTGCGTTAAACGACAATGGCGAACCAAAAACGGTGGAAATTGAGGATGCCGGAGACAGCGGTATCTATCTGCGCGGCAGTTCAAAAAGCCAGATCAATATCTGGTGCTGGCCGGTCGGTTCCGGTGAGGTGTGGGGATATCGCACCGATCCCGACATGCCGCCTGCGGTCCGGCGCGCCGTTACTCCGGACACCTGTGCGGACAATCGCATCGGCGAATGGAATACGTTTGTGATCACTTTGGAGGATAGCATCCTCAGCGTTGATCTCAATGATATTAATGTAATCGATAAAGCGTCATTACCGGGAATACCCGCATCCGGTAAATTTGCGCTGCAACATCACGACGGCCATATACAATTTCGCAATATCTACATCAAACCGCTGTAATGCGGCAGTGGATTCTGAACAAAATGCAAACGGAATGAAAACTCTATGGGACTAAACAGAACCTTTATATTCTTATGCTTACTGATCTCTGCAGCATGGTCTGCAGAATCTTTGAATATATTTTTCACCGGTGATATTCAGGGATTTGTCAAATCGGAACGCCCACAGGATCATGGTGATATCCTTAGAATCGAACGCGTCATCGACGAGATGAAACAATCGATAGATCGCGATAATCTCTTGATCTTTGATACCGGCGATCTTTTTGCCTATCATTATATGACCAAGGTGGACAGCGCCGCCACGGTTCTGAAT
>CAZMUU010000195.1:4737-6844 GCA_964569215.1 uncultured Cytophagia bacterium
ACGTATCGGCTATGACGGCTTTGTTGCCGGCAATTTTGATTTTATTTATGGCAGTGATTATCTCGAAAAGATCAACCGGGATGCCAATTTCAGCATCTTTGCCAGTAATATCATTCGAGAGGATTCGTCCGCCTTTTTAACGCCTTACAAGATCTACAAAAAAGGTGATATACGGGTCGGGGTTATCGGCATTGTCGAACAGGATGTCGGGGATCGGGTTCTTCCTAAAAATTTCAAAGGATTAACCACCCTTGCTGCTGTAAAAATACAAAAGCTGGCAAAGGAGGTCAAACAGAAAAGCGATATTCTGATCGCCGTCAATCATCTCGATTATAACGAAAACCTCAGTTTGGCCAAACAGGTCCCTGAAATCGATGTGTTGATCGGAAAGCCCGATAATGGCGCTGAAAACGACTTTATTCAGATCTATAGCGCATCAACCCATCTCAAAACCACCGTGGTTCGGGCGGCGCCGGCAGCTTCCAAGGTTGGTCACCTCGAATTGCTCATGGTTCGTCATAATCAGAAATACAAAATTTTACAATCCGCTATCAAGGGATACCAAAACACCACCTCTGTGAGGGAAGCAGAGATCGATCTCTCCCCCTGGTATGAGCTGGTGGAAAAGTACCGTATTTTTTGCCAGGAACAATACCGGCTACAACCGATTTCAACCCTTGCCGATCTGGGCGGACATTTGAATGAGCAGGAATTCATAAACTTTGTCCTTTATACCCTTTTACACAGCACCCATTCAGAAGTTGCCATGCTCAATCATGGATTTTTTCGTTTCGAAGACATCGAAATCGATGGCAAACTGACGCTGCGGGATTTGGAGCGTATTATCTGGTTCAACGATGCGGTTGTGGTCATACAGCTTCGTGGCAGAGATCTGAAATCCTTGTACAACCAATCCAAAAAACAGGGAAAAAACAGCACGGGTTATATCCATTTTCTATCCGTCAACGAGGGAACAGACGGCAAAAACACGTTGCATATTCATAACAACCCGGTTAAGAATGATGAAATTTACAGGGTAGCGACGACCAACTTTCTGGCATCCGGCGGTGACGGCTATACCAATATCCTCAAGAGCCGCAATGCTATCGAGAGCCGGTTTAGCGGTAAGCGACGGCTTGTCGGTGATCCGGCAGGCAAACAAGTTCCCATTAAAGAGCTGATCATCCGTTACCTTCTCAGCCGCGAAGATCGCCCTGATTTCAAAAATCTGGGCGAATGGTTACGATCAACCACCTGTGTTACCCGCCCGTTATGGCGACTCAATTTTGATCACATTGCCCTCGGGTTCAAAAATATCAGTGTCAATAACAATGAGGGGTTTGCCCATGCCAGTGATTCCAGAGTCAGAGCATCGACAAAGGGTGCGCTGAACCTTTCTGCCTCCGGTGAAATCAGTCTGGTCAGGGAAACACCTCAAATACGTTGGGAAAACAGCGGCCTGATGAAATATGACCGAACCCGAATCAATAACGGCGACCATGGTGGTGTTTTGCAAACCATTGAAACCAATATCGAATTTCAATCCATCGCCGATATTTATCTTTTGGCGCTTGAAAACAAGGCCAACCCGTTTGCCAGTGTCCGATTTGATACTGAACACACCTTTTCACAGAGAATCCTTTACAGCTCACTCGGATTCAGCTATGTCGGGTCCAGTCAGAATTATATGCGCTTCGGTATGCTGGGAAAACACGATTTGGCCGATGATAATTTTAATTTTGGTCTGGAGATCAATACGCGTTATATGCTTAAAATACGCTCGGTTATGAATGATATGCGACTGCGGTTCCGCCTGCTCTCCAGCAATCAAGAGTCGCTTCCGGGTGAGGAGCACTATTCCCTCGAATTCAAAAACGGTTTTCAGCTTCGATTGCAGGACAATCTGCAAATTCGTCCCCAGCTTGAAATTTTTATCTATAAGGACAGATTACTGGAAGAGATCGCGTCCAATATTCAATTTTCAATCAATTTGTCCTATTTAAAGAGCTGGAAATTTCAGTATCAGAAACTTTTTATGTAAATTGAATCAGGAGCTGGATGCAGACCTATAAACTCGCATTTGCCGGGTTGCGCCATGGACATATTT
>CAZMUU010000196.1:0-6840 GCA_964569215.1 uncultured Cytophagia bacterium
GGGATGGCTCTATGAAGGTGGTATTCGCGAATCCATGATTATAAAGTGGCCCGGTGTGGTTAAGCCTGGATCGGTTTGTTCGGAACCGGTTATCAGCACCGATTTTTATCCCACCATACTGCAAATGACGCAATCCGGCCTGAAACCGGATCAGCATCAGGATGGGGAGAGCCTGGTCCCCTTGCTCAGGGGGGAAGAGTCGCTTCATCGCGATTGTCTTTACTGGCACTACCCCCATTACAGCAATCAGGGAGGCAATCCCGGCAGTGCGATTCGTTGTGGTAACTATAAATTGATCACGGACTATGAAACCGGGCGGCTGGAGCTCTATGATCTGAAAGCGGATATTGGAGAACAAAACAATATAATCGATGAAAAACCGGAACTGGCGATCGGGTTGCACAAAAAACTGCAGCAATGGCTGGAAAGCGTCAAAGCCGATCTGCCCTCGCCGGTTGAATAATAAGATTGCAATCATATAGAACAGGAATTGTTTTCTGAAAGGCAGGTTGATATATGAATTATCGAACATTCGGCAAAACAGGATGGCAGGTTTCGGAAATCGGCTTTGGCGGCTGGGCTATCGGTGCCGCCAAATGGGGCACGCAGGATGATCAGGACAGCCTCAAAGCTCTGCATCGGGCTCTTGATCTCGGCGTGACGTTTATCGATACGGCTCAGGCTTATGGCAATGGTCACAGTGAACGCCTTATCTCTCGGGTGTTAAAGGAGCGCGGTGAAAAAATCGGCAACGGTAAGATTCGCGTCGCCACCAAAACACCCCCCCTGCCGCTAAACAGCACCCCTATTACCGAATATCGCAGTGAGGATCCCATTCAGCAAGCCTACTTGCGTGAAAAAGTCGAGTACAGTTTGAAAAATATGGATGCCGAGGTGCTTGACCTCGTTCAGCTCCACACCTGGACGCGCGCCTGGAACCGCAAACCTGTCGCTCTCGATGTGCTGCAGGATCTTAAAAAAGAGGGTAAACTGCTTGCCGTCGGTGTTTCGACACCCGAACACGATCAGAATTCGCTCATAGAACCGATGCGTCAGGGCAAGCTGGACGCGGTTCAGGTGATTTACAATATTTTTGAACAGGAACCGCGGGCGGAATTTTTACCGATTGCAGAGGAAAATCGGGTTGGCGTCATCGTGCGCGTTGTTTTCGACGAGGGTTCTCTGACCGGCAAATTCGATATAAACACCACCTTTGAAAAGGATGATTTTCGCAATCTTTATTTCAAAGGCGACCGCTTGCAAGACACAGTCAAGCGGGTGGAAAAAATCAAACAAACCATTACCAAATTCGGTTTTAGCGAAAGCGATTTGCCGTCAATAGCAATCCGTTTTGCCCTGCAGCATTCCGCCGTATCAACGGTCATACCGGGTATTCGCAATGTCGAGCAGGCCGAAAAAAACTGCACTGTCAGCGACCTGGCGGTGTTACCAACAGAGCTTTACGAAAAGTTGCAGAAGCATATCTGGCGGCGCGGATTTTGGTATGCCGGTTAAACGGCTTGTGGATTTGATGATATTGAGCAATATTAAGTGAGCAGAGAAAAAATGTTTTTATTAAACAACCAATTGAATTGTAGACCTAATGACTGCACAATCCGAAAAAAAATATAGCTTTACGCTGGTCGGTACTGCTCATCCCTATCGCGGCGGTATCGCTCATTTTATCGAAATCATGTACCGCGGTTTTTTGAAACGCGGGCATAACGCCTCGATCGTAACTTTTACAAGGCAATATCCCGGGCTTTTTTTCCCGGGCAAGACCCAGCTCATCGAGGAACCGGTTGAGAATCCGGTACCAACCCAACGTATGATCGATACCATCAATCCCTTTTCCTGGATTAAAACGGCGATCTATCTGCGCCGGCACCGGCCGGTCGCCCTTATCTTCAAATACTGGATGCCCTTTTTTGCGCCTGCATTCGGTACCATCGCGCGGCTGGCGCGGAAAAAGGGTATCAAAATTTTTACCGTGGTCGATAACGCCCTTCCGCATGAAAAGCGGTTTTTCGACCGGCAGCTCAGCGCTTATTTTTTAAACGCCAATGACGGACTCGTGGTCATGTCTGATTCGGTTGAGCGCGATATTCGCTCGCTGGGAATTGAAAAGCCGATAAGACGCGTGGCGCATCCGGTCTATGAAATTTTCGGCAAAGCCATTGAACAAAAAAAAGCACGGGCTCAGATGCACCTGGCCCGTGATAAAAAGATCATTCTCTTCTTCGGGTTTATCCGGCGCTATAAGGGTCTGCATGTTTTGTTGCAGGCGATGCCGCAGATCGTTAAGGCGCTGCCGGATCTGCACCTGGTGGTCGCCGGTGAATTTTATGACGATGAGGCATTTTACCGCCGGATATTGCAACAGCATCGGCTTGAAGAGCATACCTCCTGGTATAACGATTATATTCCGGAAGAGGATATTAAAAAGTTTTTCAGCGCCGCTGACCTGGTCGTACAGCCTTATGTCTCCGCGACCCAGAGCGGCGTGGCACAGATCGCTTATAATTTTAATCAACCTCTGGTGGTCACCGACGTCGGCGGACTGGCAGAAATCGTACCTCATAATAAAGCCGGATTGGTGGTGCCCCCGCAGGATCCGCAAGCATTGGCAAAAGCGGTTATCCGTTTTTTCGAGGAAAAGATGCGAGATGAACTGGTCAAAGGGGTCAAAACAGAAAAACAAAAATACAGCTGGGATCGACTCTATGAGGCGATCGAATCGCTGATGCAGGAGGTGGGATGATACCGGTCATTGTATTGTGCGGCGGTTTGGGCAAACGGCTGCGATCCGTGGTTTCAGACCGCCCAAAGGTGATGGCCCCGGTCAAAGGCAAACCCTATCTCTATTATTTGCTAAAATCGTTGCAGCAACAAAGAGTCAGGACGGTTTATCTCAGCACCGGGTATCGCGCCGGACAGATTGAATCCTATATCAACAAAACGGAATGGGATTTATCCATTCAATCCATTCGCGAGGAAAAGCCGCTTGGTACCGGGGGCGCTATTTTGTATGTGTTACAGCAAACCGGAATAGAGGGCACATTCATCGCTATGAACGGCGACTCTTTTGTCAGCGCCTCAATCGCTGAGCTGCTGCATTTTCATCATCGACATCAGGCCAATGCCAGTCTGGCGCTGGTGCAGGTCGGGAATCCGGCCCGCTATGGCAGCGTCCGTCTTGCGGATTCAGAGATTTCAGCTTTTGAAGAAAAACGAGAGGATTTAAAAGGGCCTGCCTGGATCAATGCCGGCATTTATGCCCTGGAAGCGAAACGTTTCGATGGACTGCCGGTAAATCAACCACTCTCTATTGAGCGCGATATTTTTCCGCAATGGATCGGCAAGGGGCTCTACGGCTGCAGGTTTGCCAATGCCCAATTCCTCGATATCGGTACGCCGGAGGATTTGAATAAAGCTGAATCAATTTTGCATGAATTACAGGGGAATGAATTGACTACAGACAGGAAAAACGGTGAGTATTTATCGGGTAATCAGGAGGAAGAAAAATGAAATCGTTGATCGATAATGTGGTGCAATCGCCATTTAAAACGGTTGTAACTCTTTTTTTCCTAACCTTTATTTGCTATCTCTGGATGGCCAATGGACCGTTTCTCTTTCAGGACGAACGCTATATTTCCGAAAATCAGCCGGTAAAAGAGCTGGACATTGCAAAAATCTATGCATCGGGCGACGAATTACAGGGGAGAGCCGGTGATTTTTCCTATCGTCCCAATCAACAGCTTGTCTTTGCGCTGATTTATTCACTTTTTGGTGAAACCCCAATCCCTTATCATTTTTGTTCTCTGCTCCTGCATTTCCTGAATGCAGTTCTCATCTTTTTATTGATCAGGAAACTGCGCTTTGATGACAGAACTGCGTTTATAACCGCAACGCTTTTCGCCGTTCACCCGGCCCTGACCCAGACAGTGAGCTATATTTCGGCCTTTGCCGACCTTCTCGGCACGGCGTTTTTGCTGGCTGGATTGATTTTGTTTGTAAAATTTGTTTTTACCGATCATCAGAAAATTCGATTATATACGGGCCTGGGCGTGATCCTGTTTTTTGTTATGGCCTTTTTCAGCAAGGAGAGCATGCTTATTGCCTTGCCTCTATGCCTGATCGTCGCCCTCTATATCAGGTACGAACACAAACATCCTTTGCATCGTCTGGTGCCGCTCATCCTTATCGCCACCGGTGTTTTTACAATCGGCTTTATTATATTAAAATATGATGTCTTGTCCGCAAATATTCCCGGCTTTTGTTCGGAATTTGAAAATTTATATTTTCGGCATTATTGGGTACGGCTGGTAACGTTTATCAATATTCTCTGGAAATATGTTGCTCTGATTTTTGCGCCGCTACAGCTCTCTTATGTGAAATCCAATATCGCTTTTACGGATTTGAATCGTCTCGAAGCGATCGCCGGTATTATGTTGATAGTGTTTTTCTTTATTTCAATTACGCTCATCAAAAAACGGCCGTTATTGTTTTTTACTCTCGGCTGGTTTTTTATGGCGTTGCTTCCCTATAGCGGTATTTTCCCGCTGACAGCTCTTTATCGCGAACATTGGCTTTATGTTCCCATCATCTCTGCACTGCTATTCATCTCTGTAGGCCTCAATCAGCTGATAAAAAATAGGCGCAGTGCGGGTATTGCAATTTTAATGCTGGTGATTTTATTATGCAGCGCCCGCACGATTGCCCGCAATCTACAGTGGGCCGACTATGAAACATTTTATCTGAATGAAGCGAAACAGTCATCCTCACCTTTCCGGTTGTACAACGAGATGGCTACCTGGTTCGAAAACCGGGGTCTTTTGGGAAAAGCCGAATACTATTACCGCAAAGCCATACAGATAACCGACCGCTACCCCGAACCGCACTATCAACTGGCCAATATTTATCTGAGTCGCAACAAAATCGATAAAGCCATTGAAGAGCTATATCTGGCTCTGAAAAAAGATCCCAATTTTACCTTTGCGTTGAGTAAATTATATGGTATCTATACCAGGCTGGATAAACCTGCCAAGGCTGAGGCTATACTGGAGTTGATGAGAATAAACAGGGCGGGTGAAAGCCTGAAGATTGAGGAGATTGAAGATATTATTTTTTCGCCACAATAATTGAGTGACTAATAGACACAGAAATAGTAATTCTGGGATGATAATCGTTTTGTGTTATCCTCCGGTGGATTTTTAAAATAAAATATAACTGCCGAGCTTGCTGAGACTTTTAAGAAACAGAGTCCTGTAACGCAATCGAGAGACTATATTTAAAAATATTATAAAAGGAGGTGGCATGAGCCAAAAAAATAATTTGAAACTTAAAGCGGACAGATATTTTAGCTCGAACGAGGAAGAAAGAGGGATTGCCCGTCATTTATATGATCGGGTCAAAGAGTTGCCGCTGGTTTGTCCGCATGGACACGTGGACCCGCGGTTGCTGGCCGAGAATATCTCCTTTCCGGATCCGACGGAGCTTTTGGTGATTCCGGATCATTATTTGTTTCGCATGCTCTATTCCCAGGGCATCCCGCTGGAGCGTTTGGGCATTCCCCGCGTTGACGGCGGCGAAACCGAGAGCGATCATCGCAAAATCTGGCAGATCGTTGCTGACAATTTTTATCTCTTTTATGGGACACCGACATCGATGTGGCTCAAGCACGAGCTTGTTGATATTCTCGGCGTAAGCAAACGGCTCAACAGCGAAACGGCCATGGAAATTTATGACGAGATTATCGAAACGCTGTCCAAACCGGAGAATCTGCCGCGGGCCATGTTCGATCGCTTTGGCATCGAGGTATTGAGTACCACCGATTCACCCATCGACAGCCTGGAGCACCATAAAACAATTGCAGAAAGCGACTGGAACGGACGCGTGGTACCGGCGTTCCGGCCCGATAACGTTACCGATCTGCTCTATCCGAACTGGAAAGCAAATATCGACCGGTTGTCGGAACTTTCAGGGATTGATTGTTCATCCTTTGCCAATTATATTCGCGCTCTTGAGAACCGAAGGGCTTTTTTCAAGCGAATGGGATGCACCTCTACGGATCATGGTGTCTTTTCGCCTTTTACCATCGAGCTGAGTTCCAAACAGGCTGAAGAGTTGTATCAGAAAGGTCTCAAGGGTACGGCTACACCGGATGATGCCAAAGCCTTTACCGGCCATATGCTTATGGAAATGGCGCGAATGAGTGTGGAAGACGGCTTTACCATGCAGATTCATCCCGGGTGTTTTCGTGATCACAACCTGCAGGTTTACAAGCGTTTCGGCAAGGACAAGGGAGCCGATATACCGGTAATGACCGATTATGTCCACAATCTCTCCGCATTGCTGAATAAATACGGCAATAATCAGGATCTGAATCTTATTGTGTTTACGCTGGATGAAACCACATACTCGCGTGAATTGGCGCCTCTTGCCGGGCATTATCCGGCTATGAAGCTCGGACCGGCCTGGTGGTTCAATGACAGCCGTGAAGGGATGCTGCGGTTTCGCCGTATGGTCACCGAAACGGCCGGCTTTTACAACACTGTCGGCTTTATCGATGATACCCGCGCCTTTCCGTCCATACCGGTGCGTCACGACCTGGCCCGGCGGATCGATTGCCGTTATTTGGCCGAGCTGGTGGCGGAGGGCGTACTCGATCTGGATGAGGCGGAACAGATCGCTCCCGATCTGGCCTATAACCTGGCGAAGAAAAACTATAAATTATAATACCACAACGGGAAACGTTTTTACGCACAGTTTGGATGTTATTAAAACGCCGAGCTTGCTATATTATAAATAGCTTTGAATTTTAAAATAAAAAAAGCTATA
>CAZMUU010000197.1:0-4125 GCA_964569215.1 uncultured Cytophagia bacterium
TGCCATTACCTGGGACGAGGTCAACGGGGCGGATTCTTATCAGGTTTTCCAGTGCGCAGAACCCTATTTCACGCCCGGCCAGCCGGTTGCCACTATTACTCAGCTCAGCTATACCGATAACAGCTATAGCGAAGTAGCCGGACAGGGCAGATATTACCTTATTAAGGCACTCTCCGGCGGAGAAGAGATTTTTCGTTCAAAACGCGTGGGTGTCTTTACCAGTAGAATTGCCGGTGGTACCAATATGGTATCCATACCTTTGATCCCCGATAATCCTTCCATATCTGCGGTTCTCGGTGCTCAACTCCATGGCGCAACCAATTTTCTTGATGCTGATAAGGTTTATTACTGGAAGGGAAGCGGATATAATATTGCCTGGCTGGTTGAAGGAACGACTGGTCCTTTGGAAGGAAAATGGATGAACCTGACAGGCAGTGAAGAGTCGACTATTGAGCTCTCTCCGGATCATTCCTTCTGGATTATCCATGAGCCCGAGGAAGAGGAATTGATTACCTTTGCCGGTATCGTGAGCGAGGAGGCCTCGCGGACGATCACGTTAACAGAGGGGACAAATTTTATTGGTTGGCCGTTTCCCCTGGTTGAGAGTCTGGATCAGAGTGAATTGTACGAAGATGGTGTTGTCAAAGGAGCCACCAACAGCATTGATGCCGACAAGATTATGCGCTGGAACCCGGATTTCAATCAATTCGAGATGGCATGGTGTGTAGACAATACCGGTACGGAGTTCGATGGCAAGTGGTACAATCAGAATGGATCCGGTTTGACAACGATTCAGTTCAAGCCGGGTTTTGGATATGTATTGTTACGACAGAATCAATATCAGAACAATGATTGGTCTGTACCCAATCCCAATTTCTAGTTGAAAGTAAAGGATTTCTATAAAGGAGGTTTACGATGAACAAGCGTGTGTTGTGGCTGCCAATTTTAATAATTTTCATGATGGTTTTGGGTAATAATTTGATTTTTGCTCAAAATACCGGTGGATTGATGGCTTTTTGCAGTGAGGGAGTCCTGGATGTTAACGGCGATCCTTTGCAGGGAAATGCTCAGGGGGGTGATTTACTCCAGTTGATCTATATTGGGCCGGATGGAATCCACAATCCGCCTACCCCCCAGGGACAAACCACAGGCGATGACCTGCTTTTGGGTACATCCTATGTAGGAGCGGGTTATCCTTTTGAAGCTGCTGCCGGTAGATTTTCCGATCTTTTTTCTCATGCGCTTTTGCAACCGGATACAACGGTGTATCTCAGGGCCTGGAATTATGCCGAGTTTACCGGTGAAGAATCGGATTTAGGGTATGGAGATTCGCAACCGATCACAATTACCAACTCTGGTAATTCACTTTTACCTCCTCAGCACGATTTTACCAGGTGGTCTATTTCCTACGTTTTTCCGGTAGAATTGGCCACATTTACGGCAACAGCTCGGAACGGTTATGTTCTCTTAGCGTGGGTGACCGAAAGTGAAACGGATAATGCCGGTTTTTATCTCTATCGGAGTACGCATCCTGACGGAGAGCGAACTCAGCTCAACGATCAAATGATTCAAGGGCAATATAATTCGCAAGTCAAAAACGAGTATCGTTTCAACGATGAGCAGATAGATGAGAATACCATTTATTATTATTGGCTGGCAGATGTGGGAACCGATGGATTAATCAGCTTTCACGGTCCGGTTGAGGTGCAAACCAAGACACTGCCGGTAGAATTCGCACTTGATCAAAATTATCCCAATCCGTTCAATCCGACCACAACAATTGGATATTCTATAAAAGATCAGGGTCCGGTTCACTTGTCGATCTATAATATTCGTGGTCAGCTGGTCCGTCGTTTGGTCGATGAAATTCAATTTGCCGGTCACTATGATGCCGTCTGGAACGGCAGGGATGATCATGGTATCAGGGTACCCTCAGGTACCTATGTGTATGTGCTTGAAACCGAATCTTTCAAAGATAGCAAAAAAATGGTGTTAATGAAATAAGACCGAGAGGTTAAAGATGAAGAACAAAAACAGCTGGATCATTCTACTTTTCATAGCGCTTTTCATGTTCACTTCCTGTTCGATCCGACCAAGGACAAGCAGGGTTGAGGATAATAATAAAGCCGACAAGGTGGTTATTAAATTCTCCGAAAACGAAGAACAACAAAGCGATGAAGAGAGTATTCTTGAATTTTTAGGCGAGGAATCCGAAAGTAACGGTGAAAGTTCATCCGCAGCGCATGTGCAATCTGCTGAACATTCGGATAACGAGTCCGTACAGGCAGAGCCGGATAAGAAATCATTCGATGAGGAAAAAGCTGCTGGTGAGGTTGCTGAACAGTCAAAAACAACCGACAAGGATAAATCGCGCGATACGACGGAAGAAATGGCAGATGTTGAATCGTTGGTGAGTCAGGTTGAAGAGGTCGTCCGTAACCATCCGGCCGGTACCTTTGTCATCGGCAGTGGAGATGTTTTGGAATTCAAGTTTTTCAAAAATCCGGAATATAACGAAAAAGTCAGGGTTCGTCCTGATGGCATCATTACGCTTCAACATGTCGGGGAAATTAAAGTCGTGGGTAAATCGCCGGCTGAAATCACTGAAATGGTCAGGGCGGCGTATGCGGAAATACTTGTAGACCCCGAAGTGACGATGTTTGTACGGGAATTTAGCGGTAATTTCTGTTATGTGATGGGAGAAGTGGAAATTCCCGGTCAATACGAAGTGGTCAAAGGGATGTCGATTATGAGGGCGATAGCGTCTGCAGGGGGTGCCAAACGCAGCGGCAAAATGAACAGTGTCATATTGATTCGGGGAGATCAAAATAGAAATACCGAAATTTCCCGCGTCAATCTAAACATCTCCAGTCTTGCTAAAAAAGAAGGAAACGACATGCGGGTGGAGGCTTATGACATCATTTATGTGCCGCGGACATTCATTTCAAACCTGGATGCATTTGTCAAGCGAATCTATGATTATGCCGTTCCTCCGCTTGATCTCTGGATAAAGTACAAGTATTGGGATCGCTGGAATGACTAATAATTCAATGAATTTAATTAAAATGAGGATAACAAGATGATTCAGTATAGTAAAGCAGATAGTCCAATGTCACCACAAGGTTTTTTTGAAGTGGTGCGCAAGCGTCGATTCACTATCTTCTTGACTTTTGCTGTCATTTTTCTTGGCGTGGTGTTGGTCACATTTTTAATGCCACCGACATATCGTTCTTCCGCAAAAGTGATGGTAAACTATCTACTCGATCTGGATACGGCGCATTTATTAAATCTTGTTCGTACACAGGACAGATCTTATTATGACCAATTGAATTCTGAAACGGTCATATTCAGGTCCCGAGCGGTTCTGGAGCCCGTGGTGCTAAAGTTACGCAATCCGGACTATCCGGTAGAGGATGAGCAACTTTTATCGTCGGAACTCGATAACGCTGTTCTTCATCTGAAAAACAGGATCAATGTCGAGCGAGACAGAGATACCAACGTTCTGATCGTGAGTTGTGAGGATAGAAACCCCAACTGGACCAAAAAGATCGTTGATGAGGTTGTGAATCAATATATTGCACAGCGACCTTTGCTCAACAGAGATGAACGCGCACTCGATTTTATCGACATGCAAATTCAGTCTATTAAGAAGCGAATTCACGATATCAAAGCCAAAGGCATGGAGTATCAGCAAAAGAGCGATCTGATTGCTCCCGGTGAACAGGGCAAGATTCTGCTTTCCTCTTTGGCTGGTTTTGATCGCGAATTAACAAAAATTCGATCGGATCGAATGAGTAAGGAAGCTCAGGTTAAAGTCATTCAGGAACAACTGGAAAATGGAGATGATCCGAGCCTGCTCTCTACCGAGTCGAGTGCCTATGTCAGCAAATTTGATTATATCAACAGTTTGAAGAAAACGCTGTTGCAACTCGAACTGGAGAAGGAGCGTCTTGCACTAAAATTTACCGAAAAACACCCCAAGATGGTCGCGATTATCTCGGATATCGAAGAGACGCGCAAGAAATACAAACAGGCAGCGCGTGAGATACTGGATTCCGAGATGGCTGCTTTGAAAACGCTACAAATTAATGAGCAGGCACTTTTAAGACGTAGTAACCAGGTTGC
>CAZMUU010000197.1:4135-4443 GCA_964569215.1 uncultured Cytophagia bacterium
TTTTTTGGGGGGTGCCTAATCCATCAACAGCCTGGCCAAGAAAGAATTTGAATTGGGAAAAATTACCCTGGGTGTTGCGGATTTGGAAAGTGTTCATTCCATGCTGCTGAGACAACGTGAAGAGGCGAAGATTTCCGCCAACAAACAGGAGTACTCTATCAAAGCGCGTGTTATCGAGTCTGCAGTGACACCCCGATTTCCCGTCAGACCGAACAGACCTCTTTATATCCTTCTTGGATTTTTGGTCGCTTTGGTCGTGGCTTTTGGACTTTCGTTTTTCGTCGAGTATTTTGACCATTCTTTGAATA
>CAZMUU010000197.1:4453-4861 GCA_964569215.1 uncultured Cytophagia bacterium
GTTTAGGACTGCCGCTTTTGGCGACGATTTCGGATATTCAATCCCTGAAAGTTGAGCAACCAAAACAAAGACAGGGCAAACAAAAACCAGATTCAAAATGAGCATCATAAGCGATAAAATGTAAGGAGGTTATGTAATGAAGAATCTATTAAAAGTCAAAAGATGGGAATCTGGGTTAAAACAGTACGAGTTGGCATTTCTTCTGGGGTGTAGTGCAACCTATTTATCGATGGTTGAGAATAATCGGGTAGAAGCAACCTGGGAGTTTAAAAGAAAAGCATCAGAAGTTTTTGGCTGTTCAGTGGAAGAGTTGTTTATGGAAGGAGTTGAGGAAAGTGAATAGCGAGGCTGTCATGTATACCAAATTTTATGGGTTAGAGGAAGAACCTTTTTCCACAACCACCAATC
>CAZMUU010000197.1:4871-5751 GCA_964569215.1 uncultured Cytophagia bacterium
TCCCAAGTATCTGTATCGCAGTAAAATGCATCAGCAGGCACTGGACAGATTGATGGTGGCTGTGAGCGAGAGAAGGGGAATCAATGCGATAATCGGTGAGCCCGGCCTGGGTAAAAGTACGCTTATCCGTACTTTACTGAGTGGATTCAGTTCAAATATACAGTATGCCTGGGTATTCAACACGACCCTGGATGCACGTGAACTGTTAAAGTATATCTGCAGGGATTTCGGTTTTTCACCACAGGGCAAGGATCAAAGCGACCTGTTAATGGAGCTTTATGCTTTCCTTATTGACAGATATGAACAAGGCAAATACACGCTTTTGGTGATCGATGAAGCTCAGAATCTCAAGCACGAAGTTCTTGAACAGGTTCGGCAGCTATCCAATCTCGAAACGTCGAGGCGGAAATTGTTACAGGTAATCCTATCCGGTCAGCCACAATTAGACGTGCATCTTGATCACCCGGATCTGTTTCAACTGAAACAGAGAATATCGTTCAAGAGCTGGTTGTATCGAATGAATCTGGAAGATACGCGAGAATATATACAGTTTCGATTGAATAAAGCGGGTGCCAAGAAGGAAAATATATTTTCTCAGGCGACACTGGAATTGATTTACGAATTTTCCGATGGTGTTCCGAGAATTATTAATCAAATTTGCGAAAATGCCCTCATGACCGGAGCCGAAAACAAAGAGGCACAGATCCAATCCTCCTGCATCAGATCATTATTAGAAGAGGGTAAGATCACACCGGCAAAACCGGCTTTGGGATCTGACCACCGGGAAGACGCCGAATCTGATGAGGACAAAGCGGAGAAAGTTTCAACGTCGAAAGTGGAAAATTTTGAGTTGCTGGATATTGGCGAGCTGTCCTTAACC
>CAZMUU010000197.1:5761-6776 GCA_964569215.1 uncultured Cytophagia bacterium
AAAAATGAGTGTATTATATAATGAGTTGAATCGACTTGAGGAGAAGGAGCAAAAACAGGCCCAACCTCTTCAAGGACTGGCAAAAGGAAAACTGGATCTTGATTTGCCGGAAGAGATCGTCAATGATTTTTACGATCTGAAAGAATATATTCGAATCTCTTCAAGACGATCGAGCCGAAGAACACTGGCATTTGCGAGTCCGACAGACGCAACAAGTTCGGCCATGATTGCGGCTTATGTCGGCTATTTATTGTCAGGAGCAAGCATGCGTTCTCAGAGAGCCAAAACGGTCACTCCAATCGGCAAAGATAAATCTGTTTCCGCAAAAAGCGATCAATCCTTTTTCAAGGAAGGATTCAAACAGGAGTTCAGCGAAAAACATGATGTTCAAAATACGGAAACGGAAAATCTGACCCGAGTATTGATTGTCGATACGAATATGCACCACCCCTCTGTTCATAGTTATTTGAATATGAAAGTAACCGAAGGGTTGGGCGATATTCTGGAGCAGGATTTTCAATGGCGACGGATGATTAAAAAGGTTGCCGGTTCAAAACTGGATGTCATGACTGCCGGATCCGCCAACACCCCTGCGGCAGAACTTTTATCTTCAGATGATTTTGTTGGTCTGATCAATGAGTTACAAAAAAGCTACAGATACGTGCTATTTAGCGCTCCACCCGTACTATGCCACTCTGAAGCGCTCAGTATTACCGCACTGGCTGACGGAACGGTCATGGTGGTTCAGGCCGGCATGACCCGCTGGGAAGAAGCGCAAATGGCGAAAAGAAAATTACTAACCGCTCATGCAAATTTATTGGGCGTTGTATTGGACAGGCAAAAAAACAAGTGAATAAATCATTAATTGAGTGGAAAAGCGATTATGGAATTGGCCAATAGACCAAAAGAATTCAACTGGTGGATTCTTATACCTCTTGTCGGGATCTCTGTCGTTTTATTGAGTATCTGGATTTGGACCTTCCCGTTTAAATGGGCCCTGTATGGTACTCTGGCG
>CAZMUU010000198.1:0-6754 GCA_964569215.1 uncultured Cytophagia bacterium
ATCCTGGGGTTCTGCTTCTTTGATCCAGTGGGCAAAATGTCCTTTCCATTGGCTCAAAGAAACACACCATTTCGGATTTTTGGCCATGACCTCTCCATTGCAGAACGTATAACCGGCCTGGTCGAGCCAGCCGTTAACTTTCTGAGCCAATTCAAGAAAATAGCCTTGAACATCCTGCTCTGTATCCTGATAGACCAGCACGTTATCCTGATCTGTTTTCAGTGTTTGTTCTTCACGACCCTGGCTGCCCAAAATCATAAAAGCAAACGGCACAGGAGGTTCGTCCATTTCCGCGAGCGCAAAACGCAGTAATTTGTCGGCAACCGAGTCCGCCACCGAGCTGATAATACGGGTTACGTTTGCAGCGTGGGACCCGCTTTCGACAAGATATTTCACCAGCTGTGGCAGCGTTTTGGAACGGTCGATAAGCTCCTCAACGGATTCGGCCCGATTAATTTCCTGCACCAGCAAGCCGGCTGAATATTGAAACAGCTGGATAATTTCCTTATCGCTGATAAGATTATTGATTTTACCATCACCGTCGACCAGCGGCAAGTGCCGGATAAGGCGTTCCTGCATCAACAGCAAGGCTTCGAAGACAAGCGCATTTTCCGACAGGGTAACAAGCGGAGCGGTCATAATTTCATAAATGGGATGCGCCAAATCCCGGCCGTCCAAAACAACGCGTTTCCACAGATCATCGGCCGTCACAATACCGATACTTTCATTCGAGGCGGCAACCACAAGAGCAGCATTCTGGTTTTGACGTTCGAGCTGATGCACGGCATCCTTTATGGTCGTGTTGAAGGAGAGACGAAGACATTTTTGGGCAAAATGTTTTACCGGCTGATTGAGATAGACCAGCGATGTCTGCAGCTCGGAGATAATCTCTTCCCTTGCCTGTTCAGACCGTTTACGCTCGGAGATATCTTCTATAATACCGTCGATGGTTCGTTTGTGTTTTTCCTCACCTCCGGAGATCACAGCCGAAACCGATACAATGGAATTACCGCCGTCTCGGCGTTTCAGCTGAATAATGCGTTTGTTGACCGATCCCTCATTCATCAGAGAGTGACTAAATAGTTCAGCTTCTTCCTTGTCTCGAAAAAAATCGGTAATATTCAAATGGTCGTGATTCTGTTCCGTTAACCCCAGTATTTTTTTCGCAGCATCATTCAATTGCACAAAATGGGGTGGTTTTTCCAGTAAAATGCGAAAGACACCGATATTGATATTATCGGTCAGCATCTGAAATTTCTGTCTGCTTTCACCCAGCTCTTCCCGTATCTGTTTTATGCTTCTCATATCCCTGGTGATAACGATAAAGCCGGTCCGGTTAAAAATATGTATCTGAGAGACAGAGACCAAAACCTCTACAGATTGTCCCGCTTTTTGTCGCAAATCGGTTTCAAACTGCGCCGGCATCTCTTCCCGATCGAGAAAATCAGTAAATCGGGAATGGTTCATGTCCTCGAATGTATCCTCTTTAAAGAGCTGATTGATATCCATACGGGTAAATTCTTCTTCGCTGAATCCGAGCATCTCCTGAATGATCTGATTGGCAAAGATAATCCTCGAATCGAGGATCATCAACGCCCCTTCCGTGGATGCCTCGACCAGTGTTTTGTATTTCTCCCGTGATTCAGCCAGCTCCTTTTCCGCCTGTGCCTTTTCCTTTTCGATGTTATAGGTCTGCCGGGCGATATAAAAGAGGATCAAAGCCAAAATAATGCTGATTGCCAGGGAGGTATTGATCAGCCGCTTGGTGATACGCGAAATTTCCGCCCGTACATCCTCGATATAAATCCCGGTACCGACAATCCAGTTCCAGGGATCAAAGCCGCGAACATAGGAGAGTTTGGGCACAACACGGCTGGAATCATCTTTCCATTGCCACATGTAATCGACATAGCCGGAACCCTGTTTGTGTACGACTTGCACAAATTCGACGAAAAGCTTTTTCCCGTGCGAATCGACAAAATCGGAGAGGTCCTGACCTTCCAGGTCGCTGCGATAGGGATGAACGATCATACGCGGTTGCATGTCGGTGATCCAAAAGTAATCCTTGTTTTCATCGCCATATCGAAGCGAACGGACAGAGGCAGCCGCTTTTTCCTTTGCCTCATTCAAGCCAAGCTCACCGGCTTTTACCCTGGCGTGGTAGCTTTCCAGCAGTGTCCAGGCGGTATTGGTCAATTCGCGAATCATCTCCCGTTTGCGATCGAGCAGATGCTTTTCCGAAGCGGGGATGATAATAAAAAACATGGCCACCACAAAAAGCATGATGGTCAAAACCGTCGGTAAGATGATATTTAACAAAAAGGATTTGACAAATGAGGATTTCATATCAAACTCTGATGTTCACTATTGAATTCTGGCTAAATATAGGCATTCCACAACGAAAAATACCAGCTTTTTTTGCTGTTGTAAAAACTTTTCTATGATAAAGCTTGTTTCAGTGCGGAGAATCACCTTTCATAAGGAAATCATAGAGCAGAGGTGCTGTAATGTTTTTCGGGATCGTATCAAAAGTGTTAATCATTAACAAAAAAATAAATAACCAATGCATTAAAAGCTATAGGGTGCAAATATAATAAACCGCAAGGTTTAAAAATGGAAACGACTATTGTATTTCTATCAAAAATTTCGTAGGCTAAAACAAGAGTTCAATTCGTTAAAAACAAGAGAGCGAATCTCATTTTATAAAATAATAGTGCAGACGAAAGAAAAAACTAAATATCAACATTAAAGTAAAGGATATCTTATGCAGAGAAGAGATGCTTTAAAACGGATCGCGACGGCTGGCAGCATGGTCGCTATTGCGCCCTGGACAACCCTGAGAAGCGACCAGCAGATGGAACGAATTTCAGATCGGGACGCATTCGACGCCATTGAAAAATTAAAACAAGAGCCGGCGGCAAAAGCACAAATTATCGTTAAAGATGGCGGCCCGCGTCTCTATGTCAATGGAAAAAGGATTTATCCTCTGCTCGCGCTCAGCACAACCCTGCTACCGACCCTGGATAATTATACCAGGGCGGGAATTCACTATTATAATACCATACTGGGCATGAGAAGCGGTTGGAAAGGACCGGATCAGTATGACTGGAGCATACAGGATGGATTCATGGGACGGGTGCTAAGACGCAATCCCAACGCTTATTTTTTTCCGCGCCTGCAGTTAAATACGCCCAACTGGTGGAAGGAGAGTCACCCCGATGAGATGATCAAATATGGTTTTCCGCCGCCGGACAAGCGTCACAATATCATCAAAGATCTAAAGCTTTCAGAGGGCGGACACTATATGGGCTCAGGCCGTGAAGTCTGGGAAGCCTCTCTTGCCTCGGAATCATGGCGACGCGATACCGGCGAAATGCTGCGCAACTATATCCGTCATATTCAAAACTCGCCATTGAAGAGCCGGATCATCGGCTATCATTTCACCCTCGGTAGAACCGGAGAATGGAACTATTACGGCGCTGCATTTCTGCCCGATTACAGCACTCCTATGAAGCGCGTTTGCGGTTACCTTCCTTCAGTGAAAGAAAGAACGCAAACCACCTATGGACTCTTCCGGGATCCGCAAGAGGAACGAAAGGTCATCGATTTTTATCAAGCCTTTCACAATACCGTTGCTGATGCTATTCTCTATCTGGCAAAAGTGATCAGAGAGGAAACCGCCGGTGAGGTGCTCAGCGGTGTCTATTACGGCTATATCCTCGAACAGGTCCGCATTCAGGAAGGCGGTTATTTGGCCGCTGAACGAATCATAAAAAGTCCGGATATCGACGTACTCATGTCGCCCTATACCTATCAGGGCAATAATTTCAAGGGAGATGAGAATCAAAAGAGCGGCATGGTCGATGATGCCGGCAACCGGCTCGGCCGCGCCCGCGGTGTCGGCGGTGACGGCGGCTTTCGCATACCGCCGGAATCGGTCAGGCGCCACAACAAACTATATATTTCCGAAATCGATCCCAGCACTTATCAGGCAGACAAATATCACGGCGTCGGTGGTCCCGGCAGCGATACGGTTAAGGGCAGCCAGAACATTCTCAGGCGCGATCTGGGACAGGTCTTTGCCTGTGGTGTCGGCGGCTGGTTGTACGATTTTGGCCCCCGCTACGGATCTGAACAGGGGTGGTTCAGGGGAAAACCCCTCATCGATGTCATGAAAACATTTGCCGATAACTGTAAAATCAGAACTGTTTTGAATACCTCGCCGGTTGCCGATATGCTTGCGGTCTATGATGCCAAATCCTTTTGCGCCACCGAGCACTGGCTCGCCGGTGAACCCTGGGAAGGATACGGCATCGGCTATTGCGATTTTTTCAACCACTGGTTCATCAATTCACAGGCACGGGCATTACACCGCATCGGTTCACCGATGGATTTTATCTACCGTTTTGACCTCACCAGGCCGGATCCGAAGAATTACAAATTGATATTCATGTTCAATTGTTTTTATATGGACAAAAAGGAGGTAGACTATACCCGATCGATCCTGCACAATAGCGGCACCACGGTTGTGTGGTTTTATGCTCCGGGACTGATAAGTCCTGAAAAAATAAACAAGGAGCAAATGCAACGGCTGACCGGCTTTGCGTTCAGAGAACAAGCCAGTGGTCCGATGATGATCAACAGTAAAATCAAAAACAACAATCAACAGTCTGAGCATCCTTTTGGTCTTTGGCGTCAGGCATGGCCGCGGTTCAGTGTCACCGATGAGGATGCCGAGATTTTAGGTCGCTGGATGGATAATGATAGCCCGGCCTTTGCCCGCAAAGAGATGGATGGCTGGACCTCAGTCTATGTCGGTACGGCTCCCCTGCCGGTGGAGATACTGCGATGGTTAGCACAGCAAACGGAGGTTTCTTTATGGAGCAGCAAAGCCGATAACGTTCGGGCCATTCAGGATGCCGCCATGATCGTCGCTTCCTCGCCATCCGGCGAACGCACCCTGTCGCTGCCAAAGCCGATGCGCCCCATAGAGGGAGGCGCCTATTCCAACAAACATCGCCTCAACATGGAATTCGGCGAGGTCAGGTTGTTCGTTGCCTGAGCCGCCGCCGTCAGTCCCGGAGAGTAGAGCAGCAGTGCGAGGCACGTGATTTAAGGTGCGACCAAAAGTATAAAATTTCTTCCGTTCTATCCAGTGCTCATGCGCCGCACCTTCATTCGAAATGGTGCGACGCATGTGATTTCATGAGTATAAAATACTATCTGATCAATAAAAGCTTTTTGGTACAGCTAAAAGAACCGGCATCGAGTCGATAAAAGTACAACCCACCCGGCAAATTATCGGCATTGAACTGAATCTGGTGTTGCCCCGGTGACATTCTTTCGTTGACAAGACATTGCAGTTCTCTGCCCAGAACATCATAAACGGTCAACCTGACGAATTCTGCAGTCGACAGCGTAAAAGAAATCGTCGTTTCGGGATTAAAAGGATTCGGATAATTTTGATCAAGATTAAATTTCCCCGGACTGCCGGCAGCCGTCTCATGGACTGCTGTTTCAGCATTCTCAAACACCCATACCGAGTATGATGAGCTTACAAAGAGTTTATGATCAACTACCGCTGGCTGGTATCTGTACGAACCCGAATCATAGAATACCTCTTCTCCGCTATTGAGATCAAATCCATAAACACTCTTTTCCGACAGAGGAATCACATAAACCACATCATTTGCAATCACCGGTGTATAAACAGACACACCGGCAAATGTATGTTGCCATAAAAAATCCCCGGTGCTTTTATCAAGTGCGACAAGCTGACCATTACCCTCTCCATTATCCCGTATTGCAAAACAAAACACACTGTCCGACAAGGCGAATATATTCGTGCTATGGACCTGAATGGTTGCCCCTGAGGCATGATAAAACCATTTGATTGTTCGGCTCTCGCTGTCAAAGGCAAAAACTGTATCGTTGGATGTCGTATAAAAGCAGCGGTCATCAACAGATATCGGAGGAGAAAAACGGTGAGAGTTTGCCTTTTCCCAAACGAGCTCTCCGGTTAATTTGCTAAAGATACGAATCTTGTTTTTGCCGAGCGCATAGACATATTTATCATCTACAGCGGGAGTGGCCTGAACACCCGGTGCCCTGGCCCAGAGAGCAACTCCATTCGCGACATGAAGGCAATAAAGGCTGTCGACACCAAAAACATAGATATACTCTCCATCCAATATCACATTGCGTGTAAAGAGTGATCCAAGCAAATTTTCCCATTTAACCTCTCCGGTTTTCCGGTCCAGGGCATAAAGGCCGTTTCCGTGCTGACCACCCGCAAAGACAAAGGAATCATTCTGAGCACAGGCAAAACTCATCGATCCACCAGTTCCCGGTACTTTAAATGTCCATAATGAATCACCGCTTTTCATGTCAATGGCTTCCACACTATTGGGACTACCGTTAACGGACAGGCATAACAGATCACCGTAGATTGTAAAATTAGACATAGCTCCGGAAGTTGATTTGAATTTACAAGTATTTTGCAGGGGTGGATAAAGAATATTCTCCCCGGACACACATGAGGTCCTTCCCATATCAAAATTGATTAGAGGCCAGCCGTCTGATTGAGCAAAACAAAAAGAAGTCCAAAAAAGAACAATCACACAGTAAACATGTAGCGGTGCATAACTCTTTCGTCTTTTCATGGTACCTCCCCTTTTTTGGTTGATGGACTTGATTGGTAAAGGATTATTCGGCAATGGTAGAACGGCAAGAATAGATGAACCTGGTATCGGAC
>CAZMUU010000199.1:0-4328 GCA_964569215.1 uncultured Cytophagia bacterium
GGCGTAATCGTACTGAAAGCGCTGCTGGTAAAGCGGTGAAAAGAGCCACTGCGGCGCTGCCGTTCGAACCCGAATGTGGGTTGACGGGTAGATTTGAAAGAGGGAGCGCATGATTTCGATACAGCGCACCGCATGTCCATAGCCGTGACCTGTAATATAGAAACAGAGATTCATTTTCAGGCATCGCGTTTGGCGTCGTAATAGAGATAAAGTGCCAGGCCGGTAAACAGGGCCAGGGCCAGCAATTCAGCGCCGTGGGTATCCGCCCATTGTGAAAGAATGATGGGTTTGATAAAAGAGACCTCTTCCAGATGAACGAATTTGAAAAAGGCGGAGACCACGCCCATAATAGCGCCACCGGCGATAAATCCGGAAGCGATCAAGGTTCCGCGTTCTTTGCGTTTTTTGCTTTTTGCTGCATCGGCAGTGCTTTTTGCGACCAGATGGGCAATAATGCCGCCGACCAGCAGGGGAGTGTTGAGCTCCAGGGGCAGGTAAAGCCCGAGGGCAAAGGCCAGCGGTGGAATGCCGATCATTTCCAGAATCAGGGCAAAAATAGCGCCGGCGAGATAGAGCATCCAGGGTGCGGGTTGCTGCGACATGAGCGGTTTGATAACGGCTGCCATGGCATTGGCCTGGGGCGCTACAAGCGCATCTTCACCGACAAAGCCGTGTGTTTCGTTGAGCATCATGATGACCAGACCGACCGAGGCGGCGGCGACCAGCGTGCCGAGAAATTTGTATTTCTGTTGGGTCAGGGGGGTGGTACCGAGCCAGTAGCCTATTTTGAGGTCGGTGATAAAGCCGCCCGCCATAGAGAGGGCGGTACAGACGACGCCACCGATGATGAGTGCCGATATCATGCCCTGCTCACCGGAAAGGCCGACATTGACCAGAATGAGAGAGGAGAGAATCAGGGTCATCAGGGTCATACCGGAGACCGGATTGGTACCCACAATGGCAATCGCCCTTGCAGCGACGGTGGTGAACAGAAATGAAACGACAAGGACGATGAGCAGTCCCGCTACGGCATGCCAGAGATTATGAACGACGCCGAGCTGGAAAAAGACAAAGATGGCGACCAGCGTTAAGAGGATCAGTCCGCCGATCAGCCCCATCGACATATCGCGTTGCGTGCGAATATCCTCGCCGCCGAGCTTTTTACCACCGCTCAGTATTTCCTTGCCGGCAAGCTTGATTGCTCCGGAAATGATTTTTGAACTTTTAATAATACCGATGATACCTGCACAGGCAATACCACCGATACCGATATGGCGCACATAGGATCCGAAAATCTCTTCTGCGCTCATGTTGGCGATAAGCTGGGAAGCGGTACTGCCCACCACCATATCCAGATGTTGGCCAAAAAAGTAGATGATCGGGATGAAGACAAACCAGGACATGAATGAACCGGCGGCAATAATGGCGGAATATTTCAGGCCGACGATATAACCGAGTCCGATAATGGCGGCGTCGACATTGAGATGAAAGACGAGCTTGGCATCTTCGGCCACTTTTTTCAGGATGGGAATTGCTCTCGATTCGAATACCTCGCTCCACCACTGAAATGTACCCATAAAGAAATTATAGAGGCCGCCGACGATCATGGCTTTGAGCAGAATCTTTGCCTGTTCTCCTCCGGATTCTCCGGCTACCAGGACTTCTGTGGTAGCGGTGGCCTCGGGAAAGGGAAAGTGACCATGCATCTCCTGGACAAAGTATTTTCGAAACGGGATGAGAAAGAGAATGCCGAGGAATCCGCCGAAGAGCGATGCCAGAAATATCTGAAAAAAGGCGGCATCCAGTTCCAGGATGTAGAGAGCCGGAATGGTGAAGATAGCCCCGGCGACGATCACCCCTGAGGCGGCACCGATGGATTGAATAATGACGTTTTCCGAGAGCGCATTTTTGCGTTTGGTAAAAACCGATGTTCCCACAGCCAGAATGGCAATCGGAATCGCGGCTTCGAACACCTGTCCGATTTTTAAGCCCAGATAAGCAGCCGCAGCGCTAAAAATGGCCGCATAAAAGAGTCCCCACATAAGCGAATAGGCCGTCACTTCGGGTAACGGTTTGTCGACCGGCACCACAGGTTTGTAGGTTTCCCCTTTTTCCAGCGGGCGGTAGGCATTATCCGGAAGTTTGGTTTTTGTTGGTTGCATAATTCTCCCTGCTTGTTAGCGTCTGATTATACCTTATACGATTTCACGATTCTTTGCGGAACCATTATCCCGCCTGAAGAGTTGTCAATATAGTCTGTTTTTGCATTTCAGCTTTGATGAAAAATGTACACTGGACCGCCTTGTTGTCATCCGGTTCGCTCGATGCTTTGGAATGTATTGCGAATATAAATATTCATATCTGTTTTTTCAAGTAGATATTTTTCTTTATTGATTTTCTCCGATAAAAATGATATAATTAATTCTTTACCAAATTGAACACTAATTCATAATCGGTGACATGAAAAAAGTAATACTTTTCTGTTTGTTCTTCGGCTTTATGGTTTCGGCTTTTGGGATCGATATCCGTACAATAGAGGCCGGTTCCGTAGATGAAAAAATCAGGGTAGATGGCTTTTTAGATGAAAAAGCGTGGCAGCAGGCGGTTTTTCAGAGAAATTTTAAACAACGGGAACCTCATGAAGGGGTTCCGGTTTCGGAAAAGACCAGTGTTGCGGTGTTGCAAAATGAGAGATATATTTATAACGGCGTAAACTGTATTTATCGACATCCGGGAAAAATTATCGCATCTGAAAACCGTCGCGATCCTAATATTGAATTTGATGATAATTTTGAATTTGTGCTGGATACGTTTCACGATCAAAGAAACGGATATTATTTCGTCATCAATCCATTCGGCAATAAGCGCGATGCCACGCTGGCTGATGAGGGTCAGGAGTACAATCCGGACTGGGATGGTCTGTGGGATTGCGCCACCCGAATTGATGAAGAGGGTTGGTTTGCCGAGATTGCGATTCCGTGGAAAATGCTGCGTTATGCCGTTAATGACAGTTGTGTTTGGGGTATCAATTTCGCCCGCAGCATCCGCCGTAAAAATGAAACCGCATACTGGCAATTGGTACCTCTGGACATCGGCGGCATGGGATTGTTCCGCTTGTCTCTGGCCGGAAAGTTAACCGGCCTGAATTGTACCCATAAACAGTCGAATCTGGAGTTTTTGCCCTATTTTTCCGCCGGTACGCAGCGGAATAAAACAGAGACGGGGGGCTATCGCACGGTAATGGATATCGGCCTTGATATACGGACGGCTTTGACCTCCAATGTCGTTGCCCATTTTACGCTCAACACCGACTTTGCCCAGGTGGAAGCGGATCGGGCGCGCATCAATCTGAGCCGCTTTTCGCTCTATTATCCTGAAAAGCGCGATTTTTTTCTCGAAGGGGATGAAGTGTTTCGCTTTAACGATGAAATCGATCTGTTTTACAGTCGCCGCATCGGTCTGGTCGATGGCATGCGGCAACCGATAGCAGGAGGCGGGCGCATTCTTGGAAAAAATGGCCGTTTTCAGTTCGGCGTATTGAACATCCAAACCGAACGCGTTGTCGATCACGAGGAAGATGTTGAATACCCGGCGGTGAATTATACCGCCCTGACGGTTTAGCGCGATTTGTTCAAGCGGGGGAATATCGGTCTCATGGCATTGAATATAGAGAACACCGATTGCTGTGGTTACAACCGCTCCGGCGGGTTGAATTTACATCTTCCGTTCGGCGATTATTTCTCTCTCTCCGGCGCTGCCGCCGCCACCTTTGAACCGGGTTTGACCTCTGAAAACAGTTTGGCCGGTAATTTCAAGGTCAATTATATTACCGATTTGTGGCAGGGGAGGTTCTCTTATCTCGACATTCAGGAAAATTTTAACCCGGAAATGGGATTTATCCGCAGAACGGATATTCGCACGATTAGATCGCGTTTGTTTTATACGCCCCGTCCCTCGAACTGGCCGGCGGTGCGTAAATTATATTATCGCCTGCGCTGTGATTATATGGCTGACCACCGGAATGAAATGCTGGAAAGCGAAATGGATGCTTCGTTCACGATGCTTTTTGAGAACAGCTCCAGGTTGATGATCGGGGGAGAATGGAAGCGGGAAAATCTGGATGAAAATTGGGAGGTTCGGCCCGGTTTTTTGATTCCTTCGAATGTCTATTCCAGCTACCAGGGGGATATCTATTTTAGAACCAATGACAGTTCCGAGCTTTCCGGCGATTTCTATGTCAGTTATGGAGATTATTATACCGGACACTATTTAAGCCTGAGACCGGGAATAACCCTGCGCCGTTTACACAATACCAGAATGGACGTGGA
>CAZMUU010000199.1:4338-6725 GCA_964569215.1 uncultured Cytophagia bacterium
TTTCAAGCCGGCACTCTGGGATTCAGGGTGTTCTATTTTTTTTCAACCCGAATGTATGCCAAAGCCTTTCTCCAATACAACAGTGACCGCAAGGCCAATAACGGCAATGTGTTGGGTTTGGGGAATTTGCTTTTTCGCTGGATCTATAGGCCGGGCAGCGATCTCTATGTTGTTTACAATGAGAACCGTTCCTTTGGCCCGGCCGGGGATGAAACAAGCAACAGAACTCTTGTCCTAAAAGCCACTTTTTTTTGGCAAAGTTGAGATGAATATGAAACCAGTTATTTTTGTGATCTTGACAGCTCTATTCTTCGGTGCCTGTAGCGAGCCCCGAATCGAGAGCGACAACCGGGTGCTAAACGGATCGGTAAAAATTTATAAATCAAAAGCCGCCCCTGCCTGCAATACCATCGTTTTGACAACCTGTAATCCGGAGGATGATTCTTTATGGCATGAGACAGCGAGAAAAATCGCCGTATTGGATTACCGCATCCTGGTCTGTGATCCTGCTGCTTTGGATTCAATTGACAGAAAAATTTTGTTGGGAGCAGACCGGAACCCTGATTCAATACCCGGTTATGCTTTGGTTGGGTATGGAGAATGTGCGCAAGCACTGCTGAGAATGGCAGCCAACGATTCCATGCTCAACGCTTTGGTATTGATCAACCCCGTTTTTACTGATACCACCGGCTTTTCTCAATTGAGCATCCCGGTGGTGGTTATTGCGTCCACAGAGAACGTCGCTGCTTTTGAGCGTACTCGCAAAATTTATGAAACGTTATCCAAACCCAAAAAATGGGTAGAGCTGGTGACGGATATAAATGACCTCGAAATGATGCAAACCCATCTGGAACCCGTTGTCCGGCGCGTTATTGTCATGCTTGCGGACCGCTATATAAAACAGAGTTGAAGATTTTAACTTTACTCATTTTCTACGTCGGATGTCGAGCTTTCTTTTAATCTCTTGCGAATGTTTTTGGCATTGAGGCCGTGTTTTTTAATTTTGAGATGCAGGTTCTGCCTCGGCATTTCTGCCAGCTTGGCTGCCTGTGAAATATTGCCATCGGCCCGGGCCAAAAGTTTTTTTACATATTCCTTTTCAAAAAGATTTTTTGCTTCAGAATAGGGAAGCAATTGGGGCGCATCCTCCAGCAGATCGGATTTGGGGGCATTGAGATATTCTTCATTGAGTTCGGATGGAGATATCCAGTCGCTGTCTGAAAGGGCGACGAGACGTTCGATAACGTTTTCCAGTTCACGAACATTGCCTGTCCATTTTTGTCTCAGCAGTATATCGATGGTTTCCGGTTTTAAATAAACGCCGAGATGGTTGTGTTTCTTTGAATAAATATTTACAAAATAGCGGATAAGAAGGGGGATGTCTTCTCTTCTTTCCCTGAGCGGTGTAATGTGAAGGGATATGACATTCAGCCGGTAATAAAGGTCCTCGCGAAACTCTCCTTTTTTTACCAGTCTTTTTAGGTCCCTGTTGCTGGCGGCAATCACTCTTGCATTGGACGTGAGCAGTTCTGTGCCGCCGATTCTTCTGAATTCTTTTTCCTGCAAAACCCTCAAAAGTTTTATCTGAAAAGAGGAGGTGGTGTCGCCGATTTCATCCAAAAAAATGGTACCCTTGTCGGCGCTTTCAAAATATCCTTTATGGGTTCGATAAGCACCGGTAAAGGAGCCTTTCTCATGACCGAACAGATTGGATTCCAAAAGCGTATCCGGAATACCGCCACAATGAACGGCGACAAAGTTATAATATTTTTTCGGACTGGCCTGATGTATCATTCTGGCGACAATTTCTTTTCCGGTTCCGGTTTCCCCGGTGACGAGTATGGTTGAATCCAGAGGACCCACTTTATAGATCATTTTCTTTAATTCGTACATTTTTTTGCTTTTACCGACAAGTGAGTGGGAGGATCTAGATATCCGGTCGATATCCGCCTGAGAAGATGCCGAGCGCGTCTGGTTGATTTGATCAAAATGCGACTCGAGAGTCTTTCTGAAAAGGGGAATGTTTTGCACCGGTTTTTCAATAAAATCATCAACGCCCAGCTTTACACAGTGTACGAGTTCATCGGTATCTGCTTTGCCGACCAGCAACAGAAAGATATCCTCCTTTAGCATTTTAATGCTTTTGATAATCTCATCTATATCGGTTTTTAAAAATTCGTAATCCAGTATAGCAGCATCTATAACCCTGGTTTCTTGCAGTAATTCGATTCCTTTGGAAAAATCGGCGAGTGAGATGAGTTCAAGCTCCTTTTCCGTAAAAATGTTTTCGACTGCTTTCTGAATAACCGCTCCTTTTTCAATGATCAATAAGGTCCGTTTTTTCATGGTTCTTCCTTCTCCACTAAAATTTTTCTTCCTGCTTTTAT
>CAZMUU010000200.1:0-6574 GCA_964569215.1 uncultured Cytophagia bacterium
GGCGTATACGTTTCATCACTTTTATCAGATTTTCTTCGGCATCACCGATTAAAAAAAGATCAAAAAAGGCTGCTACCGGCTCGGGATTATAAACACAGGGACCACCGCCGATGATGAGAGGCAAACCATTTCTATCTTTCGAGAATATAGGTATCCCGGACATATCGAGCATATTGAGGATGGTCGTATAGTGAAGCTCGTACTGCAGGGTAAAACCGACGATATCCATTTCAGCAAGGGGTGAGTAGGTCTCCAGTGTGTATAACGGCAGATCATAACGGCGAAGAGCATCTTCCATATCCATCCATGGCGCATAAACGCGTTCTGCATAGATATAGGATTCGCGGTTCGATAGATGATAGAGAATAGAAAACCCCATGTAGGACATTCCCACTTCATAAACATCGGGAAAGGCCAGAGCGATGCGCAAATCAACATTGTCCGGATCTTTACGGATCATATTAACTTCATTACCCACATACCGTCCGGGTTTTTGGACGGAGGGTAATATTTTATAATCCAGATATTTTTCGAATTTTTCTTTATTCATTATAATCAAATCCCCGCCCAAACATTCAGGCGGGGATTGTTTAAATCAATAGGTAGCCCATCAAGGTTTATTTTTGTACAAATTCAATGCCTCTTTCGATCGCCTTTTCGTTCAAAGGGATCATGGCATTTCGTTTAATAAATTTCGGCAATGCCTGAAATAGAGTCTTTTTGTCCAGGATTCCGGTTAATCCGATATAAGCACCGAGCACCACCATATTGGCGACACGGGTATTTCCCAACTCGTCGGCAATTTCGGTAGCAGGGATACCGACGCTTTCGATATCACTGCGTGCCGGCTTTTTATCGATCATGGACGAATTGTAAAGGATCATACCGTTTTTCACAACCTGTTTCTCAAATTTATCCAAAGAAGGCGCATTCATTGCAATGAGCAGAGAGGGTTGTGAAACTGTTGGTGATCCTATTCTTTCCGTTGAAAGATTAACATGACAATTGGCGGTACCGCCGCGCATTTCCGGGCCATAGGAAGGGATCCACGAAACCTGATAACCAGCTTCCATTCCCGCTTGTGCCAGACCCAAACCAAGCATTAAGACACCCTGACCACCAAATCCGGCAATGATGAGTTTTGGATTACGATATTGTTCCTGCGGCCTTTTTTCAACTTTATCAGAAGCACTCTCTCTAGTCGGAATGGAGAGGTTTTCATTTATGTTGTCGATTGTAAAGCGGTGCGGTTTGGCCTCGGTTGTCTCGACGTTTGGTGACTCGTCTTTATAAACACCGAGCGGAAAATATTTGACCATTTCTTCCTGCAACCAATTTTTCGCTTGTTCCGATGTCATTTTCCAACCGGACGGACAAACCGACAGCACCTCAACAAAGGAAAATCCTTTATTTTCAATCTGATTTTTGAGTCCTCTGCGTACAGCGCGCCTGACTTTATTGGTATGCTTGGGATCACCGAGAGCGACGCGTTCAACATACAAAGGAGCCTCTAGTGTGGAAATCAGTTCACACATTCGAATCGGGTATCCTTCATTCTCCGGTTTTCTGCCATAGGGACTGGTGGTGGTTTTTTGACCAACTATTGTGGTCGGCGCCATCTGGCCTCCGGTCATGCCATAAATCGCATTGTTGACGAAAAAAACGGTGATCTTCTCACCGCGATTGGCAGCCTGCATAATATTGTTACCGCCGATAGCAGCGAGGTCACCATCTCCCTGGTAACTGATCACAATACTATGCGGCATGGCGCGTTTGATACCAGTGGCAACCGCCGGGGCCCGTCCGTGTGCAGCCTGAATATTGCCAACCCGAAAATAATAATAAGCAAAGACGCTGCATCCAACCGGACTAATCAGAATCGTTCGCTCTCGGATATCAAAATCATCAATAGCTTCAGCGATTAATTTATGCAAAACTCCGTGCCCGCATCCGGGACAATAATGGGTAATATCTTTATTCGTACCAGATTTACGTTCATAAATATCATAAAAACTATTCGCTTTTTGCAATACTTTAGCCATATTCATTGCCTTTATAGTTTTTTGACCTGTTGACAGATTTCTTCCGGGGAAGGGATCATCCCCCCCATTCGGTTATAAAAATGAACCGGCCTCACTCCATTGACGGCGAGACGGACGTCATCGACCATTTGGCCGTTGGAAAGTTCAACCACAAGAAATGCATCACTCTTTAAAGCCAAATCCGCGATATGTTGTTTTGGAAACGGCCACAAAGAAACAGGACGTATCAAGCCCGCCTTGATACCATCCTGACGCAAGGAATCAACAGCGGAATACAGAACCCGTGAAACCACCCCATAGCCAATGAGAATGATTTGGGCATCATCGATTTTATAATCCTCATATTGGACGTGGTTTGCTTCAATCTCTCTATATTTCTTCTGTAATTTAAGATTGTGCTTTTCCAGCATTTCCGGCTCGAGATCGATAGAACTGATCAGCCGGCTCTCATCCTTGAAATCGGTATGGATCGCCCAATCTTTATCCGGTATTTTATCCACGGCCTGAGGAAACTCGACTGGCTCCATCATCTGTCCGATAAAGCCATCAGCGAGGACCACGGCGGGATTTAAATACTGATCCGCAAGCTCAAATGCCTGCATGGTCAGATCGCACATTTCCTGGGCGCTATTGGGGGCAAGGACAGGCATTTTGTAATTGCCATGGCCGCCTCCTTTTATGATTTGATTATAATCCGCCTGAGCCGGAGCAATGTTTCCCAGTCCGGGACCGCCTCGCATAATATCGACCAGGACCATGGGCAATTCTGAACCTGCACAATAGGAAATCCCTTCCAGTTTTAAACTGATACCGGGGCTTGACGAAGCCGTCATGACCCGTACACCACCGGAAGCAGCGCCATATACCATATTTATAGACGCAACCTCACTCTCTGCCTGCAAAAACGTACCACCGACCTTGGGCATGTAAAAGGCTGCTGCTTCTGCGATCTCGGAAGCCGGGGTAATGGGATACCCAAAAAAGAAACGACATCCCGCTAAAATGGCTCCTTTAACAACAGCTTCATTGCCTTTAATGAGTTGTTTAGCCATGTGTCAAGATACCTCCTCTTCAACATAACCTTTTTTATATACCGTAATCGCACCTGGTTCCGGACACTGATAAAAACAAAACGTGCAGCCTGTACACCCTTGTCCCTTGTAGCCGGCGGGATGAAATCCCTGGCGATTCAGATGCTTTTGCTCAAACAATACATTTACAGGACATGAAATAATACAAAGACCGCACCCTTTGCATTCATCTTCCCTGATAACCACTTTGGGATATTCCTGATCGTTCTCGGACATATCGCCTCCTATCGATAGATTTTTTTCTATAGCATTCCAGTATAGAAATTTTTTGCATAACTTGCAAGAAATTAATATGAAAGCAAATCTCAAATATTTAGGAAAGCAAGGGGATTGAATTTATTATTTTTATCAAACCGATAAAAATAATAACATAGTTATTCTCATCCGATCATTGGATATGATTAACACCGCTCCGGATAGGATCAACCGATGTTCGGGAACAAGGCTGAAAAGAGAGGGGTGTTGCTCATGATCAAATGTAGCCATAAACCAGCCGTTCAGCGCTATCACGGCTGGTTTGTGAAGGGATTCATACTCTTTTCATGTTCGACACCGGTTTTGGGACCATGACCGGGATAAAGAATGGTAGTATCGGGTAATGTGTAAATTTTAGTCTTGATTGAATCGACAAGTAGATTGTGATCCCCGCCGGGTAAATCCGATCTACCAATCGACTCGTAAAAGAGAGTGTCACCGACAAAACAGGTTTTACTCGATTTATTGTACAAACATATGCCCCCTGGAGAATGACCGGGAGTCTCCAGAATCTGAAAATCATGATGCCCGATTTTCAGTGCATGTTGTTCTTTTAAATCAATGTCGATGTGCAAGCTGTCCGGACGGCGAAGTTGAAAAAGCTCTGCCTGAGCATCAGCGTTTTCGAGCAAAAAGCTATCAGCGGAATGTAGACAAATCAATCCACCCACTTTTGATTGAAGCGGAGCCGTTGCCGCCAGATGATCAACATGGGCGTGAGTTAAAACAATGTACTCTATGTCGATCTCCTCATCGATATAGCGCAGAATAACGTCTTCCTGATCACCCGGATCGACAATCATTCCCTTTTTCGTTTGTTCACACACGGCTAAATAACAATTTACACCCAGAATTCCGACAGGAATTGTCTCTATAATCAATGGTTATCCTTTGCTTACCGTTCTTCAGTGCGTTACCTGGTAAAAACCATACACTTGTTCTTTAAATGTTTAGCAGATAAACGTCTTTCCCAGGTATTATCGCACGATAATCAGTTTTATGGTTTTGTTCAGATTATCAGCGTCCAACTTGCAAAAATAAACACCGCTCGATAACGGTTCTCCGGAATCGTCTGTGCCGTTATATTGTATTCGGTATTTACCGGTTGATAGATATTTCGAGACCAGCGTAGCCCTGTGTCGCCCCAAAACCGAGTAAACGTGAAGCTTGACAAAACCCGCTTTTGCAATCCAAAATTCAATAAATGTGCTCGAATTGAAAGGATTCGGGAAATTCTGCAACAACTGGAAAGAAGTTGGTAAAGAAACCGCTCCGCTATCCAATTTAACCACAATGGTCGGGCCGATGATAAAGTGACGACTCTTCATGGCACCAAAGTGGGTGATACCGAATTGACTCTGTAAACGGATAATGGAATTTTCACCAGGGCCCGCTGCGGACAAAAACAGTTCTCTGGTCAATTGCAGATTTTGTCCGAAACCGGAAGCGGAAATAAGCAGTAATCCCAACAATAAAATTCGTTTCACCATAGCGCCGTTGAACATAACAGACCCCTCTCTTACTGCAGGTTTACCAGAACATTAATCACACCCCTTCCGCTTTCGAGCGGCTCCATGGCTTTTCCGATGATGGTTCCCGGTTTTGGATCAACCGCCTTAATAGCATGGCCGCTGATATCCGAGGTTGTCAAAAGGTCACCGGGTCGGATACTGAACTTTTCGGCGGTCACTTTGCAGGGAACGATGCCATTGAGCGCCAAGGGATAACCGTCGACATGATCGACCAAATGACCGACCATTATGGTTGGGTTGGTTGAGACAATGCCGGCGACACGGTTGTCGTTCAGTTTCTCGCACGGTTTAACGCGGTTCCTGCCATCCGGATCGATGATTACCACATCAGCGCTCTCAAGTCCTTCTGTTCCATACACATACTCTGCAACATCGGCCCAGCCCCCTGTTGTACAGTGAGCCTTACCTTCAACAAATAACGCTGTACCGGTGGTGTAATCGGATTTTGCGTGTACTCCGTATAAACTTCCCTCACCCTTAACTCCAACAGTTCCTCCGCCACGGACGCCAATATGTCCGTCGCCATTGACAGCGACAGAGTTGGTGGCCATAGAACTGTTTCGGACCGAAAAGACAGGATTGGAAATAATTCCGCGGGTAATCTGCAAGGTTGTTGGAAAGTGACGTTCCGCAATAACGGCATCCGCGAGGTCAGCTGACAAAATAGTCCTGTCTGTTATCATATTGGAATTGATCGAAGAAAGTTGATTTTCATTTACGAACCGGGGATCATAGGCGGAGCCATTTGCATATACATCGTCAAGCTGAATCAGCACATCACCGGAAAGGCTGCCGCCCTTGATACCGTTTTGAGTGCTGATGGAGGTTATATCACCAGCCGGAAATGCCAGATCCATGGGTTGAATGGTTCCGTTTTCGATCATTGTCGAAGTTACCACTCCGACCTGATTCTTGCCGACAAAACGACTATCAAAAACAGATCCATCTATATAGCCGGGGGCGAGTTGCAGCGTAATATCGCCCTGGTTGCTACCACCGGTTAGCCCGGTTCCCGTATAGACTGCAGTCACATCCCCAACTTGAGCGGAAAGATCGCCGGGTCCAATACTGCCATCCTGAATATCCGCACCGGTAATGGACTCATCCTTGATCATAAAACCGGTAACGCTGGTTCCCTCACCAATATTGACAAAACGCTCATCATAAGCGGATCCGTTCTGATAATTGGGATGCAATGAAATCGTAACGACACCGAAATTCCCTCCGCCGGATAGACCGGTTCCGGTTTGAATTTCGGACATTTTCCCGGCCGGAAAAGCCAGGTCGGTTTCCTGGATGCTGCCATTTTTAATATGCACCGTGGTAATTTGTTCATCTGCAATCATATTGGATGTGATCGTTTTGGTGTCCTGGCGCTTGATAAATCGATCATCAAAAGCACTACCGGTATAAAATTCAGAGGCCAGTTTTACGGTTACCTGACCATCCGTACCGCCGCCCGTGAGACCAAAGTCGGTGTTAACCGCCGTTATCGTCCCTTTTCCGAGAGAAAAACCTATATCCTGTGGCTGAATAGAACCATCCAGTATCATGGAACTATTGACGCTATTGGGAACATTGCGCTGTACAAAGTTCGCTTCTATCTGAGACCGGGTCAGATACAAAGACGCCGGATATCCGCCGAGGCTGGAGG
>CAZMUU010000201.1:0-6572 GCA_964569215.1 uncultured Cytophagia bacterium
GAAATTGCATATTCGCCTGGTGAATGAATTTTAAAGCGTTTTTCAAATCGTTGTAAATTTTTCTAGTCCTTTCAAAACGGTCTTGCAATTTTTTTCTATTTATAGTATTTTAAAAAAATAGTATTTATAGGACTGGATGGTCGATTTAAAAAGCAAAATATCTTCCTCATTGACATTTCTTTCTCCCTTTTATTCAGAAACGCCCGGGATTGCTGTTGTTCTGGGTTCAGGATTGGGTGGGGTGGTGTCTGCCTTTCCGAAGCTGCATGTCATTCCGACAAGTGAAATTCCCTATTATCCACGATCTTCGGTTCCGGGTCATAAAGGCAAGTGGGTTTTTAGCAGAATAGATGAGATGCTCTGTTTGTTTGTTCAGGGACGAACACATTATTATGAAGGATATCCCTTGTCGGCCATTACCTATCCCATTCATCTTTTAGCCGGTATGGGAATCAAAACACTGATATTAACGACGGCGAGCGGGGGTGTTAATCCCGAGTTTAAGCCGGGAGATCTGATGATCATTAAGGATCATATAAATTTCGCCTTTAACAATCCGCTTATCGGTGATGGGAAAAACCAGCTCGGTCCCCGGTTTCCCGATATGAGCGAACCATATGATCAGGAATTGATAAGCCTCGCTTTAAAGAGCGGAAAGCTTGTAAACGTCGACTTTAGGCAAGGCATTTTTTGCTGGGTAAGCGGGCCGAATTATGAGACCGCTTCGGAGGTGAGAATGTTGAAGATGTTAGGGGTTGATGCGGTTTCAATGTCGACCGTTCCTGAGGTCATTGTCGCGGCTCAGAGACATTTAAGAGTGCTTGGGATTTCCCTGATTACAAATCCAAGCACGGGCTTGACGGATTCTATATTGACCCATCGAGAAGTTACTGAACGGGCAAATCTTGCCGTTGCGCAACTGGAACTCTTTTTAAAAACATTTGTTAAACTTTATAATAAATCGATGGGAACGCATGATTGAAAATGATATAAAAATTGCACGTGGAATCGAAAAGGCCGACCTTGTTCTCCGCAATGCTCAAGTGATCAATGTGTACAATTCTTCTATAATGAAGACTGATATTGTGATTCACAAAGATACTATTGTGGCATTGGGTAAAGGTTATAAAAGCAGAAAAGAGATCGACTTGACCGGACTCTATGTGGCACCCGGCTTTCTCGATGCTCATGTCCACATTGAGAGCTCCATGGTTGAGGTGCCGCAATTTGCCCGTGCGGTCGTTCCCCTGGGCACGACTTCTGTTATTACCGATCCTCATGAAATCGCCAATGTGCTGGGCTATGAAGGTATTCGTTATATGATGGAGTCGAGCAAGTATAATCCTTTGAATGTATTCTTTATGCTTTCCTCTTGTGTCCCTTCAAGCCCTCTGGAGACCGCCGGATCAGAATTGCGGGCATTTGATATTTTTCCCTTTCTTCGGGAGCCTCATGTTTTGGGATTGGCAGAAGTGATGAATTACCCAGGTATCCTCAATATGAATCCCGATATGCTTGACAAAGTCAAGATCGTTCATGGCAAACGGATTGACGGTCATGCTCCCGGTCTGAACGGTAAAGATTTGAATGCATATATTGCAGCCGGAGTTGAATCAGACCATGAATGCGTTACCGCGGAGGAAGCAAAGGAAAAATTGGAACGGGGCATGTATATCATGATTCGTGAAGGCTCGGCAACACGGAATCTGCTCGATTTATTGCCCCTGGTAACGACAGAGAACGAACGACGCTGTATGTTTTGTACTGACGACCGTCACCCCAATGATATTTTACAGGAAGGACATATAAATTTTTTAATCAAAACAGCGATTCAGAATGATCTGGATCCTTTTGTTGCCATTCGTCTGGCAACTCTCAACATTGCTGAATATTTTTGTTTGCGTAAGCTGGGTGCGATTGCACCCGGGAAATTGGCAGATCTGGTTGTATTTGATTCTTTCGAGTCTTTTAATATCAAGCGCGTCTACAAAAGCGGACGGCTGGTTGCTGTTGATGGCGTTCCTGTTTATGATGTCCCCCAAAATACTCCCACTCCTCTTCGCAGTTCGGTGAATATTAAATGGTTGGAGGGCGATGAATTCAGAATCAAGGCACGTGGTAAAACCTGTCGCGTCATCAGTATTGTTCCGCAACAAATCACAACTGACTATCTTGAATTGCCCTGCAAAATCGAAAATGGTTATGTCAGTGCCGACATTCAAAATGATATTGCCAAGTTGTTTGTCGTGGAACGTCATCGCGCCACCGGTAATATTGGCAAAGGATTGGTCAAAGGCTTTGGTATAGAACGGGGTGCGATTGCTACTTCAATCGGTCATGACAGTCATAATATTATCGTGTTGGGTGTTGATGATCGGGATATTCAGCGAGCGGTTATTACCATCAACAAAATGGGGGGTGGTATTGTTGTTGTTGATCAGGATCGCGTTCTGGATTCGCTTGCCCTGCCTATCGCCGGCCTGCTCTCGGATAAACCGCTTGAATTTGTCAGCACAAAAGTTAGTGAGCTCAATCAAGCCGCCAGGCGATTGGGCATCAAACTTGACGATGCGCTAATGACGTTATCCTTTATGGCGTTGCCTGTCATTCCAAAATTAAAGTTGACCGATAAAGGACTCGTAGATGTGGATAAATTTACCCACGTCGATTTGTTTGTCAATTAGCTTTTTTTGAATTTTTTCCGACCTGCCGATCAACAACCCTTTATTTATGAGTTGTGTCTGGCGTTCGATTAACAATTATCCGGTATTTCAAATATTTGTTTTACTATTATAAAGGAACCTGCCTTGCGACGACGAAAAAGCATCATCTTGTTTTGCTTACTATTCTCAACGATTACTTTTGCACAAAGAGATGGAGAGCAACTTATTTTTAGTGCCAAACTTGATCATTTGCTTGAATCGGAGCTTTGCTCCATGACCAACACAGGGGGAACATTCATCAAGGGAGAGGGATGGCAAGCCACAAGCGTAAAAAGCCAGTTGTTTATCGAATTACAAAACGCTTTACCTTATGAGGGAACTTTTATTGTTCGCGCCAGGAATTTTGATCCCGAAAGACAAAATGAACGGGGCAAACAACAAATCATAAATCTGTACTCATGTGAGTGCGGTGACAAGTCTATTTTTTATACGAATGGTTCCTGGTGCAATGTTAGAACGGGAAACAGATACTTGTGGCTAAAAAATGACAGTCTGGCTTATTTTAAATTTTTGGCAGCGCCGCGTGGACTCGATACGCGCCTTGAGGTTCGCTGTTTTGATGCCGCTCATAAATGGAACCTCAATCATGAGTATGAGTTTAAAATTTCATGGAATCGTCAAAGAATTTTATGCTACATGGATGATGTAGAATATGCGAATTTGAAATTCGAAGGTCAAACCGTACCCTTTAAATATATTTTTCTCGGAACCGACAACCTCATATGGGGATATGGCGCCCAGCCGGGACCCATTTATTCTGATTTGGAAATCTATGGGCGTAAAATGACAGATCTTGATGATAAAAAATCCCCTTATTCCTCAATGCTTTTGCCGACCTATCCCAATCCATTCAATACCTCTACAATCATCGAGTATACGCTCGCTGAAGAAAGCCAATTATCGCTGTATATCTATAACCTCCGGGGGGAGATTGTCAAAGTGCTCGAAAATGGACACAAACCAAAAGGACGGCATCAGTCTGTTTGGGATGGACGGAATGACCAAAATGTCCCTCAGCCCAGCGGAATTTATTTTATTCGGCTGGATTCACCGGCTTTTCATGACATTACCAAAGCGACCCTGATGAGATAACCGTAATTTTCTTGCGCAAATTCGATTGTTTGGGGGTATTGTTTATCAAAGGGTTAGATTTTGACCTGCCCACGGCTTTTGCATTCACCCCCCGCAACCGGGCAATGTTTTTTCGGATTACCCCTAAAATCAACCTACCGACGCTAAAGGAATGCGCAAATGAAAAATTTGATCGTCTCTCTTTGTATCGCCTTGTCTCTCTCAGCTGCCTATCCGCAGCAAGAGCTCTCCGAACTTTTATACTTTCATCCTCTGGATCATCCCGACAATAGTGTGTTTCCTGAAATGCAAAACAACGGTGGAACCTTTCTGAGTGGTCAGGGTTGGCAAGCGAATAATGAATACAGTCAGTTGCTGATTACCCTGCCGACGGAAGGACTTCCATATGAAGGCATGATGGTCATCGATGTGACCAATTTTGATCCGGCCAGTCAGAATGTCATTCGAAAGCAACAGATCATCAACATGTATTCGCGGCGATATGGACAAAATGACAGCGGTGAGCTTTATCCGGATATGGCCTGGTTCAGCATTCGTACCGGGAAGGGCTACACAGGGCCGGCTGACGGAGCGACGCATTATAAATTTCTCGCACACCCCCATGGTCGTTGGTCGAGAGAGGAAACCCGGATTAAAAAAATCCAGTATTGGAATAAAAATCATACCTATCAATTCAGAGTTGTATGGACAAGATCCCGCATTCATCTTTATCTTGACGATGTACTTCAGGCCACCTTTCATTTTGAGGGTCAGATAGAGCCTTTTCGCTATATATTTATCGGAAAGGATGATGAGTATTATTACAGAGCACAACCCGGACCGATTTATTCAAACTTGAAAATCTATTCAAATATAACCGGTCCAGCTTTTAGCAATATCACAGAGAGCTCTCATACAAAGGGCTTGGGAGAGAATGGTTATGGCTCTTCGGTTTCTATTGCCGATGTCAATCACGACGGACTCTGTGATTTCTTTGTCGGAAACGCCAGCACCTCTCACCTGACAACTGTGTTGCTCTATGAGCAACAGAGTCCTCTTGATTTTGCGGAGAAAGGCACGAATTACGGCCTTGATCATCGGGGTATTACATCCAGTATTATGAATGCTGATGTCGACAATGATGGCGATCTCGATCTTTTTTGCGCTCAGTTCAGTGCGAATAACCTGAATTTTAAAGCAACAAACAGACTCTTTTTAAAACAGAAATCCGGTCCCTATCGCCTTGCAAGCGACTCTTTGGGCTTGGTGTCAAATTCGACAAATACAAAAAGTGCGCTCTTTCTCGATGTTGAAGGAGACGGCGATCTGGATCTCTATCAGGTGAACTGGGGGCAGGCCAATGAATTGTACATCAATGAGGGGGATGGTTCTTTTCATCGGGAGATCAGGGGATGCGAGGGTCCTGATGAGAATCCGAATGTATTCGGCCAGCTGGGATGTACCGCTGCAGATGTCGATAATGATGGCGATAGCGATATTTATGTGTGCCGTCGTCAGGAAGGTGATGCCGATGCACCGAACTGGCTCTTTATCAATGATGGTAGCGGTAATTTCAGAGAGGAGGCCTTAGAGAGAGGTGTTGCATTGGGGGGTAGGAGTCACGGAGCCACTTTTGCGGACATTGATAATGACGGTGATCTGGATTTGTTCGTGGTCAATTATTTGATTACCCATGCCGATTTCCCCCAACTGGGTGTTTTTATCAATCGGGGAAATGGCTATTTTGAAGATATGACAGATGAATATCATATTTACATCAGTGGCTTTCATGTTTTACTGATCGACATCGATAATGATGCTGATCTGGATATGCTATTGCTTCATAATGATGAGAAAGAACCGGGTGTGCGTCCGCGTCTCTATCTTAACGACGGAACAGGCCAGTTTGATTTGACGTTTTTATCCGGTGTCGAAGTCCCCGGTTCGGATAGCCGCTCTGCTGCCTATGCGGATTTCGATGCAGATGGTGATCTGGATATTTACATTGCCTGTAGAGAAAGCAGGAGTTATCTATTGCGAAATGATATTGTAAATAACAATCATTACATCGAGATACTTTGTGAGGGAGCAAAAGGTGATTATGGCGGACTGGGTAGCCGGGTTAGTGTTTATCAGGCGGGATTTTTAGATGATCCCGATTACCTTCTGGGTTATCAGGAATCTACGGCGCAGTTTGGCTATTTGGCGCAAAATCAAACACCATTGCATTTCGGTCTGGGGCAGAACACCTCCTGTGATATGAAAATAGAGTTGACGGATGGCACAGTGAGAACGTTTCGTTCTCTGCAAGCCGACCAGCTCTTTATAATGAAAGACTATACAGCCGGCTATATGGAATACCTCGACGGAGATCAACAAAGCGGTTATTTGAATTATCCACTTTCAAATCCTCTGAAGGTGAGAATTTATGATAGCAACCAAGTTCCGCTTGAGAATATTGCCGTGCATTTTAGCATCCTTGAAGGTGAGGGAGCTTTTAACAAACCGCTTCCTGTGCTTACCGATTCAAACGGCATTGCAAAAATCCATTTTATCCCTGAAAACCGAACCGGATCATTTAAAATTCAGGCGAGTGCAGAGGTGGAAAATTCACCCGTCATTTTTTCAGGAGTTGCCGAAAATATGCCGATTCACTGGGCTTCCCTTGCTGAACTCTATACGGGCATTGTAGGTATGCCGGTACAGGACGATTGTGGTGTTCAGGCAAGTGACATTTTTGGCAATCCCGTTGAGGATGAAGAGGTGCTGTTTACCGTT
>CAZMUU010000202.1:0-955 GCA_964569215.1 uncultured Cytophagia bacterium
CAAGGCACGCGTACGCAAAATCATTTCCCCGTTCTTTCCGGATAGTGAAGATTATATACACAGCGATGATCCGGATATGCAACCCGATTTAAAGCTCGAACGTAATGAAACGCGACAGCAAATTATTAATGCTCTGCAAACACTTGACAAATCACTGAGACTGGTTTTTACTCTACGGGAAATAGAAGGATTGCCTTATGAAGAGATTGCACGAATATTAAATTGGCGTTTGGGAACGGTCAAGTCCAGGTTATTCAGAGCAAGAAAAGAACTGGCTGGAATGTTATCCGATCAACTGGAGGATTTATGAAAGCCCCGAAAAAATGCAACTATTTAAAAATGGTTTCCAGGTATATGGATAATGATCTGAGCGAGGGTGAAAAAAAGGCTTTGGAAACCCACCTGCAACACTGCTCCACCTGTCAAAAGCATTTTAAAGCCTTTTTGCATCTCAAACAAGCGAGTCGTTTCGATTATCCGGTATCACCCTATTTTGCGCCTCGCGTTTTCAGCGCTCTGAAGAGGACAAGGCCTCCGCTCTGGAAACAAATGGCTATCCTGCCTGAATCCCTGGTAAAATCCGGGCTCGTAATCGCCACTCTGATTTTAATTTTTATCGCCACAACGGATATATTCAAAAATTCAGACTCTAAAATGGCTGAACCGACCGAAAATTTGATTATTATCGATGAACTCGACAGACAAACCACCCTGGTAAACAATGACCAGGCTCTGCGTTTCGCACTCAACAGCAATGATATTATAAAGGATCATTCGAATGAATTCTAAAACGCTTGGTATACTCAGCCTGGTCGCTGTTTTTTTAATCGGCGCGGTATTGGGTATAGCGCTGGGCTATCTTTTTGAAAAGCCGGACCACCATTACCACAACAGGGAAGATATGGTGGCCAAATTCAAAAAAGATCTTGATCTAACCGCTGAACAGGAAAAGGTG
>CAZMUU010000202.1:965-6572 GCA_964569215.1 uncultured Cytophagia bacterium
GAAAAGGTGTTGCTCAATCTGCTCGATGAGCTTAAACAAAAGTATTCCGCCCTGCGTAAAAAACACCGTCCCGAATACAAGGCTATCCAGAAAGAGTTTAGAACCAACTTTAAGAAAATATTAACCCCGGAACAACAAAAGAAATTCGATGCCTATCTGGAAGAAAAGCGGCACGACTAGCAAAAAGGAGCAATGAAAATATGAAAAAAATACTCGCCTTCATAGCATTGGCTATGGTGGCAATAACCACCTGGTTTTTTACCCGTCCCAATCAGGCCCGGGTGGAAGAATCACCATTTTCCATTCATTTTGAAAAAGTACAAAAAGGCGATATCAGGGTCGAGGTAACCGCAACCGGAATCGTTGATCCCATTAACAAAATAGAGATAAAATCCAAAGCCAGCGGTTTGATCGATAACCTTCCAATAGAGGAATCGGATCACGTCAAAACCGGACAGCTTATTGCCCGCCTGGATCAACGGGATACGCGTAATGCCTATGAACAAGCCATCGCCGATCTCGAGGTTGCTGAGGCGAATGTCACCCAAAAGAAGAGCGATTTTAACCGGAAAAAAGAACTTTACGAAAAGGGATTAATCTCCGCAGCCGATTTCGACAATGCCCAGCTATCTTTGGTTGAGGCAGAAGCCCAACTGGTGCGGGCAAAAATTAGTGTCGACAACAATGATATTCGACTGAAAGATACGATTGTGCGATCACCGATAAACGGTATCATACTTACCAAGACGGTGGAAGAAGGACAAATTATCTCGTCCGGCATTTCCTCGGTAACCGGGGGAACGCTAATTGCCACCATTGCAAATATGAACAGCGTTTACGTTAAAGCCGATGTTGATGAAATCGATATCGGTAAAATTAAACCCGGTATGCCTGCTCAGGTTATCGCGGACGCTTTTCCCGAGAAGGTTTTCATGGGCAAGGTCATTCGTATTGCGGCCCAGGCAAAGGTGGAACAAAATGTCACCAGTTTTGAGGTAACCATCCAGGTTGACAATCCGGATGAAAAACTCAAAGCTGGTATGAACGCATCCGTCACCATTCTCGTCGCCGACAGACGGGATATTCTCATGGTGCCCAATGAAGCGATTATGAGTGGTCGGGAAATGGTCAGCGAATTGATGCGTATAGAAGAGATGAGCGCAAAAATCGAAAAGAATCAAAAAGCCGGAAAAGACCTGCAAAACATGAACCGCGATCTGATGAAGATTCATCAAGGCGTGCTGATTAAAGAGGGGAACGGATTAAAAGCAGTTTCCATCCAAACCGGTGTCAGAAGTCTGGATTTTACTGAAATTATTAATGGACTCAATCCCGAGGATGAGGTGGCTTTTACGTTTTTCTCGCGTGCAAAAATGTCCAGCGAACAATTCCGCGAACGGATGAAAAGATACCAGAATATGCGCAGCGGCTTGCGCAGCAACAATAACTGATCTTTGGATAACGAAATGAACCTGAAATTTAAACTATTTTACGAAATCAATGAAAATATTCACATTGCCTTCACTTCTCTGGTGGCCAACAAAATGCGTGCCTTGCTTACCATGCTCGGCATTATTATCGGGGTTGCCGCTGTGATTACCATGGTGGGATTGGGAGCAGGAGCGCAAAAAGCGGTAGAAAGCCGCCTTGAAGCCCTGGGATCAAACCTTCTTTATATCCGGCCGGGCTCCAGCCGGCATGGCCGGATACACTTTGGTGCCGGAAGTCGCCAAACCCTGAAAAATGAAGATGTCAAGGCATTGAACAGGTACTGCTCCTCAGCAACCTATATTATTCCGGAATACGATAGCCGGGCACAGGTCGAATACGGCAGCGAGAACTGGAATTGTGAAATTGTCGGAACGGTTCCGCAATATGAACAAGCACGAAATTTTGCCGTCCAGGAAGGGCGTTACTTTAACGACGAAGAGGTCATCAATAACGACCGGGTCGCGGTTATAGGTACGGAAATCCGTCAAAATTTATTCAGCGAGGAATCCCCTATCGGTAAAGTCATCAAAATTAAACAGCAGAATTTTGTCGTTATCGGATTGCTGGAACAAAAGGGACAGGTTTCCTGGAGAAACATGGATGACCAAATACTGGTTCCCATTACCACCGCTCAAAATCGTCTTTTCGGTGTGGATTATTTATCCGGAATTACGATTCAGGTGGCATCGGATCACTTGATCGACGAGACCTTTATACAGGTCGAAAAAATCCTGCGCCGGCAGCATCGGTTACGACGGGAACAGGATAATGATTTCAATATCCGTAATCAAAGTGACCTGATCAGCACCTATCAGGAAACAAATAAAACATTTGGTTTTTTGCTGGCTTCAATCGCCGGCGTTTCGTTGCTTGTAGGAGGGATCGGCATTATGAATATTATGCTGGTTTCTGTTACCGAACGGACCCGGGAGATCGGTGTGCGTAAAGCCATCGGTGCAAGAAGGAAGGATATTATGCTGCAGTTCCTGATCGAATCTCTAACCATCAGTCTGATTGGAGGGATTGTCGGGATTCTGCTCGGCATGGTGCTCTCCTGGTTGCTCGCCACCCTGGCACAATGGAATACCATGATCTCTTTCTATTCCGTTTTACTGAGTTTCGGCTTCGCCTCTGCAATAGGGCTCTTCTTCGGGCTCTGGCCGGCCCGTAAAGCCTCATTGCTGAACCCGATCATTGCTTTGAGATATGAATAAAAAATGCCCATAGATTGCTGTAAATTTCAACCAACTGCGAGTTATGGGCACTTTGATAACTTGACCACTATGAATCCAGCCGGGTCAAGGCATAACTGTATGCCCCAACCGCAACTGCACGGCTGGTGCCCAATCGTGAAAGCCCCACGCCAATACGGGGATTAAGATCATATTCAACTGTTTTCTCACTACGGGGGACCTGAATCGTTTTGGTAAAAGCATGGACAAAGTCGTTACGCTGTTGGTCATCCTCCAAATTGAAACAAGCCATTTCCAGACGAGGAACCTCTCCGTCGCCGAGCCGTTTCATCGGTTTGTTCATCGCCTCCACCACAAACGGCAAAAAAAGATCAGCAGCACCGGCCAACCCCCCACCAATAACCACAATACCATCTATGATGGTTACAATATTGGCCAGCGCATCTCCCAATAATTCACCGAATTCCTTAAAAGCGTAAATGGCAGCTTGTTGATGGCCTGGTTTTTCTCCTTTACCGATCTTATAAATATCCCTCGGTTCAGGAGTGTTGTTCATATCCATTCCGATCTGCTCGGCATAAACGCGTTTTATGGCACGGATACTGACGCTTTCCTCGATAAAAGAGTCGCTGTATTTTTTATTGCAAAGCAGCCAAATTTCAGCAGCGGATGAGTTGTCTCCTACCAGCATTTTTCCATCCAGAATAACACTGCCGCCGAACCCCGTACCCAGCGTTACGCCGATCAGATTTTTAAACTGTTTTTGTTCTTTTTGTAAAAGCTTGTTAACGTGCGGTAACAAACCGGCCACAGACTCGCCCAAACCAAACAGATTGCCGTCGTTATTGATAAAAACCGGCATCTTATAAATATCTTCCAGCATCGGACCCAGAGCAACTCCCCCGCGGAATGCCGGTAAATTGGGCAAATCTCCGATAATCCCGTTCTTGTAATCCGCTGGTCCCGGAAAAGCAAAGCTGATCGCCACCGGATCCTGTCTAAAGGATTGTCTGATCCGGTCAAACCCATCGATAAGAATTTGTAAACACTTGTCCAGGTCATCGGAATGAGAAGGCAAGGTCACCGGTTCGACAATTTCTTTGTTGCCCTGAATCGCCGAAAAAACAAAGTTTGTGCCGCCGGCATCAAGAGTCATTACCACGCGCTTGTCATCTGCAAAATACAACACAATTCTCCTTACAGTTTATTCAAAACTAGATTCATCTATTCGACGGGTTACCCTTGCCACCGGATAAACATCGAGTTCCCGGTCATAATAGGGACTGTTTCTGTAGAAAAAATAGAGACGTTGCCGCCCATTTTCAGCAAATTCCTGATCTGTTTCCAATTTTTGCTCAAAACGGGCCCGGAGCTGCGGATCATCCTGCATCATTTTCTTAGCAACGGGCTCCATGGCATAAGTTTCAAAGTACTCCTTTTGTTCAAATATGGTATTCATAAATCCCCAATGAACCAATGCATCAGGAGCATAGGGTTCCAGTAAATGCATAATCAATCTGCTTTTTTCATCGCCCAGCGGAATATAAAAAGAGCCGGCCCTGAAAGTCAGGGTATCTGTAAATGGCTTAACCGTATAGGAAACCCGCTGCCGCCCCTCATAGGAACGGCCGGCAAATTTAACATCATCCAGACGGTAACATTCAAACACATCCCGAACAGGGGTTTTCAGTTTTCGGTAGCTGATACCATGAAAATCGAGCCGATCAGCGATCTCTTTCCAGGCCACCGGTATCAAATATCCCCGCGGAGCTGTGATCGCGGTCTTTACCCGAATATCATCAAATAAAACAGAAGCAACATCTCTTTTACTGTCGCTGTATTTAATATAGGTTCGACCGGAAACGCTTCCCTTGACGGTTTCCATTTCATAACCGCGAAAAATAATCGTATCACCCGTGTCGGTACGGGTATTAAACTCGATATCAAATACGTTTGAATCCTCATCAACAGCTCCAAAGCCGGCAGACCACATTCTGGTCTGTTCAACAGCTTGAATTAATTGACCGGAATGTTCGGCGAGGTAATTCAAACCGATACGCAACACATCATAGGTCCCCTGGACGCGTTCTTCATAGCTTTTCAGGCTATGTGCTTCGACGAGAAAACCGATGGAATTGCACAATGTCGCATAATAGTTGGATAACATCGGTCTCCAGACACCCCCCATAAGGCCTTTTTCCGGGTGCAAGGGATCCAACGGGCCGGCATACGGTCCGATAAGCAGCCCCTCGTCCTCGCTTTGCTGTAAAACATGGGGTAAAAACTTCTCTTTAACCCATCGAGAAAGAGGACCGCCATATAAGGGATGGGTGTCGACTTTATAGGTAATCACATACTGGAAATCCTGACCATTTGTGGTATGCAGGTCATAAAAAACATGAGGTTGCCACTTGCTATACCAGTGCAAGAATGCTCTCATCTCCAGAGCATCTGCTTTCATAAAATCCCGGTTTAGATTCAATCGATCAGCAGTAACCCGCCAGCCTGCAGATTTCGGACCCTTCTGATTAATGCGGTTATACGGATTCGATCTCGCATGCCCGTCAGGATTCATGATCGGGATGATCGCTATGATTAAACTATCCAGTATTTGCGGATAGGCATTGGAGATAACCAACTCTCTCGCCAACAACATAACCGCATCTTTGCCGGCGGATTCACCGGGATGGATACAACAATTCAGTAGCACCACCGGTTTGCCGCTTTTTTTTGCTTGACCGGGCGTAAAATAGCCGTCCCGGGAGATAATAACCGTCTGAATCTCCCGGTTTTCCGCGCTGTTGCCCAATGTCGTCACAGTGGCATACGGCGAGACCTTTGCCAGGCGTTCAAAGTACGCATATGTCTCTTGCAGCGAAGCTGTTTCAAGGCCACCTGAACGTTCATATGGTGTCTGCCATTC
>CAZMUU010000203.1:0-6567 GCA_964569215.1 uncultured Cytophagia bacterium
ACCACAAAGCGGTCGGCAGAAGGCCACAGCTGCACGGCATATTTGCCCTCTTTTTGTTGTTGTTGCCAGACGTATTGTTCTATTTCATCGCTAAACGCTTTCAAATGGCCATAAACGACAACTTCTCCCGTATCGAGAGTCAGATAAAGCGCCCGGCCATATCCATAGGGAGAAACACGAATACGTGAAATTCGTCCCGGGCGTATGGCAAACACCTTATAGCCTTCCCGGCCCCAGGTTTTAATATCGATTCCGGCATGAAAACGGCCCGGACGGGATTCTGCAAAGGTGGATGTAAGGCCACGGCTGGCGTCTGTTGGCCAGCTATAATCCTGAGCCGGCGTCAAGTCAGAAAGAGAAAAAAACAACCCGATTAAAAAAAATCTGCACAAACTGCTCTGCATCATAAAAGCGACCATTACCTTTCCGTTTTACCTGATCACGCTGTCGAGCACGGCTGCCAGTTTTACGGTTTGATGGCGCCGGTTATAAAGCGAAAGATCGATTATGGGTTCAAAATGTGAGTCTTTGAATTTAGTTAAGATAAGCTCTATTGTTTCTGCTATTTTTTCCGTATCTCCATAGGCGACCCGGGTTGTTCCGGGTATCGCCGACAAGAGTTGTCTGATTTCAGCCACATCCGTAATGGCCAATATATTTTTTTGTGCCCCGATATACTCGTATGTTTTTCCCGGAATAAAACGATCCTCCTTGCGACCGCAGGCAATCAAAACAAGTGCATCTGCATCCACCACATGTTGAAGCGCCTGCCGGTGGCTCTTGTAGGATATTACCTGAACCACCTGATCCAGTCCGAATTGCCGAACCATATCGCGAAAATTTCCCAGCGCATCATAACCGACAAACTGAAACAAAAGATTTGTTTTCAAATCGGGTTTTCGTTTGAGCAGGAGCTGGATTGCCTCGAGCAGAGGTCCGGGATGACTAAATTGGGTAACAGAGCCGCAGTGACAAAACACAAATTGTCGCATCGCTCTGCGGTTCGCTGCCGGAAAATCATCGGGGTCAAAACCATTGGGAATATAATAATATTTTTTCTCATTATCCAATAAAAGTTGATCGACAATGCCCATTGTTACCCCGACAATGGCATCCGCCCGTTTAACAACGCTGCGCTGAAACCTCTTATTCATATACCGGTGAAGCAACGTCGGCTCATGAACCACCACACCACCCGCCCAGCTGTCGCGGAAATCTGCAATCCAGGGTATTTGGTATTTTCTGGAAATGTGCCTCGCCAATAAATGTACGGAATGGGGCGGCGACGTCGAAAAAATAGCATCAAAACAGTACTGTTTGTGCAGTTTGCGTGCGGCTCGCTTGGCATGAAAATGCCACAGGCGCTTCAGATCAGGCAGACAAAAAAAGGATAATAATTTGTTCAAGGTCATCAATCCCGTAGACCGGCCGGCAGCAGCCGGCTTCTTTCGGTTTCCAAACCGATACAATATTCTCTGAGGATCAAGGGATTCGGTTCTGATGACCGGAGTATCACCGATATCCTGCAACAACGATTTATCATGACTGAAATATAAAATAGGTTTGACGGTAAGAACAACAGCCTGCCATCCGTTTTCCGGAAGATATTTGGCAAACTTGGCTACGCGTTGCGTACCGCTCATGCCGACAGGCGGGAAATAATAAGCAATAATAAGTAGTGTTTTTTTCTTCATTTTAGCAGAGAAATTCTAATTTTTTCAACAGACTTTGACACAAGCCATTTCGCCACACAAACCGGGTGGTTCAACATATGATGCCAGCGTCCGGCGACATTGGATAATTCCGTATCTTCATTCAGCTCGGATATCTTGTTGATCAGGCGAATATGCAGGCGATGATACATTCGGGATGCCAGGCGTCTGACCGGGTATAAATCGTACCAGGTCCAGTAACCACAATCCCATCGCGACCAGTGCTGCCGAATGGTATTCGTTCCTTGTTGCCATAATCTCGCCGCATCATTGTCGTTGAAAAAACGCCAGTAATCATAAACGCCCAAAAGGGCGAAAATGTGTCCATTGAGCACGTGAGAAGGCGGATCTGTAACATACTCTTCAAAAAAAATTGACCGGCCTGCGATTCTGTCGACGACGCCATTCTCCTCTATCGAGTATCGGAACGGTGTGAACGCGAGTTTTGCCGTCTCTTTATATTTTTCTATGCCGGTCAGCTGAAAAACACGCAAGAGCAAAGAGATACCTTCTCCCTGGGCCATTGCTGAAATCCAGGGAGCGCGGGGTCCGTAAAACCACAGGTCAAAATCATAAATCCATGCATGCATATTCTGCTGCCAGGGCTGTAAATTATCGACCAGCCAATCCGCACACTTTATGGCGATCCCGTGGTATTGCGGATTATTCAATAAATAAAATCCATACTGTGATATTGTAATCGGATTATATCGATTTCCGATTTTCTCTCCATACTCGACGAGAGGCAGGCCATCGGAGTCACGTGGATAGCCAAAGTCTTCCAAGCCTTGCAGGTCGATATAATAGGAATTGGGAATTTTAATTCTCGTCATACTCTAGAGCAAATAATCGGTTTTAACATTTTTCATGCTGTAAAATATATTATTCCGGGCACCCCGAAATTTTCTTTCCAGCTGATAGACAATCGATTTAATATATTCGCGTTCGGAATTCCCATCTGTTGGACAATTCTGTTCGATCACCGGAATATTCTGCTGTTCGATGAAATGTTTGATCATGGGTTCATCAACAAAAGCCATCGGTCTGAGCAACGTAAATTTTCCATTAAAAACCTGCAGTTTTGGTGTCATGGTGCTTATTTCACGACCAAAAATCATATTGAGAATAAGGGTCTGGATCAGATCATCTTTGTGATGACCAAATACGATTTTACTACAATTCAACTCTTCAGCGGTTTTGAAAATATGCTTTCTCCGTATGCGCGAACAGAGGAAACAGGGGTTCACTTTGTTCGTTTCTCTGTGAGCATCCGGTCCGATGCGGGTTTTAAGAGTGGTCGCCTTTATGTCAAGGGATTGGAAATAACCATTCATCTCTTTGCAGCGCTCTTCCTGGTTTCCATCAAATCCGAGATCGACATAGAGAGCGTGGAGCCTCAACGATTTGGCATAGATATGAATGCGCTGGTGTAAAAGTTTAACCAGGGCCATAGAATCCGCTCCCCCCGAGACGGCAAACAGGACACAATCGCCCTCGCTGAACATGCGGTATTCCCAAATGGCTTTATCCAAACGAGAATTGATGCGTTTGTGTAAACCGGTCATAATTCTCCTCTGCTCTATTGAGCAAGCATCTCCTGGTTCCTTATCAATTCCTCAAGGCGCCGCAGGAACCGCTCTTCTTTCTCGGGATTGATATTCAGAGTATCCCGTCCCAGTTCAAAGGCGGTTTTGATCTCGTCATATCCCAGCTTGAGATGTCCCTCTTTTAAATGTGCCAGGCCCTTGGCATAATTGAGCAAGGCAACGGTTTTTTCATCGTTGTAAAACCTTGCGATATCGAGAGCCTGATTGTAATGTTTGTGCGCCTCTGCCCACTGCTCCTGATCTGAAAAGAGGTCTCCCAGATTGGAATGTGCGCGCATAACATTTTCCTGATCCTTACAGCGCTTCGCTTGTGACAACGCAGATTCGTAACGAAGTTGCGCAGTGGTAAAATCCTCTTTTTCATGATAAATCGCTCCCAGATTTATATCCACCCTGGCAAGGCGACAGGTATCTCCCAGCATTTCAAAATACTCTTCAGCGGATAAAAAATGGGGCATGGCCGCATCTGCATTCTCCATGGCGTATTGCACGGTTCCCAGGCCAAAATGCGCCCGGGCGATGGCGACTTCATTTCCCAGCTCTCCGGCTACCGACAGATACTGCTGGTAGAGCAACAGAGCTTCGTCCAATTGACCTTCATTGCTTAATGCATTGGCGCGTTCATACAGCGCTTCAGCGGCATCAAACGGATTATCCACTAAAGAATCGATAGCTACAGTGTCACGTTCCGCTGCGACCGAATAGAGAGATCGGACAAGAGAGAGTTCCGGTGCAAAGCGGCGGGCACGATCAAGGCCGGCCAGAGCCAGAGAATCCATATCCATCTTGCTGTAGAGATGGTAGAAAGCAACATTGGTTAACCCTCTAAAAATTGAATCCGGATAACCGGCGAACAGCGAATCAGCGATATCGAGTTGTCGAATGGCCAGGTCTGAAGAATCCGTTATGGCGCAGAAAAGCGCGTAATTATACCGCATATAACCTTCCAAAAGAGTTGTATCCGGGGCAGCGGCCAAGCCTTTCTCATACAATTCATAAAGACCGGGGGCAAAGCGAACCTCTTCACCATTTAAAAGGAGTTGATGCCCATTAAAAGCGATATTAAAAAGTTTGGCAACAGTCGTTTTAACTTTTTCTTCAAGATCGATATCGACCTGGTCGATGCTGTATCCCAGTTTTTCAACAACGCTCAGCCTGAGGAAGGAGCGAATCCAGGACCATTGTGCTTTTATAAAACAGAGTTCTTTTACGAAAGGGCGAACCGGCGTCCACAAGGCGATGGAATCGAGCCGGGATGGTTTTAGTAGCAATACAAAATCATAGGTTTCATCCTCATCTTTGCCGGCAAAGGAGATACCCATATCTGCGTTTCGTTCTTCCAGAATAAGATCCCACCTTTTCAGCATGGAATCACCAACCGCCGGCGATTCAGCCACGATATGCAGAGAAAGGGAGTGGTCTTTGGCAACGAGCTCGTTTAGATCCTCTTCAAGAGTCGCTATCAGGTCGTCAACCAGAACCGAATCCACGTTATGGGTAAACACAACAAGCGTCAGGGTTTGCCCGCCGGCACTACCGGCAACGAGAAGAGTAAATATCAGTGTAATCATCATATTTCTGATCATAAAAATTCCTTTACATTCCATGAATAAACAAGCTGACCTGGCGATCAGGGTATTGGCAGATGAATAAGGGTGCGGCAGCCCGATGGGATAACCGAGAACAATTCTACCGGCACCTTTTGCTGATAAAAATTTTCCAGGTTGTTTCGCACTTTGGCAACAACAGGTTTCCTTTTATCGAGTTTTTTCTCCGAGTCGTTATCAAAAGTTTCGCTGACATCGCTCAAATCCACGTTAACGCTTTTGGCGTTTCGATCAGCGACCAGGGTAATTTTGGTTTTGGTGTCATGATTTTCCGCTCCATATCGGATCGCGGTTTCGACAAGGGGCTGGAGGAAAAAACGGGGCACACAAACTTCATAACACGCTTTTGGAACATCAATATTAACCTCCAGCCGGTCCCCCAGCCGGGCTTTTTCGATTTCAAGATAAATCGAAACGCATCTTACTTCCTGAGCCAAAAGTGTTGATTCTGATTGACTCTGTGCCATAACGGCCCGAATATAATCTGCCAGATGCTGTACCGTGCGGCTCGCAGCCTCCTTGTTGAGATCAATTAACGCTGTAATGTTATGCAGGGTATTGAGAAGAAAGGTTTGATCGAAAAACGATTCGGTTTCCGGCGGCTGGAAACGCTCTTTTTGGTTCTGGTGCAACCATGAAGCAAAAGAAGCGATGACCAGGGCCAGAAGATAATACCCCCAGGGATAAGCCATGGGAAGCCACAACATAAAGCCGGTTGCCACAATCAACGAAAAGCCGATGCTGATCAGAAAAAATTTCAACGTGTACTCCTCAATGTTTAACTTCCATAAACAACATCGAAATATCACTATTTTTGCGGTTCCGATGTATTGTTTCGATTCAACAGACTGGCCCGCTGAATGGCATCTTTGCCGAATTTATCACGGACCAGATCAAGAACCTTATCGATATCCCTGTTTTCCGTAAACAGGTCGAGCTGAAAACCGGTTTTCTCCAGCCTGGATAACGCAACGCCCAGCAGCCTGACGGCAATATCTTTGCGGTCAAATTGATTGAAAAGATCCATAACACATTGAAATATAATTTTGGTGTCATGGGTGAACTGAGACAGAGTTCTGGATCTTGTAAAGGTGGAAAAATCTGCCAGCCTTATTTTCAGGGTCACCGTGCGTCCGCTATAATCGTGTTTCCGCAGATCCCTGCCAAGCTTGTCGCAAAGCATCAAAAGCGTTTTTTCAAGCGACTTTTCATCATAGCAATCCTTGAAAAAAGTGGTTTCGTGGCTCATCGATTTTGCCTGATGCAGGGTTTCCACTTTACGCTCATCAATACCGTTGGCGAGTTTCCAGAAATGAAGATATGAATTTCCGAACAAATTTTTTAATGCCGGTAACGGATAATCCGCCAACTCACCTATTGTGTTTATTCCCTGTTGGCGCAGCAGAGTTTCTGTTTTGGGCCCCACCCCCCATAATCTCGAAATCTCCAGCGGCGACAAAAATTCTTTTACACCTTCCTGAGAGACAAGCACCAGACCATCCGGTTTTTTTAAATCAGAGGCGACCTTGGCGACATATTTATTTGGTGCAATACCAACAGAGGCCGTCAGGCCGGTTTGCGAAAAAATCCGTTCTTTCAATCGCGTGCCGGTATTTTGGAGCGTCTTATAAAGCTTATATG
>CAZMUU010000204.1:0-6553 GCA_964569215.1 uncultured Cytophagia bacterium
GATTTTATCGATAAGCATCAGCCGAAACAGAAAAAACAAGAACTATTATTGTAGAAAAAAGTAACAAGTGATCTAAAACAACGGAGGATGATCAAAATGAAATTAGGCAGGCGAGATTTTAACAAGACGCTTGGCGCTGCAGCATTGGGATTATCCCTGAGCCCGACAGCAAAATCAGAAGAGATCAAATTTCCTATAGTTGTCTTTTCAAAACATCTGCAATTTCTGAATTACGCGGATATGGCTGCGACAGCAAAGGAAATCGGCTTTGATGGCATTGATCTGACTGTGCGGCCGAAAGGACATGTTTTGCCGGAGAATGTGACCCGGGATTTGCCTAAAGCGGTCAAGGCAATCAATGATGTCGGCCTTAAAACGTACATGATGACCACGGCAATAAACGATGCCGGCGATCAATTTACGACACCCGTGCTAAAAACCGCCGGCGAGCTCGGAATCAAGTATTATCGTATGGGTTATCTGAGATATGATGATGAAACACCTGTAGAGGAGGAATTGCAGGCTGCACAAAAAGTCTTTAATGAATTAACCAAGCTCAATAAAAAATATGGTATTGTCGGCTGCTATCAGAATCATGCGCGGCAGTACATTGGTTCTCCGATATGGGATTTGTGGCTTTTATTAAAGGATTTGGAGCCTGACTGGATCGGCAGCCAGTATGACATCCGCCATGCCACAGTGGAGGGAGCATCGGCATGGCCTTTGGGATTGGATCTGCTGAAGAATTATATTCATACATTGGTCATAAAGGATTTCTACTGGCACAGAGAAGATGGTGAGTGGGGTATTAAAAATTGTCCCATTGGGGAGGGTATGGTTGATTTTAGAGCCTATTTTCGCAAATTAAAACAACTCGGCGTTAATGCACCAATTTCCGTGCACTTTGAGTATCCGATTGCGAAAGAGATCGATGACCCGGCTCTCAAACGCGAACATACGATAAGGGCCATGCGAAAAGATTTGAAAACTTTGAGGACTATGCTAAAGACGAGTGGATTGATTTAAACAATTGCGTATACGAATATCATTTATATATCAGCCGGGAGTTGAATGTGATAACGATTCGTTCGGTCAATAGTGCTGTCGAAAAAGAGCCCCTTATACGTCCTTTTGGATTTAAAGGCAACTATGTAACCGAGTTGTGGCAAACAGTTACTCTGCTTGAAGATGAAAACGGCACTCCGCATACAGGGTTATGTACACAAAATGTCTTGTGGTCGGATGCAGATGTTTTTATGGCCTCTGATGAAAAACGAGCAAATAGAATCATGTATTCGGTTACCGAGCGCGCCTTGCAGATGATTCTGCAGGAGGAATTCAGTACACCTCTCGAGTTACAGCAAGCCATTTTACATGACCTCTATGACTATGCCAGGCGTCTCACCGGCAGATCCGATTTGCGCGAAACATTTGTTCTCAACGCCCTGGTCGGGATTGATAACGCTGCCTGGTTATTATATGCAGAACAGATGAATATCCGGAACTTTGATGATCTTGTTCCCATCTCTATGCGAAACGCAATGTCGTATCGTCATCGTTCAGTGCTGAGCGTACCTTTGGTTTCTTATGGTGTTTCCCTTGAGGAAATTGAACAAATGGTGGAGCACGGTTATATTTTGCTTAAGATCAAACTGGGACAGCCCGGGTCGCAGCAGGAAATGTTGGAAAAGGACATTCGGAGATTGAGCGAAATCCATCAGGCGATAGGCGATCGGGAAACCGATCGCATTCCCTTTGGAAAAATTCCCTATTATCTGGATGCCAACGGTCGTTATGAAAGCAAGCAAACCCTGTTGAAATTTCTGGACCATGCCGAGAAAATTGGTGCTCTGGAGCGTATTGTCATTTTGGAGGAACCTTTTCCAGAGCACGCCGATATCGATGTTTCCGACCTGCCGGTCAGAGTGGCTGCCGATGAAAGCGCTCACACGGAGAGAGACGCAAAGGTTCGCATCGAGATGGGGTATAGCGCTATTGCCTTGAAGGCGGTGGCAAAAACACTGAGTATGAGTCTGAAGATTGCCCGGATCGCCCATCAGCATCGAATACCCTGCTTTTGTGCCGATCTTACCGTCAATCCCATCCTGGTCGAATGGAACAAAAATGTTGCAGCCAGGCTGGAACCATTACCCGGTTTTCAGTGCGGAATCCTTGAAACCAATGGCCATCAAAATTACAAACGCTGGAGAGCGTTGGAATCTTATCATCCTTTTCCGGGCGCAGAATGGGCCGGTGCAAAGAACGGAACCTTTTTGCTGGATGAAGACTATTATAATTTGAGCGGAGGTATATTCAGGTCATCAGACCATTACCTTAACCTGGTCACCTGATCGTTTATAACGGGTGGCTTTCAAGTTGCGAGGTGTCCCTTGAAAACATTTAGCCGATCGACCATACATCCGGATGATGTAATCGACATGCATGTTCATGTCGGTGGCCCTGCCGGTGAAAACGATGAGATGTATTTTTGGTCAAAGGAATTTACCAAATCTGCAGCATATGACGCTATGAAGCTGGTGACCAAACTCTCCAGCGACCGTGTCAATGGTCCCCGGTATATTGGCGTTTTGCTGCAGCTTCTCAAGCAGTCTAAATACATTGATAAGCTGGTCATGTTGGGACTGGATCAGGTGTATACGGAAAAGGGTAAAAAAGAGCCGGACAGAACCAATTTATACGTCTCAAATGATTATCTCTATCACTTGTCTCAAATCTACCCCTCCTTTCTCTTCGGTTGTTCGGTGCATCCCTATGCTCCCGATGCCATGGATCGGGTATGGCAGTGTGCTGCCCGGGGAGCGGTATTGTGTAAATGGCTGCCTTCATCGCAATGTTTTGATCCGACCCATCCGCTTGCCAGACGGTTTTATGAAGCACTGGCACTTGTCAATCTACCTCTGTTGTTGCATGTTGGTCCTGAAGGCACTATTCCGTCGGCATTGGATCACAAACGCCGTTTACTGTATGATGCTGCAGCCGGTGAGCATGGACAAAACCCCGGTGATGCAGTTGCTATGGCTCTTGAAGCCGGCGTTAAAGTTATTATCGCTCACTCTGCAACCCCCCTCGGACCGCTTTTTGACAAGGATACAAAATACTGGGAAAAAGTTTTTGATCAGTTGTTGGAACGCATGGATGAAGCGATTGAAAATCCGCTCCTTTATGCTGATATCTCGGCGTTTTGTCTTCCCGGACGGTTTAAATATGTAAAACGGATCATAAAATATGCCGAGAAAAAGCCTCACAGGTTCTTGTATGGCAGCGATTATCCCATTCCCAGTATTGGCTTTCATCAGGGAGATGTGTTAAAAGATTTACTGGATGCCTTTGATTGGCTGGCGAACCGGGTTTTACCCGGTAACGATTTGGATAAAAATTATGAATTGCTAAGGCCGCATTTTTCCGACAAGACGTTTTGTGCAGCCGCCAGGGTGCTGAGAAATCCACAATTGCCGGTTATAGACAAAGAGAGATTTATCAAAACAGTAGGCAAGAAGAAAAAGCGGTTTTTTATTTTTTGAAAATCGGTGGCGATTCGTTCAGTGATTCATGATCTTCATTGGTTCCGCAAAAGCAAAATCACTATTCTTGCAGGTTTGGCTTTTGTTGTTGAATTGAACGTCGCAATCAGTAAAAAGGTGCTCGTCGATAATATCAAATATCCAAATTTTAAGAGGTCAATATGGAAAAATCGGTTGCCAATTCCACCATCAAACTGGTAAAGGGGGATATCACGGAGCAGCAGACAGATGCCATCGTCAATGCTGCCAATGAACATTTGGCGCATGGTGGCGGTGTTGCCGGAGCGATTGTAAGAAAAGGAGGCCGTACAATTCAGGAGGAAAGCAACGAATGGATCAAAGCGCATGGATCGGTCAAAACCGGTTATGCGGTCATAACCGCTGCCGGGTCCCTGAAAGCGAAATACGTTATTCATGCTGTGGGTCCGATCATGGGAAGCGGTAATGAGGATGAAAAATTACGTTTGGCCACTCTGAACAGTCTGAAACTGGCCGATCAATACGGCATTCGGAGTATAGCGTTTCCGGCGATCAGCACCGGTATTTTCGGTTATCCCATCGAGCGCTGTGCGGATATTATGCTTGCAACCACAGAGGACTATCTGCAACAGTCTGATATTGAAACCGTGATATTCTGTCTTTATGATCAAAAAAGCTACAAAGTGTTCCAAATGGCATTTGAAGAATAAACGCTGGTCTGCTCTTTCAGGCTCAGGAACAGGATAATATAGATGAGGATAAGAATCTATATTGTGTGTGAAGACCTGAAACGGTTTCTATTCCATAATTGGAGTTTGGTGACCTTAACCCCTATTGTTTGAGTTTTTTAACAACCGGCTGCTCATGGCTGTTAAAAGATTGTTGAACGCTATAGTATAAAAAGTTATATTAATAAAATTTCTCTCAGAAAATATCTTGGTATTACGCTCAGGAGTGATCATGAAAAGAGTTATATTGGGTATTTTTTTATTGTTTATTTGTCAATTTTCCTCTGCCCAGGAAGGCAAGTGGGCGATAGGTCCGCATTTGACGTTTTCCATACCTCAGGCTGAATTTGCCAACGTCTCGAGTTTGGGCGAAGGTATAGGTGGAAAGCTGTTTTATCGATTTGAGTCTTTACCGGTTCTGGAAGCGCGGCTGGATATTATTTATCTTTCTTACGGTGAAAAACGAAACCAGCAATCCCTCGCAATCGGTTATTTCCCGGTTACCGTTCGAAATGAATCTTTTCAGTTTACGGCAGGGCCGCAGTTTGTCACCAATATTGGCCGTTTCAGGCCCTACTTTGCCCCCATGGGCGGGTTGTATGTTTACCGGTCGGTAATGTCAAGTCCGGAGCTCTATTATTATTATGGCATACCCGCCTCTGAAACCACAGAAAGCTATACCAATTGGGGGTGGAATTTATCTGCAGGACTTATGTTTGATCTCACTATAGGGGCACATATTGATTTGGGCTTCAAGTATCAACGGATAACCAATGCGGTCGAGAATCAAATCGGTGAGACAAAAATTACCAGCGATGCGGAGGATTTTATCATCACTCTGGGAGCTGTGTTTTTCCTCAACGATTGAGTTATGAAAATTACGCCGGTCTTTTCGTGGTTTATACGGGATTACTTGAAGGTTATATGCATGGATACAACGTCAAGTTTTAAAATAAAACCAGAGCTACAGAGATAAAGAGGAGATGATTATGGATGAACAGGATACTTTTGCACTATATATTCTGGGCGCGGGGACACCGACACCTACTCCGGATCGTTTTGGGACATCATATGTGCTACAGATCGGAAACGAGTATATCATGATCGATTGCGGCCCTGCAACGACTTTTAAACTGGTTAAAACAGGGCTTTTCCCTACCATGATCGATTTTTTGTTTTTTACCCATCATCACTTTGATCATAATGCCGATTATCCTTGTTTTTTACTTTGCCGGTGGGACCAGAGCACCGGCCGGGAAAAGATATTGCAGGTGTTCGGTCCAAAACCCACCAGCGAGATAACAGACAAGCTTATTGGAAAAGCCGGTGCCTTTAATCATGACTGGAAAGCGCGCGTAAATGCCCCGGTTAGTCAGCATGTCCATCAAAATCGGGGTGGATCGCTTCCACGTCCTCAGCCCAGGGTGGAGGTAAAGGAGGTAAAGGAGAACGAAACGATAAAACCGGCGGCCTGGCAAGTTGAAACCAGAAAGGTGCATCATGTTGAGCCCTGGTTATTATCTCTGGCTTATCGCATCAGTTGGACTGGCGGTAGCATTGTTTTTGCGGGCGATACGGGGCCAAGCGACGCCGTCGTCGAACTGGCGGGCGATGCCGATGTGCTGGTCAGCAATTGCTGGGACCATCAGAAAACGATGAACGCCAATGGAGAAGCCCCCGGACAAACCGGAACTCTCGATGCGGCCCGAATGGCGCTTGAGGCCGGGGTTAAAACATTAATATTGACGCATACCGGACCGGAATTATGCAAACCCGGTTCCAGAGAAAAAGCCGTCGCCGATATCTCAACTGTTTTTGGCGGCCAAATTATTTTTGCCGATGAACTCTCAAAGCTGGAATTATGGAAATAATGTCCTCCTGCGGATGAACATTGCAGAGTCATTCGTTTTTATTTGCAACGACAAACCTTCTCTTTACGCAAAAATAGATTTTTGCTGGTATAAATCAAAGACCGAAACGTTCCGATTGTTTTCAGTCTTAAAAAAACATGAATTTACTTGACATTTTATTTTGGATTTTGTTAATTGATTAGTATCAATAGCTTTGTTGATAGAATATTGCACCCGGTGAGGAATCCCACGAAAAAGTAATGATTGAGTCGGGATAAAAAAAGGCAAAATTATTGGCTGGTGCAGACAACTCAGGGACATCGGGTAAATCGAAGTTGTGATTAATGGTAATGGATTGCAGGGTTGTATCTGAACAACCATTTTTGAGTGTAACTGCGTGTTTTACATTATACACACCTTCGGGGGTGAATGCATGGGCAGCATCCTGATTGTA
>CAZMUU010000205.1:0-2802 GCA_964569215.1 uncultured Cytophagia bacterium
TTGTTGATCTCTGGGATGTCGGCCAAACCACGCCTGATCTGATTGAATCCGTTGAATTCAAACTTGCTGTTCGCAACAAGCGCGCTGCACTCTCGGCATTACCGGTGGAGAGCGTTAGCTACGAAGATGGTACCGGCATCATAAGGGTTGATTCGAAAATCAAAGACCATTCTCTGACGCGTTATTTTTGGACGCCGATGGTGCTCGATTATAAAGTTTTACTTATGGTTTGCCATGTGGAAAATGCTGCTTTCCTGAAACTGGATCCGGACCAGATCGAAGTTCATCTGAATACGTCCAGTCCCGACTTTTATGTTGTCCGTATGAGCCAGATCGATGGACGGGATTTATGGGTGGGCGCTGCACTTATCTACAGACCTGGGATATCTGAAAGGACTTTCGGACAATTAAAAGATGAATTGTTTCAGGCAAAACCAAAAAATCTTGTCGAAGCGGAAAAACGCTGGTGGCGGCATTGGCATCACTTTGAAAATCTTCCCACCAATATTTACGGCAAGCTGCATCAGGCGGTATTGCAATCCGCTGTGTTCTTGAAAATGGCGCAATGCCGGGAACCGGGGCCTTCTTATGGTCAGATTGTTTCGCATTTATCTCCCCATTATCCCAAAGTCGCCATCGTCAGTGATATGGCCTATGCCATCGTTGCACTGGCTTCTTTGGGGCATTTTCGGGAGAGCAAAGCGGCACTCACTTTTCTTCTCCGTAGCGATGCCGGTCAATTCAAATGCCGTAAATTCGGCCGGATAAAATGGGGGCTGTGTGAGGATTATTTGATTTCTCTATACTATTATACCGGTCTCGGACATGAGCGTTCAGTGTGGAAGAACGGTGCCCCTGTCATTCATCTCGACGGCAACGGACTTTTTTTGTGGGCCATGCATCAATATGTCAGCAAAAGTGCTGACCGCCGGTTTTTTTACAATAATGAAGTAAAAATCGAAAAACAGGTCATTAATCCCCTTGTCAAGGCTATTGATGAAGAGGGATTGATTCAGAACGATTCCGGCTGGTATAATCTTCCGGCACCTGGCGAACACTTTACGCTCAGTTCTGCCAGTGCTTTTAAGGGCTTGAATTGTGCCGCCGTGCTTTTCAGGGAAAGCGGTGCTGTGGATATCTCCACCGAGCTGATTAAAATCTCGTCGCAGTTACGAAATACCATGCTTTCGAAACTCGTTATCGGCGAGTCCGGTGTTATCGCTCGTAGTCTGGAACAAAAAAAATGGCCTGATTTTCTTGACGGCACAACAGTCGAGATCATCAATTGGTCAGTCGTCGATCCGCATTGGAAGACATCCCTGTCCACTTTGAACGCTATGGAATCTTTTCTCCGCCTTGCAGAACCTTCACGGGGATTCAGCCGTGATTATGAACAAGACGAGAAAAAGCGCTCCGAAAATCTTTTCGTAAATCTGCGCAGTATCGAGGCCCTGAACCGGGCTACAAGAATCGATCGTGCCAATGAGGTGCTCACTTGGGTGATGGAGCTGAGTTCTTCCAACACATATATGATTTCCAGCACTTTGCAGGCCGGTACTCTGAGATATGAGGGACCCTATCCGGTCATCGGCAGAGGGGCGGGAGCCTGTATATTAGCGGTGTTTTCATATTCCAAATTTTAATCAGGGCAAGTTTGTATGAAAGTATTTCGGTTTGTTTTTATTTTCCTTTCCGGTATTGTGTTGTTATTATATTGCCGACTGGAACCGCCTCAAGCCCCGCGCTGGCGGAGCAATTTACAAGTGCCTCTGGTCGATACGGTATTGACCGTAGAAAATGTCCTCGACTCTTATGACCAGGCATTTTTCTATGCCGATGGTATGCTCGGTTTAAAAATCGATAGCCATTTGGACACGACATTTATACGCGATTATTTTAGCCTGCCTGATGTTTATGATGATTTTACCCTTGGCGTGACGGATATCAACCTTCCACGGATCGTGCCCGGAACGAGTCGCTTTCTCTTTCAGGAGCTCTATTCCGGAGCGGCGGGTTTACACAATCAGGATGTCGTTGTTCCCGCTTTCGAGTTTAACAATGTGACGGGAAGCCGTCTGCAAAACCCGGATTTTCAATCAGCCGATATCAGGTATGGAGCCGCAACCGTTGTTTTCCATAATCGCTTAGCCGTTGACCTGTACGATGTTGTACTATATCTTAAAGATGTGCAAAGCGGAGATATATTGCTGAAAACCGATAACCCGATTCAGGTCGAATCTCAAGATTCCGTAAAAATAGAGTTACAGGTCTCGGATATTCACATCGATTCGCAAACGGCCTGGATGATCAGCGGCAAATCGAACGGTTCAGGAAACAACAGCATCAACGTCAGTCAGGATGACCGGATTGATCTCTATCTCGTGTTCGAGCGCGTGGTTGTCTCTGCGGTTGAGGCGGATTTACCTGCCCTGCAGCTGGATAGGGAGCAACATATTCTTTTTGGCCAGGCTTATCAGATTATGAAGGTGGGCATGAAAAGCGGTACGCTGCGTTTTAACATTTTAAATCAAATGCCCTTTGATATCGATATTGTCATTACAACGCAACAAATTTTTAAAGAGAATTCCGATGCGTTTATTCAATTGCCCATCAACTTACAAGCCGGCAAAGAGCGCAATATCGAATTGGATATCTCGGATTATGTTATCGATCTGACCCAAAATCAATCTTTCATTTTTTCCGATCTGGTGATTAATGTCAGCGGCGAAATAAAAAATCATTCTGATCAAATTGTTCGCCTTGACGAATCAACTGACATCGATGTCAGCGTCGCCCTGGAGG
>CAZMUU010000205.1:2812-6472 GCA_964569215.1 uncultured Cytophagia bacterium
GATGGGGCGGGGAGGGATCGGCTGCTGGACTACGCTTTTGATCATCAGCGGGTTGAGCTCGATAGCATGGAAGAGAATGTCGAGTTTGGTCAGTTTGGAGATCTCAGTGGGGTAACATTAAAGGATGCAAAGCTGGTTGTCGATATTTTTAGTACACTATCCGTACCCATTAAATTCCAGGGTCAGGTATGGGGGATCGCGGATAATGGTAATAAATCGGTCATGCATTTTAGTGAACAAATTCAGCTCAGCGACGGCAATGGTGAAATGCACACACGGTTACCGGTGTATACGCCGGAAAACAGTGAGATACTGCCGTTTGTCAATTTACAGCCGGAAAAAATCATTGCCTTCGGTAGCGCCTGGATCGGTGATGGCACTGCGGTTGGCCGAATCAACGGATGGGACTATATCCGGGCTGAATATACACTGGAAATTCCGGCTCATCTCACCTTGCAGGAGCGCCAGATTCGGATCGATACCATGCAATATCAAATTATACCCGCTGACTATGCGGTTGAGGAAAACAGCGCGATTACGCAAATCGATGCCGGGCTTTCCAACCGCCTTTATAGCGCCACTATTAAGACAATCAGTCAAAACAAGCTGCCGTTGGGGGCTCAGCTTCGCTTTTACTTTGCTCAGGATTCTGCAAAGTTGTTTCGTTCGCCGGATATGCTTCTGGGACCGGTTCGGTTGGATGCTGCAGGCATCGACCAGGCGGGAAAAGCCCGGGATGTGGTTGTGCAAAAATTCGAGTTGATGATACCGGCGGAAAAAAGCTATCTATTCAAAAACGAGGGCAGAACCCCTAAAAATTTGTTCGTTGCCACCCAAGTCATGCTCGCCGATTCCGGCGAGCAAGCGATTCAGGTGTTTGATTCGGATTATATCCAGATATCAGCTCTGATTGATATAAAAATCGATGTGGATTTTTAATTTTTCTTGACAAGGAATCGCGAGTCGGTTATATTTAAGAAAACATAATATACCTGGTATATCAGGCGATTCCATGAATGCTTCCACAAGTCCTCTTTATCAGCAAGTGGCTGAATCCATCCGAGAGGATATCATATCCGGTATCTACAAATACGGATCGCAATTGCCTTCCCAAAAAGAGCTTGCCGAAACTTTTGCCGTGAGTCTGATCACCATCAAGCGCGCTCTCTATGAACTCGTGCAGGAAAATTTGCTCTAGAGCCAACCCGGTAAAGGCGTTTTTGTCGGAAAATAGATTCCCAATGTTCAAAAGTCTGCGAATTCGACCGGTACCATTGGAGTGCTGTTAAGCGAAACCATGAGTTTGTTGTTTCCCTCGATTCTAACCGCTATAGAATCTAAAGCCAGACGTCAAAACTTTCTTGTCATTATTTCAAGCCCGAGTGGAGATGTCGATGAAGAAAAACGACAGATGATACAATTACTCGGTATGGGGATACAGGGTTTTATTGTCGCATTGCGGTATCACAGCATTCAATTACAGCCATACCTACAGAATATTTATCAACAGCGCCTTCCCGTGGTTTTCATTTCCTATGTTCATGATTTTAACCAAAATTATGTCGGCAGTGATCATCATTTTGGGGGATACACGGCAACATCGCATTTGATCAAACTGGGTTACAGGCGAATTGCCTATGTCACCTCCGAAACCGACAATCCTCCAAGTGATTTGCGTTTCAAGGGGTATCGCGAAGCGTTTATCGACAATCATTTCAACCTGGATGATCTCTGCGTCATTTCAACGCCCGAATCGTCGGGCAATCGATTTGAAGATGGATATGAGATTGCAAAAAAATTAACCTGCCAAAATCATGCCCCGGAGGCTGTGTTTGCTTTTTCTGATCTCCTGGCGCCGGGTATTAAAAAATATTTTAGTGAAAACGATTTTTTTATTCCGCGGGATCTTGCTGTGGTTGGTTTTGATGATATTCAGGCAGCTGCTCATGCGGCTATTCCCCTGACCACTGTCAGACAACCCATGCAACAGATAGGCCGATACGCCTTTTTGACTCTTTTGCAAAAACTGAGGGGGGATTCCTCTGTTACCCGACTATTGCTGATGCCGGAGCTGATTGTTCGTCAGTCCTGTGGTGCAAAACAGGGTGCCGGCAAACAGGATTGAATACATTTTATTTAATGAGGATAAAATGAAAAGAATTTTACCCTTACTCTTGATGTTTTTCTTTTGCGGCTATGGTATTATCGTTGACCCAAAATCTTGAGGAGATCATGGAGCTTCAGGCCGGGATTAAAGCAGCAGATGCCGACGAGGATGGATTGGGTGGTCCGGGGGACGGTATCCATATTCGCGGTGGCCGCGAAAACGAAACGCTTTTTTTGATTGATGGGGTCAGAGTCGGGGACGATATCTATGGTGGATCCCGCTATATTCAGTGCACCTCGGGAACATCGGGTTTCACTTCCCCTTGTTAAGGGTAAAAATCACATCATATTGGTCGTAGACCAGGGTAGAGGGGGATGGGGATTTTCCTTTCGATTACCTCAGGAAACGGTGCGAAATCACGATTACAAGCATAAAATTCTTTAAAAACAGGAGGAGGCGTATTGTGATGAAATGGATTTTTGTCATTATAGTGACTGCTATAACAAGCGGCTTTTGTCGGCAGAACATTGATAAGGATGACATTCTTACCGCCATTCGGCAGGCATCTGATCACATTGTTACAGCTGTCCTTGACGAGAACGGTAAATCGCGTTGTGATTATCATCTTATTCTGGGTCAATGGTTTGATTATGAGCCGGCCTGGCACACCGGACAATTGATTTATGCTCTGGTAGAGGCTTATCGTTTGACGGAAGATGAAATCTATCTGGAAGCTGCGAAAAAGGCGGGGGACTGGTGGACGGGTTTACAGATCACCGGCAGACCCGGTCTTAACGGCATGATTGAAGCGGTTCATGGGGATGATATTCCCTATATCTGTTTTGCGACCGTTACCGATGGCTCTACCGGTCTGTTTCAGCTTTACGATGAGACCGGTATTGACAAATACGGCAGAATCCCCACAGAAGCAGGTGAATGGATGTTGAATCATATGTACGTTGAGGCGGAAGGGGTTTTTTATGATCTCATCGATCGTGAAAAAGGCGAGCTCATCACGGACCGGACACCTTTTTGGCCGAACAAGGAGAACCCGGAACTCTACGATCTCGCCCGACCCAATAATGAAGGCTCTATTTTCAAAGATATGTATGAATACAGTGGCAAAGAAAAGTACAAGAAGGTGTTTATTGAACTGTGTGAAAGTTTGGTGGAAAAACAGGATCAGTACGGCTTGTGGATGGGTTTTATGCCGTACGATAAGGAGAGCGGTTATTTTCATCCCCGTTTTAACATGTGGTATGCCGAATTTCTGCCTGAAGGATATGAATTAACCGGTGATGAGAGATATTTGCAAAACAAATAGCTGTAAAATATATCGCCTTAAATAGCTACGCACAGTTCCAAATTCAAACGTCCGTGTTGGGCTTTTTATTGCAGAGCTCGACACGGACGTTTTTAATTCAGTTCAAGCTGATTCCGGCCAGCGTTTTTCTTTTTTAGAACGACAGACACGTTTCTATTAATGGAACAGGAGACCGACTTTGATGGGCAAATAGCTCATATTGTCATCTTCGGCGAACGAGATATTGTAT
>CAZMUU010000206.1:0-6440 GCA_964569215.1 uncultured Cytophagia bacterium
GCTAAAATCCCCGGACCGGTGCTGCTGGCAGGGCAGGTGTTGCACCATATGACGACAAACTCTGAACCAACACGCTCGGAAATCGTTCATCTCTATGATGCTCTCATTCAGGGCTATGCCGGACTGGTTTTATCCGATGAAACCGCTATCGGGCGCGACCCGGTTAAAAGTTGTCGTTATGCAGCCCTTTTTCGTACGGATGTGTAATCCCGAAGTGGTTATTCTGTTTTTCATCTTCCGTATCGGAGTTTTTCATGCGCAAAAAAAAATATGTACAGATAGGATTGGGGGGCAGGCATGAACTTTTTCGCGATGCCTTGCTGGGTCCGTTTTCCCCATGGTGCGAACTGGTGGCCCTGTGCGATATCAACCGGGGCAGACTCGAACTATCGCGACAGCGGGCATTGAATCAATTCAATAAAGCCATCGATACCTACCACGCCGGTGAATTTGATGACATGCTGCTGGAAAAGCGTCCGGACTGGGTTATTGTTACCTCAATTGATTCTACCCATGACGATTACATTTGCCGGGCTCTGGAACACGGCTGTCATGTCATTACTGAGAAACCTCTGACCATAGATTCAGAACGGTGTCATAAAATTCTCGAAACACAACGAAGAACCGGTAAAACAGTCAAGGTCGCTTTTAATTATCGTTATTCACCGGTTCGCACTCAGATCAGGCAATTACTCGAAGAGGATATAATCGGCCGGGTGATTTCCATAGACTTTCACTGGATGCTGGATACCATACATGGGGCGGATTATTTCCGGCGCTGGCATCGGCAAAAGAAAAATTCCGGCGGTTTGCTGGTGCACAAGGCGACACACCATTTCGACCTGGTCAACTGGTGGATTGATTCCCTGCCGGAATCGGTTTATGCCGGCGGCCGGAAACGATTTTATACTCCTGCAATGGCCGATGAATTGGGCCTGACCTTACGAACAGACCGGTGTATGACATGCCCTGAAGCCTCTGTTTGTGCTTTTTTTCTAGATTTAAAACAGAACAGCAATCTTAACGCCATGTATGCAGAGTGCGAGCATTATGACGGCTATTATCGGGATGGATGTGTTTTTGACCACCTTGTCGATATCGAGGATTGTATGAATGTGATCGTCAATTATAGAAATGGTGTGAAAATGTCCTACTCTTTAAATGCATTCGTGCCATGGGAAGGCTATATGATCGCCTTTAATGGTACCAAAGGCAGGCTGGAGCATAAACTTCGTGAAACCGTGTATATTAACGCGGATGGCAAGATACCGGCGGAAACCGAAAAAGATGGCTCGTGGATCTGGTTTTATCCGCATTCCGGCAAAGAGTCAGAAATTCCTGTGCGTGAATCCACCGGCGGACATGGCGGCGGAGATGATTTGATGCTGAACCATCTGTTTAGACCGCATGCGGAGAAGGATCCACTGGGACGGGCTGCGGATCATATTGCCGGTACCTGGTCAATTCTTACCGGGATTGCAGCAAACAGGTCCATCAGAGAGAGAAGGGTAATCGAAATTGAAGAATTGACAGAGGGATTATTGTAGTGATTTTTTTGCAAAAATAGGAATCATATGGTATCGGAGATCATTCTCAATCAAAACCCCGCCGGTCTGGAAATTATCGATGTGGCTGATATCATTGCGGACCAGCAACCATTTGTTCGCAACTGGTAGCGCGAGAGACTAAAGAATTTAGGAATACATCCGGACGACAAAAGAGAATGATTATTTTAAAGATTTTTGTCGACGCCGATAGTGATGAATGTCTTGCGACATGGCCTGAACCGGGGGGGGACAGTTCCTTTTGAATTCGCTTGAATAGATGGGGAACGGGGATACCTGCATCGCTGACAACCAGATTATGTCGAGGTCTTTTTTAACCGGTTCAAAAATCGAGTCGCTCTGATCCAAAAGAACACCCGATGGTAATTTTTGTTGCGAATATGGAAAAATGGTATAAGAGAATACCAGGGCAATGGCCATTCTTGAGCGGTTTTCAAAACAGAGACAGCCATACACAGGTTGGCGGCCGCAGGAAAGCCTGATCTCAGCGCCTCTTTTATGAAGCAGGGAAATAAAGTCACGGTCGATATAGAGATTGTTATGGCCGGTAAGAACATTCAATTTTTTCCCCTGACTCAAAAATTGCAAGAGTATCGATTCACACCACCGTAAATCCGGATATATTGAATCGATATTTAAAAATCTCATGCTCTCCGCCCATTGGGAATAATCCTCCAAAATCGTCTTCAAATCAGTGTTTAGCTGTTCAAAATATAGCATATCTTTTTCCTGGTTTAGGTCATGGTTTGCTGACGATTTAAATCCGCAATTGACATCTTCTCTACATTGTCCTGTCATGATTTTATGACACGAGTACTAAATTCATTACATCTTTGCGTCAATTCAGTGGGGATAGTCCCGCACCATACTCTTTATTAAGGTTTAAATTGTTGTTTTTTAGATGACACCTTTTAAGGCCTTTATAATAAATTATTCAATACAAAAACGGTACAAACTCTGTGCCGTTAAAAGTTTTCTTCAATCGGCATATAAATAGCGTTTGATCTTTTGCGTCGGGGTTTTTTCAAATGGTTCTGTTTGTTCTATGATTTTTTGAATTCTGGAGAAAGGGGGAAGCAACTCGTTGACACTTTGTCGCAATTCAAGCAGCAGCTTTTCAATGGATTTGTGTATTTGAGATTCTGACAATTTCTGTTTCGTGAACTTTTCATCCAGAGATTCATAATGCAGATGCACCCTTGCAACCAGCAATTTCCCCTGTTCATAAACCAGAGATTCAGAAACATATTTATGTTCGTTGAGCAACGCTTCTATCTCCTCCGGATAGATGTTTTCGCCGCTCGGACCAAGTATCATGTTTTTCAGGCGGCCTATGATAAATACATAACCTTCTTCATCCACTGTTCCGAGATCTCCGGTTTTTAACCAGCCCTCTTCATCCAGGACCTCTCTGGTTCGCTCCGGATCCCGGTAATAGCCCTTCATAACCATTTTTCCCCTGGCCCGGATTTCTCCTTCTCCGGTTTTGGGATTGGGACGATGAATACGGATATCCACACCGGGAAGAGGCTTGCCGACGGAACGAAATTTGGTTTTCTCAACACTGGTGCCGATAATGATGGGAGATGTTTCCGTCAATCCGTAACCGATGGCATACGGAAATGATGCCTTACGCATGAATCGTTCAACTTCGGATGATACGGCTGCCCCTCCGATGCCGAAGAATCTCAAGGAACCGCCAAAGGATTTTAAGAGTTTTCTGCCGATCATTTTATAGATGCGTTTCTCCAAAAGCGGAATTTTCTGCAGCAATTGCATTACCTTGCCGCCATGCAGAACAGGCTCGATCTTTGTCTTGTATATTTTTTCGATGATCAGGGGGACGCTCAGTATCATGGTGGGTTTTACTTTTTGTAACGCCGGCAACAGAATTCGTGCTGTCGGTGGTTTGTTGAGATAGTATATCGTCGCTCCCTGCATGATCGGTATAATCATACCAACCGTACATTCATAGCTATGAGCAAGCGGCAGAATGGAAAGAAGCCGGTCGTTCGGTGTAACGTCCTGTATCTTTGTGGTTGCAACAGCATCGAAAACGATGTTTTGATGCGTCAGCATGACGCCCTTTGAGTGTCCCGTGGTTCCTGAAGTGTAAATAACGGAAGCGATATCCTGCTCATTTATCTTTTCAGAATGGAGCGGAGAAAGGCGCTTTGCAGCCTGCTTGATTTTGTCGAACTCTTTTGAACCTTCCCTGAGCACTTTTTTCAATTTATCGGATAGTCTGTGAACCGGTATCGAAAAATCATCGATCAGGATAATCGTGGACAGTGTTTCAAAATGGCCATCTTCGATCTTGTGAATGAGTTTTTCCGATACGAATATGGCTTTACAGCCCGATTGCCTGAGAATGTGATGGACCTGAGTGGTCTGAAAATCGGGCAAAATCGGAACCGCTATCGCGCCTATTGATGTAATGGCAAAGTAGGCCACCACCCAATTGGGCTTATTCTCGCTGAGTATAGCGACAAGGTCGCCCCTGTAAATACCCTGACTCTGCAGCGAATGACCGAGCGCCGTGACATTTTGATAGAGTTCCTCATAGGTGTAGGATTTGCCGGTGAGATCAGCAAGCGCTTTATGGTCGGGAAAATAATTCCTGCTGTTTTGCAGAACGGCCCCAAGTGTATATTCTTCGGGATATGGCAATTTGACCCTCCTCTGTTTTGTAATTAGATAATTTCACCGCTTACGAAAAGGGTGTCTTAAAATTGATTTTCAAACTCGGTTTTTGATGGCGTTTTATTTACGGCTATCCAATAGCTCTTCTTGTTTCTCTTTTGAAGATCAAGAAAGTGTTTTCCCAGAATACGTCCAAGGACGCCGATCGGCGTCACGATACCATAGAAGAGCAAGGTTAAAATGAGATAAGTCACTACCCGTCCGACAACCGAGCCCACAGTTACAAGAACGATGTAAACCGGTTTCAGAAGAGGCGGAAAGAAGATGCCGATTGAAAAGCCAAGAGAGAGGATGTAAAAATAGAGGTAAATTTCTTTGCCCAGCAATAGCTGCAAAGTTGCAATAGCTGCAAAAAATATCGTACCGGTTATGCCGAATTTACGCAACTCTTTTTTGTCGAGTTTTTTCCTGTCGATGTGCATCAATCCAGTTCCATGTTTTTAATCGAAATGTGTTTTTTATTTTCTGCGGGTTGCTCGTTTTTATCAAACAGATAATGCCCCATGACCAGATAATCCATCTCAGTGCTCATAAAACATCTATAGGCATCATCCGGCGTACAGACAATGGGTTCACCTCTGACATTAAAGGAGGTATTTACCAGAACCGGACAGCCGGTGCGGGCCTTAAAATGCTGCAAAAGCTTGTAAAAACCGGGATTGGTTTCCCGGTGTACGGTTTGCAGCCGGGCGGAATAATCGATATGGGTGACCGCCGGTATACTGGAGCGGACAATGTTCAATTTTTCTATTCCAAAAAGACTTTTTTCTGCAGCCGACATTTCATGTTGCAGTCTCTTTTTTATGCCGGCTACCAGGAGCATGTAAGGACTGGGACGATCAATATCAAAATAATTCGACACCTCTTCTGCAATGATCGCAGGAGCAAAGGGCCTGAAAGATTCGCGGAATTTGATTTTCAGATTCATTTTTTTCTGCATCTTCGGACTGCGTGCATCTCCGAGAATACTTCTGGCGCCAAGAGCGCGGGGACCGAATTCCATGCGTCCCTGAAACCAGCCGACAACCTGTTCCTGACTTAATAATTCCGACACTGTGGTGTATAATTCGTCACCGTCGAGTTTTTTGGCCGGGAGACGATGCTTTCCGATATACTCTTCGATGAAGCTATTGCTGAACGAGGGGCCCAGTAAGGAACCGTGTTGTGCATCACTCGAATTATCGCTCTGTCGTGGGTTTTCAAGATATTGATACCAGAGAGCCAGCGCTGCACCCAACGCGCCCCCGGCATCACCTGACGCCGGTTGTATCCAAATATCTTCAAAAAGACCCTCTTTGAGGATAAGGCCGTTGGCAACGCAATTCAGAGCCACACCGCCGGCGAGCACAAGTCTCTTTTTGCCTGTGATCTCTTTGACATGTGTGGCCATTTTTATCATCGCCAGTTCAATGACCTTTTGTATCGACGCTGCCATGTCCATATCCTTTTGCCGGAGTTGCGATTCAGGTTTTCGCGGTGGACCGCCAAAGAGCTGATTGAACGCACTGTTGGTCATGGTCAACCCTGCCGGGTAGTTGAAATAGGTCATGTTCAGGCGGAAAGAACCGTCCTCTTTCAGATCGATCAGATGGTCGAGAATCCTGTCGGCATAGCGGGGTTCACCATAGGGCGCCAGTCCCATAACTTTATATTCGCCGGAGTTTACTTTGAAACCAGTATAATAGGTAAACGCTGAATAGAGTAACCCGAGCGAGTGAGGAAAGTGTATTTCGCGCAACAAGGTAACCCGGTTCGCTTCTCCCACCCCCATACTTGTGGTGGTCCATTCACCCACACCATCTGTTGTAATAATCGCGGCCTCATCAAAGGGTGACGGAAAAAAAGCTGCTGCCGCATGAGAGATATGATGCTCGGAAAAGAGGATTTTCCCCGTCAAGTCCTTGAATTCATCCTCAATAAGGGTTTTTATCCATAACTTTTTTTTCAACCACAGGGGAAGGGCTTTGGTGAAGGACAACAGCCCCCGAGGTGCATATTGCAAATAAGTTTCCAGGATTCTTTCAAATTTGAGAAAGGGTTTGTCATAAAAAGCGATATAATCAACCTGACCAGGCGTGATGTCCGCTTCTTTTAAACAATATTCAATTGCGTTTACGGGAAAATCGTGATCGTGTTTTTTTCTCGTAAAACGCTCTTCCTGGGCTGCAGCGA
>CAZMUU010000207.1:0-6438 GCA_964569215.1 uncultured Cytophagia bacterium
CTATTGACGATCTCTTTTTGAATGTATCGCTTCAGAGGACGGGCACCAAAAGCGGGATCGTAGGCGCTCTCGGCAATAAAATCCTCTGCTTCCGGGGTCAGTTCAATTTTCACATTCTGTTTGGCCAAAAGCTTGCCCACTTGTTTGAACTGCAAGCGGACAATCTTTTTGATATCCTCTTTGGTCAGCGCGTGAAAAATGATGATATCATCGATACGGTTGAGAAATTCGGGTAACAGTTGCTTTTTCAGCATTTGCATAACGCTGTCGCTGATTTCGCCATGCACCTTTTCCCGGTTCTGTTCGGTTATGGTTAAAGACTTTTCAAGTATTAATGGCGCACCGATATTGGACGTCATAATAATAATGGCATTGGTAAAATTAACGGTTCTGCCCTTATTGTCGGTCAAGCGCCCATCTTCCAGCACCTGTAACAGCAAATTAAACACTTCGGCGTGCGCTTTTTCGATTTCATCGAGCAAAATAACCGAATAAGGCCGTCTCCGTACCGCTTCAGTCAGTTGTCCGCCCTCTTCATAACCGACATAACCGGGAGGTGCGCCGATCAACCGGGAGACGGAATGTCTTTCCATATATTCCGACATGTCGATGCGCACCATGGCCTGTTCGTCATCAAAAAGAAATTCTGCCAGCGCCCGCGCCAATTCCGTTTTGCCCACACCGGTCGGACCCAGAAAAATAAACGATCCGATAGGCCTGGCGGCATCCTGCAGTCCGGCTCTTGCCCGCCGAATGGCATCGGCAACCGCCCTGACGGCTTCATTTTGACCGACCAGGCGTTCCTCGATGCGCTGTTCCATTTTCAATAACTTTTCCCGTTCGCTTTCCAGCATGCGCTGAACCGGTATCCCCGTCCATTTTGCCACAACCTCGGCAACATCTTCCTCGTCGACCTCTTCCTTGAGCATTTTGCGATCCTGCTGCAGCTCGACCAGCCTCTTGTTGCCCTCTTCCAATCGGTTTTGCAGCTCCACCAGTTTGCCGTATTTTAATTCAGCCGCCCGGGTCAGATCACCTTCCCGTTCAGCTTTTTGACCTTCGCTTTTTACCCGGTCGATCTCTTCTTTTAAGCGGCGAATACGACCGATGCTTTCCTTTTCCAGCTCCCAATGCGCCCGCATCTCTTTGATGCTCTCTTCAAGGTCGGCAATCTCCTTCTCTACCTGTTCAAGCCGCTTTTTGGACGCCTGGTCCTTTTCCCTGGTCAGGGCCTGTCGCTCAATCGCCAGCTGTTTCAAGCGTCGTTCCAGCTCGTCGAGCTCAACCGGCATGCTGTCGATTTCAATCCGCAGCTTGGAAGCTGCTTCGTCGATCAAATCGATGGCTTTATCCGGCAAAAAACGATCCGTGATATAGCGGTCCGAAAGCGTTGCCGCCGCCACTATGGCGGTATCCTGTATACGCACGCCATGGTGCACCTCATACTTTTCCTTTAAACCGCGTAAAATGGAGATGGTATCTTCCAGCGTCGGCTGATCGACCAGAATCGGCTGAAAACGACGTTCCAGGGCTGCATCTTTTTCAATGTGTTTTCGATATTCATCCAGAGTCGTGGCACCGATACAGCGAAGCTCTCCCTTCGCCAGGGCGGGCTTGAGCATGTTGGAGGCGTCCATCGCTCCTTCTGCTGCGCCGGCTCCGACCAGCGTGTGCAATTCGTCGATAAATAAAATCATCTGACCGTTTGAATCGCTAATTTCCTGCAGCACCGCCTTCAGCCGTTCTTCGAATTCGCCCCTGAATTTTGCCCCGGCAATCAGGGCGCCCAAATCCAGAGCGATGATGCGTTTGTTTTTCAGATTTTCAGGAATATCTCCCTGAATAATCCGGTGGGCGATACCTTCAGCAATGGCGGTCTTTCCCACCCCCGGTTCGCCGATCAGCACCGGATTGTTTTTGGTACGGCGGGAGAGGACCTGCAACACGCGTCTGATCTCCTCATCGCGTCCGATAACGGGATCGAGTTTATCCCGGCGCGCCAAATCATTCAAATCACGGGCATAGCGTTTCAGCGCCTGATATTTGGCTTCGGGATTTTGATCGGTCACCCGCCGGCTACCGCGAACCTCACGCAGGATCTTCATCAAAGCATCCTGACTCAGCCCGCTCTCGCGCAATAAAGCCCCGGCTTTGCCGCGATCTTCCGTTAAACTGAATACCAAATGTTCAATGCTGATATATTCATCCTTGAGTGCATTTGCCTGCTGCATCGCCTTTTCAAAAACCTGATTGGTGTCGGGTGACAGGTAAACCTGTCCGACACCACCGCCGGAGACCTTGGGAAGCTTTTCCACCTCCGCCTTTACCCTGTCGAGCAATATCTCCGGCTTTTGTCCGACCTTGTTCAGAATCGAACGCGCAATGCTTTCCGCCGGTTCTATAATGGCAAGTAAAAGATGTAAGGGCTCAATTTGCTGCTGCCCGTATTCCGAGGTCAGCCGCTGCGCTCTCGACAACGCTTCCTGAGCCTTTAATGTCAATTTTTCTATGGGTATCATTTTTTGTTTCCTCCCTCAAAAAAAGGGCGAGAACACGGGCTCGCCCTTTATATCGTTATGCTATCTATAGTCAATAGCATGCGGTACGAGTACCGCACACCTTATAATAATCAGTTTGTTTTAAAAAATATAAATATGCTGGTTTTTCCTGACGGTTTTGATCCCGGCTCTCTGCTAAAATATTCTTATATACTCTTTATCAAACCTGTCTACGATCCGCAACAAGCCGGAGAACGCGAAGAAAGAGTTTGAGATCAATGATCGATCTATAAACCAACCATCAGTAGCTGTTATATATTGTTTTTCTTCGCGTTCCTCGGCGTTCTTTGCGGTACTTCATCGCCGGAATCCGATTGCTGAATGGCAACCTGTTACCGGGACAGCTTATTTCTTGTCTTCATCAACCACTTCGTAATCGGCATCTTCTGCCTGTTCCGAATCGTCTGATTTCTCTTCACCGGCGGCCTGTTGCTCTTCACCTTGCGGTCCGGCTTGCGGTCCGCCCTGCTGAGCACCACCGGTTGCCTGATACATCTGCGAGGCAACCGTCTGCCAGATCTGATTCAGGTCATCAATGGCTGACTTTATTTCGTTGCTGTTATCGGCTTTGGTTGCTTCTTTCAAACGGCCGATAGCGGCTTCAAGTTTATTCCTGGAATCGGAATCAATTTTATCTCCGCTCTCCTTCAGGCTCTTTTCAGTCTGATAGACCAGCTGATCCGCCTGGTTGCGAAGATCGATCAATTCCCGTTTCTGCTTGTCTTCTGATTCATGTGATTTGGCATCATTGACCATCTTTTCGATTTCATCCTTGCTCAGGCCGGTAGATGCTTCGATGCGAATCGATTGTTCCTTGCCGGTGGCCTTGTCCTTGGCCGACACGTTGAGGATACCATTGGCATCGATATCAAACGTAACCTCGATCTGCGGCACGCCTCGTGGAGCCGGCGGAATACCGTCCAGGTGAAATCGTCCCAGGCTGCGGTTATCGCGCGCCATTTCTCTTTCTCCCTGTACCACATTGATTTCAACCGATGTTTGGTTGTCCGCAGCAGTAGAGAAGGTTTCGGATTTTTTCGTCGGTATCGTTGTGTTCTTTTCGATCAATTTGGTCGTAACGCCACCCAGAGTTTCAATACCCAGAGAAAGCGGCGTAACGTCCAGCAAGAGCACATCTTCAACATCACCGCCCAGCACACCACCTTGAATAGCGGCACCGATAGCGACAACCTCATCCGGGTTTACACCCCTGTGAAGGTCTTTACCGAAATATTCTTTTACCATTTGCTGAACCTTGGGCATTCTTGTCGAACCACCCACCATGACGATCTCATCGATTTCAGAGGGCTCAAGACCGGCATCCTTTAATGCCTTCTTGACCGGTTCCAAACTGCGGGTAAACAGATCTTCACAGAGTTTCTCAAAGTTCGATCTGGTCAGCGTCATATTCAAATGTTTGGGACCGCTGTCTGTCGCCGTGACAAAAGGCAAATTGATCTCGGTTTGTGACGTGGAAGACAATTCAACCTTGGCCTTTTCCGCTGCCTCTTTTAATCTTTGCAGGGCCATGGGATCCTTTGACAGGTCTACGCCTTCCTGTTTGACAAATTCATCTACCATCCAATCGATAATACGCTGATCAAAGTCATCACCACCCAGGTGGGTGTCACCATTTGTGGACTTTACCTCAAATACACCGTCACCAATTTCAAGAATGGAAATATCGAATGTTCCGCCGCCAAGATCGTATACGGCGATTTTTTCGTTTGTTTTTTTATCCAGACCATAAGCAAGTGAAGCGGCCGTCGGCTCGTTGATAATACGGCGAACGTTTAATCCGGCAATCTCACCGGCTTCTTTGGTGGCCTGACGCTGACTGTCATTAAAATATGCCGGTACGGTAATCACAGCATCGGTCACCTTTTCTCCGAGATGATCCTCGGCGGTCTGTTTCATTTTTTGCAGAATAATCGCCGACAACTCTTGAGGCGTATATTCCTTGTCATCGATTTTAATTTTGACGACATTGTTCTGACCTGCAATAACCTTATACGGTACTTCTTCGCGTTCACGGTCGACTTCGTTATAGCGCCGCCCCATAAATCGCTTTATAGAAAAAATCGTCTTTTGCGGATTGGTAATTGCCTGTCGCTTTGCAACCTGACCAACCAACCGCTCTCCGCTTTTGCTGAATGCCACCATTGACGGGGTGGTTCGCTGTCCTTCGCTATTCTGTATCACAGCAGGCTTGCCGCCTTCCATTACAGCCACACAAGAGTTGGTGGTTCCCAGGTCGATTCCAATAATTTTACCCATATTAAAACAACTCCCTTCTTTAGTCGTTGATTATTTTACATACGATTGTTTTACACTATTTTCTACTGTTATATGCAAATGATATGCCAATTAATCAAAAAATGTTCTAATATATAAAAAAACAAGCACATAGAATACATTTCCATGTGCTTGTTTTTCAAAATACAAATTGACACTTTGGCAAAAAGCCTGACTAATTGTCAGGCTTTTCCGCCTTTTCGCTTTTTTTTGATTTTTTATAATCGGTAATATAAAACCCTGATCCTTTAAAAATCAATCCCTGACCGCCGCCGACAAGGCGGACGACCTCTCCATTGCACAGGGGACACTCGTCGATCATTTCATCAGAAATTTTTTGAAATATCTCGAACCGATGTCCACATGCTTTGCACCGATAGTCATAGGTCGGCATGGTTCATTCTCCATCTTAAACGCTTAAACGACCAATACAATCTACAGTCTATTCGTTGTCCGGCATTCTCAGCGCGGCGAACAAGCTGACATTACCGCGTTTCAGGCGAAAGAGGACGATTTCATCAGCATTTACCTTTTCTATTTCATCGTTAAAATCACCGAGATTTTTCACCGCATTGCGATTTACAGCGGTAATCAGATCGCCTTTTCGAATGCCTTCAAGATCAGCCACTGAATTGCTTTTAACATTCGAGACCAAAACACCCTCTTCGCCTTCGTAACCCAGGCGCGAAGCGAGATCATCGGTTAACGCCTGTACGTCAAAGCCAAGCTTTTCCGTGGCGGAGGAGGCTTCCGGGCTTTCCGCAACGGGTTCGCTGCCGGGCCGCTCTCCCAGTTTAACCTCAACACTCTTTTCCTTCTCATTTCTCCAGATCGTCAGTTCCACTTTGCTACCCGGCGAATAAGAAGCAACGACGCGCTGCAGTTCTTCAACGGATTCCATCTCTTTACCATTCACCTCAAGAATGATATCTTCAGAGCGCAATCCGGCTTTTTCCGCCGGTGAATCATTCTGTACCATGGTCACCAGAACACCGGTTGTTTCATCCAGACCAAAAGATTTTGCCAGCTTTTCATCAACAGCCTGAATATTGACGCCGAGGAATCCACGTATAACGCGTCCCTTTTCAACGAGCTGTTCCATCACATCCTTGACCATATTGACCGGAATAGCAAAGCCAATGCCGACATTTGCCTGTCCGACAATAGCGGTGTTGATTCCCACAAGCTCTCCGCGCAAATTGACCAGGGCGCCTCCGCTGTTACCCGGGTTGATCGCTGCGTCGGTTTGAATAAAATCCTGATACTGAATACCCTGACTGCCACCGAGGGCCAGTCCGGAACGACCCTTGGCACTGACAATTCCCGCCGTAACCGTATTCTGCAAAATACTATCGAACGGATTTCCGATCGCCAACACCCATTCACCGATTTCAAGCTCATCGGAATCGCCCAGCCGGACAGTGGCTAAATTTTCTTTATCGATTTTTATCACCGCAACATCGGTAAGTGGGTCGGTGCCGACAACTTTTGCTTTATATTCCTCTCCTTTATAAGAGACCTGAATCTCGTCCGCTTCGTCGACCACGTGATTGTTGGTGACAATGTAACCTTCGTCGCCGTAGAC
>CAZMUU010000208.1:0-6031 GCA_964569215.1 uncultured Cytophagia bacterium
ACTCGTTGCACCAGAACCGGAAGACCTTACAGCCTCCACCGCTGTGCTGGATGTTCGCGAAACCATCGCACCGCCGGAGCACGAGTTGCCGGTGGTTTTTAATGATCCTTATCATAAACCGCATCTGCAAAATTTCTTTAATAGTATACGCGGTCTGGAAACGCTTAATTGTGACCACGACCACGGTTATGAAACGGCGGTTGCGGTTCTAAAAGTTAATGATGCGGTCAAAGCCGGACGCAGACTCGTCTTCGATCCAAAAGAATTCAAAGTCTAACTGGAAGATGCTATGAGAAGAATCTGGATCTTGTCGCTTTTATGCCTTGTCGTTACACCTGTCGTCGCCCAGATAGAACCCGCAAAACTTGGAGATGTTGCTGACGGTAACCGGTCGGTACCGGTGCATCGCATCGATATGATCGATGCGGATAGTGCCAAAATCCGGCCCGGGGATCAACCGTTGATGCCCTTTTCCACTCAAAATACATGCGATCCATGCCACAGCTATGCGACCATCAAACAGGGATTGCATTTCAATTCGCTCGACCAAGCTGTCCCCGCGGGACGGCCCGGCGAACCCTGGATTCGGGTGGATTATGTGACGGCGACCCAAATTCCGGTTTCATACCGTGCCTGGGAAGGGACCTGGCGTCCTTCAGCGGTGAATATGACGCACATGTCGTTTTTGGACCATTTCGGTCGCCATCTGCCCGGGGGCGGACCAGGTGAAGCAGGTGAGCAGGATCCACCGGAATTAATTATGCGTTGGCTGATCTCCGGTGACCTGGAAATTAATTGCATGAGCTGTCATGCGGGCCATCCGGAACAGGATCAAAGCGAATATGCCGCCCAGGTGATGCGGCAGAATTATCGATGGGCGGCTACCGCCGCTTCTGCATTTGCCCAGGTGCATGGCACTGCCAAATCCCTGCCGGATTACTATGATATCTATTCCGGCGGTGTTGGTGATGATCCGCAAAGCCCCCCGCCATCCGTGGAATATTATAACGGTATTTTCAATTCACAAAATAAAGTCTTTTTTGATCTGGTACGGGATATTCCCGACCAGCGATGCTACTTTTGCCATTCAGCAAAATACAATAGCCGGAATAAAAACGAGCGCTGGCACTTTGAGGAAGACGTGCACTTGAAATCGGGAATCGGATGCGTTGATTGTCATCGCCATGGTCTCGATCATAAAATGGTGCGCGGCTATGAAGGCGAGGCGGAAGAACTGAATGATCCTCATGCAATCGCCCTCACCTGTGAAGGCTGCCACCTGCCGGCTGAAGATGAAAACAGTTATATCGCCGGCCGGCTGGGTGCTCCGGTTCCGGTGCACAAAGGCCTGCCCGTTATTCATTTTGAAAAAATCAGCTGCACAGCTTGTCATTCCGGTCCGCTGCCGGAAGAGTGGGCTATGCAGGTGAAAACATCGCGTTCCCACGCTCTCGGTGTTCATGGGGCACCCAAAGATTCGAATGCGGCGCCCTATATCATCGCTCCGGTTTTTGCGCAAGCCGATGATGGTAAGATTTATCCCCAGAAAATGGTGTATCCTGCTTTCTGGGCACGACTGGCGAACGATAAACTCGATCCAGTCGATCCGCAGCTGATTCAACCGCTTGCTATGCAGGTCATCCAAAGCGATACACTTACCGATAGTCTCAATATCGATCGGCTTAACCGGGGAGTATGGCCGCGATTCAGTGAAAAACAGGTAATAACTCTTTTTCATAAAATTGCTCAACTGGACAGCAACGACAAACGTATACCCGTCTATGTTACCGGCGGCAAGGTCTTTTTTGCCGCAGACAGCGCTCATCTCGACAGCAAGACGCACCCCCTGGCCGAACCCTATAAATGGCCCTTTGCACACGCCGTCCGTCCGGCATCGCAAAGCCTGGGCGCAAAGAACTGTAACGATTGCCATTCACTCGACGCCCCGTTTCAATTCGGCAAAATCAGAATTAATACAGCACTCGATCTGCAGGAGCCGCTTACGCGTTCAATGCTCGGCTTTCAAATGGATGATGTGCTTTATCCCCGTCTTTTTGCCCTTTCTTTCCTGGTCAGACCCTGGCTTAAACTTTTTCTGAGTGCTTGTCTGGTTGTTTTATTGATCATAATCAGCGTTTTCGTCCTTAAGGGAGCAGATCGCCTGTTAAAAATTGTCGGTAAAAAAAAGTGGTGATTGACAAAAGGAAAAACTGGTATGTTTAGAATTATATCGCTGATCGTTTTCGTTTTTTTGGCAATTTACACGATCTGGTTTGTTCGCAACAAAACTGCTAAATCCTGGTCTGTGAAGAACATAACGAGCTTTTTTCAAGAATTTAAATATGCTCTAATGCACCTCAGATCTCTTTCTGCCGGTGATTTTTCTGAAAAGCTACTGCACCCCTTGTTCTGGATCTGTATGCTCTTGCTGGGATTGAGCGGTTTTATTCCCTCCGTCCTTTTCGGTGTGCCGATGAGCGGCTATCTTATAATTCTGCATGTTGCAATCGCTCCTGTTTTTGCCCTGGTCGTGACCGTTATGGCCGTCATCTGGCCTTACAAATATCTATTCGAAGACTCGGAGCTGAAAGGAAGAGAAGGGAAATCCCGCTATGTCGTTCTCAAAAAGATGTTATATTGGCTTTTCCTGGGGCTGACCATACCGGTTATAGCCTCTATTCTCCTCAGCATGTTCAACTATTTTGGAACCGATGGTCAGCACTTGTTGTTAAATATTCACAGATATTCAACGCTTGCGCTTGTGGTGGTATCGGTTTTTTATCTGACGTCGGACCACCTGGCCGGGAAAAAGACAAAATCATAAATTAATCATTTCTGCTCTACGGAGGTATTATGTTCAGGTATCTTGTCATTGCGGTAACATTTTTTGTCATTTTATTAACCATGCCCTTACAGATCACGGCACAGGACAGCACTGCTCAGAAAGAAGCAGAGCTGGTTCCGATTCAAATCGATCTGCCGAAACCAATGTTTATCGGCACTCCTACACCGATGAATATTCCCAAGCTCGAAAAGCCTCTCGGTGAGGCGCGGCCACCGTTTCTTGCTCCAAAGGGAACCAAAAATGTCGCTCTGAACCAACCGGTGGCGTCAAGCGATGACATGCCGGTTATCGGTGAAATCGAGATGATTACGGATAGCGACAAAGAAGCTATGGACGGCAGTTATGTTGAACTCGGACCTTTTCTGCAACATGTTACCGTCGATCTGGGAGAACAGCACAATATTTACGCTATCATCATGTGGCATTTTCACAAGCAACCCAGGATTTATTTTGACGTCATTGTGCAGGTATCCGAAGATGAGGATTTTACTCAGGTCAAAACGCTCTTTAACAATGACCTCGATAATTCCGCCGGCCAGGGCATAGGTGAGGACTGGCATTATGTTGAAACGGCGGAAGGAAAACTGATTGACGCCAAGGGTGTTCAGGGCCGCTATGTGCGCTGTTATACCAACGGCAATAACAGTAATGACCTCAATCACTGGATCGAATTGGCGGTATATGGCAAACCAGTAGAATAACCCTATGCACCGGACCGCCTGGATCGTTTTTTTGCTCATTATCCTTTTTGCACTGGCGCTGCGCCTGGTTAACCTGGAGCAGCGCCCCATGCATACGGACGAAGCGGTCCATGCCCTAAAATTCGCATCACTGCTTGAAAAGGGGTCCTATCGCTATGATCCCTTTGAATATCATGGACCCGCCCTCAATTATTTCACCCTTATTCCTGCCTGGCTCGCGTCAGCTCAATCTATATCGGAAATCGATGAAACCACGCTGCGCCTGGTGCCGGCGATAGCCGGCTTGCTCGCTGTTGTGCTCGCAGGATTGCTTTATTCAGGGTTTCCGGACAAACAAATTTTATGGATCGTTTTTTTTCTCGCCATCAGTCCGGCGCTGGTCTATTTTAGCCGTTATTACATACAGGAAATCTTGTTGGTTACCCTGATCTGGGTTGTCATTCTGTCTCTCTATCGTTATCATCTCTCATCCGGAATCGGCTGGATGATTACCGCGGGAGCCGCTGTCGGACTCGCTCACGCCAGTAAAGAAACCGTCATTTTGAATTTGTTCGCCCTGATACTCGCCTGGTTTTTCGCGGTCCGGGTGCCGGAGCGAAAACAATGGATTCATCGACGCCGGTTTCCCCTCAGACACGTGATGATCGGTGTAATAACCGCATTGGTGGTTTCTGCTCTCTTTTTTTCATCCTTTTTAAAATATCCGCAGGGAATTGCCGATTCCTATCTCACCTTTAAAAGCTATTTGCAGCGCGGGGTGGGAGTACATTCCGCTCATCTGTATCCCTGGTATCAATATTTTCGCTGGCTCTTGTATAATCCCGCTCCCGGCACGATGATATGGAGCGAAGGCTTTATCGTCCTCTTCGGCACTATCGGTCTTTTCTATTCCCTGTTCAAGTCGGGTCATGATGCCAAATCGATATTTTATCGTTTTATCGCTCTCTATACCCTTGTGTTGATACTATTGTACAGCCTTATACCCTACAAAACGCCCTGGAGTATGTTGAGTTTTTATTTTGGGTTGCTATTGCTGAGCGTTAGGGCGCTGATGGGGTTATGGCATCAATTGAAATCATTCAAGCTGAAAGTGTCTTATTCGTTATTGGTTTTCATCATGATCGGCTTTCAGGGGTGGCAATGTTATGCCCTGAATTTTCGTTATCAGGCGCATCCCTCAAACCCCTATGTCTATGGGCATACGAGCGAAGATATTTTCAAGCTGGTGGGGAAAATCGATCAAATCGCCCGGGTGCATCCGCGCGGTAAGGAACTGTTTATCGAGGTGGTATGCCCGGATGATGATTATTGGCCATTGCCCTGGTATCTGCGGGGCTATCCCAATGTGGGGTATTGGTCTGACGTCTCCTTTGAAACGCCTCCGGCTCCGTTGATCGTTGCCAAACCGGAAACGGAAAACCGGTTGTTACAAAAACTCTATACCGTTCCGAAACCGGGGCAGCGTTACCTGTATGTGCCTCTGTTCGGCCAACGCATCGAGTTGCGTGCCGGTGTGGAGATTCGTGCATATATAAAAAAATCTCTTTTTGATCTCTATCGACACCAGTCTGAAGAAACTTTATAACCATAGGATGAAAGCCATATGCCGGATATGGGAGAAAATATACCGCTTTTTAATATGACCGGAAGTGCTGTAGAAACGGCGCGATGCTATTCCCATACCGCAATGGCAACCCTGTTTCAAATCTATGTGATACATCCGGAAACGTCCTATGCCGAGCAGGCTGCCTGGGATGCGTTCGCCAGGGTCGATCAACTGGAGCAGGAGTTCAGCCGTTTTCTGCCCAACAGCGACATCTCGCGAATCAATGCCCTGCCGAAAAATGGCTCGATCAGCCTTTCAGTTGACACGTTTGCCTGTCTTCAGGTCTGTAAACAACTCTATGAAATGACATCAGGAGCCTTTGATATCACCATAGGCAATCTCTATGAAATATGGCTGGACGATGACAAATCCCTGAAAAACCCTTCAACGCAGGACATTATGGAAGCGAAGGATTCTACCGGGATGCAATATATTCGCCTGGATACCCGCAATCTAAAGCTGACAAAACTCGGGCACAACATCCACCTTGATCTCGGCGGTGTGGGAAAAGGATTTGCCCTGGATTGTATTAAAGATGTTTTACAGGATTGGGAAGTTAAAACCGCATTGATTCATGCCGGTTATAGCTCTGTTCTCGCTCTGGGAAAACCGTTTCAATTGGATGGCTGGCCGGTTACCATCAGCGATCCCCGTGATGGCGCCAACCTTTTGGCTACACTTTTTTTAAAAAATATCGCCCTCAGCGGTTCAGGAATCATCAAGGGACGGCATATTATTGATCCCGAAGAAGGAAAACCGGTCAACAACCGCATTGCAGCCTGGACGCGGGGTGATACGGCTGCAATTTGCGACGGCGTTTCCACCGCTTTGATGCTCATGAACGATGAAGAGATAGAGCGTTTTCATAACAGCCACCCG
>CAZMUU010000208.1:6041-6397 GCA_964569215.1 uncultured Cytophagia bacterium
GTTGTATGTTCATGTTTATCCAAAATTCCGGAGATGTCCAGGTGGGTTTTTGTCGCAATAGGAGGTAAGAGGATTATTTTTTTTTATGATTTCCGAGCTCTATCAAAAGTTGGATTTTTTTGACCTTAAAAATCGCCGAGATCGCCGGGAAGAGATACAACTCATCCCCTTGTATGATTTTAAAAAAAATAGAATGGCCAAAGGGTTAGCATTATGCTGTTTCACCAAAAAGTTGCGTTATGTCTATTTTTAATCATGATTCCGATTTTATATCCCCGGGAGTATTGTATTTCCATGACTAAAAGGTCAAAACCCCTGCCCGTGTTTAAAACGCTTCGCCACCAGCTGCCGCAACC
>CAZMUU010000209.1:0-6396 GCA_964569215.1 uncultured Cytophagia bacterium
ATCCATAAAAAACGGCCAGCCCAAACCCTTTCCGTCATTCACGTGCGTCGCACCGGCTCGCGCAATCCGATAAATCCGCGTTCTTTGATCTGGCTCACGCTACAGAGAAGAAAAGTTTTTTATCTTTACATATTAAAAACCAATCCACCCAAACCAACCAGGGACAACCATGATTCGGTATATTCTGCTTTTTGTTCTCTTTTCCGTTTCCCTCGCCATCGCCGGAACCACGATCGTGGACAATATCAACGACCTGGTCAGCGCTGTTGAATATGCAGCCAGCGGGGATACGGTTTTGATCGAATCCGGCACCTATACGCTCAACAAAGTACAGATCAACGTCAGCGCCGATTCGGTTACCATTGGCTCGTTGTCGGGCAACCGCGAATCTGTGATTTTGCAGGGACAAGGTATGGGCAACAGCGCCGTATCGAAAATCTTCTGGGTCAATGCCGATCATTTTACCGCCCTAGACATGACGCTGCAGCTGGTCTACGACCACGCCATCCAGACCCACGTCGATACCGACGGTCTGACCCTGAAAAATCTGCTGGTGCGGGATGTGCGCACCCAGCTCATCAAGGTGCCATGGGATGGCGACGACACAAAATGGTCGGAAAAGGGACTCATCGAGGATTGTAGCTTTGAGTTCAGCAGCGGCCACTGCTATCAGCAGTATTCCGGTGGTCCCGATATCCTGCACGCCCGTAACTGGACGGTGCGCAACAACATCTGCCGCGGTATCCGCAGTCCGACTTCTTCCCCCACCGGCGGTGCCATCATGTTCTGGCAACATTGTGACGATATCTTGATCGAGAACAACAAAATCATCAACTGCGACCGCGGCATCATTGCCGGACTGACCTCCAGCCATAGCCAAACCGGGGTCGTCATCCGCAACAACATGATCTATCACGCCGACATCGATGACAGTCATTTCGAAGGTGATGCCTCAATCGTTGCCGAATCCGCTCCCGGCGTCGAAATCTATAACAATACCATTTTTCAGCAACACGATTACCAGTCCGCTATCGAGTACCGTTGGGCCAGCACCACAAACGCCCTTGTCGCCAATAACTGCATTCATATCACCTCCAGCGGTTACTTTTTACCCATCTTTGCCCGCGACGGTGCCGGCGGCACGGAAACGAACAATGTGACAAACGCCCAATCAAGCTGGTTTGCCGATGCCGCGGCCGGTGATCTGCATCTGAGCAGCGCGGTCGCCTCACTGGTGGATCAGGGCACCAGCGTTACAGGATTGAATAAAGATTACGATCGACAATCCAGACCGCAAGGCACAGCCATCGATATCGGCGCAGATGAATATTTTACCGGTCCGCTGATGCAAGTGCGTTTCTACCTGGAGGGGTTTTATCATCCGGCAAGCGGCAGTATGCATACCACCCTGAAGGACAATAACCTTCTATATAATTATTCACCCTTTGATGACAGCACTCATTCCACCCTGAACGGAGATATCTGCGACTGGGTTGAGCTGCAGCTCTTCGATACGCCCGGCGGCGAACCGGTCTGGCAAACATCGGTACTGTTGCAATCCACCGGTTGGCTTTGCGATCCCCTTAACTACTTTGAACAGCTCTGTATCGGCCTGCCGACGGGCAGTTATTACCTCCGCGCTTATCACCGCAACCATCTGGGCATCGTCAGCTGCAGCGCCGTCACCCTTAACGATGGCTCTACAAGCGAATATATCTTTAACGGCCAGGACGATTTCTATTTACCGCATTCAGGCAAATTGATCGATGCCGCTTCCGGTCTCTATGGTGCACCCGCCGGAGATATCGATCAGGATCTTTACATCACCAGCAAGGACTATACGCTCTGGTATAATGCCATCAGCAGCAACATCAGCTACACGGCAGCTGATTTGAACGGGGACGGCATTGTGGATAAAAACGACTATAATTTGTGGCTTTTTAAAGCGCAAAACGGTCTCAATGCGAGTATAGAATAATAGCTGTGCAACACCACAGCTGCAATTGGCCGGCACGATTTTCGTTTTCCACAGGCCCCGCACGATTCATGACGGAAAAGGGTTTGCTCAACAGGGGTTAGGCAGTAATCATAACAAGTTTCCCAAAATTTGGAGCAGCTATGAAAATTAACAGGTTGCGCTCCCTTTATTACATGATGGCGCTGTTGCTTTTAATGATCGTCACCCTTGAGGCCCGCGACGAGGGCCCTTCCTCCCCGCTTCACGTTTCCGATATGATCGACGATGACGGCGCCCTCAATAACGGCAGCGGTTTCAGCGGCAGTCTGGCGGTTGATGGATATGCCATGCAACTAGCCGAAGACGGCTCACCGTTGTTCAAAGCGGTTAGCGAAAGCAAACAGGATGTTATACTGGGGGCAGGAGATTCAAATTGGTCATCCAATTTCGCAGATGCCGTCAACAACGACGTCTATTGCCTCGTTCTCGACGGCACCATGCTCTATGTCGGCGGCAAGTTTACCGAGGCGGATGGCTCAACCGCCAACCGCATCGCCACCTTTAACGGTGCCACCTGGTCCACACTGGGCACCGGTGCCAATACGACGGTCTATGCCCTGGCGGTGGACGGCAGCAATGTCTATATCGGCGGCATGTTCACCAGTGTCGGGGGCACGCCTGCCAACAATATTGCCAAGTGGAACGGCAGCAGCTGGTCCAGTCTGGGCAGTGGTACCCAAAACGGTACAAACGGATATGTCTATGCCATTGGCATTGTCGGCTATAATGTCTACGTCGGCGGCAATTTCACTCAGGCAGGCGGTATCGACGCCAACTATATCGCCCGCTGGAACGGCGCTGAATGGCAGGAGCTGGGTGACGAAGGCGGCGGCACCAATAACGTTGTCCGCGCCATCACCGTCAGCGGCAGCGATATCTATATCGGCGGCGAATTCACCTGGACCTGGGGCGCCGTAGCAAACCGTATCGCCAAATACGACGGCACAAACTGGTATGCTCTCGGCAGCGGTGTCAACAGCACCGTTCGCGCCATCGCCGTCAACAGCGGCTATGTCTATGTTGGCGGATCCTTTACCCAGGCCGGGGGTAGTACTGCCAACCGCATCGCCCGCTGGGATATCAGCTCCAGCAGCTGGGAAGCGTTGGGCAGCGGACTCAACAACACGGTTCGCGCTGTTGCTGTTGATGGATTTTATGTCTATGCCGGCGGCGATTTTACCACGGCGGGTGGAAATTTTGCAAGCCGCGTTGCGCGCTGGGATCAATTTAAATGGGATGCGCTTGGCAGCGGTACCAATGACAACGTCTGGGGCATCGGCACCAACAACAACAATGTCTATGTCGGCGGCTTGTTCAATCTCGCCGGCGGTAAGACCTCGGATCACGTTGCCTACTGGCAGGAACCGGCGACGCAGGTCTTTGTTGATACTAAAGTACTGATCGAAGGTGCCTATACATCGGGCGGACAAATGAGCACCTCGCTCAGCAGCGAATTACCGCTCAGCTCGCCCTATCCGCAGGATCCACAAACGGTAAGCTCGTTTCCGGCCAATACGGTCGACTGGATCCTGTTGCAGCTCTGCGCTACTGATTCAAGCACCATTCTCGGCAGCCAGAGCGCCTTTCTTCGCAACGACGGGCGCGTGCTCGACACCAGCGGCAATACCTTTTTGACTTTTCCGGGATTCCCGGACGACTATTATTTTATTATTCTCAAGCACAGAAATCACCTGGCGGTGATGAGCGCGGATTCGGTGAGTCTGACAGGCATGTCCGCCGTCACCTATGATTTTACCACCGGTCTCGATAAATATATCGGCAGCAAGGGAGGTAAAGAGCTGGAGAGCGGTTATTGGGGTATGTGGGCCGGCGATATGGACGACAGCCGTAACCTCGATCACCTCGATTACGAGATATGGCAAGCGCTGGCCAAACCTGCTGCGGGCGGATACCTGGCCGGTGACCTCAACTTTGATGCCATGGTCAATACGCTGGATCATACCATTCTGTATAACAACCGGCAAGAAGGCCCGGTATCGATTGTTCCATGATTGTCAGGAACGCTGAACAGACCGGAGCTGTTTCAAAAAGGTTGATAAAAAGAGTTGATAATCTTGTGATATCAAAATCTGTGCAAGAATGATCAATTGGTTTTTATTAAATTGTCTTTTTAGCAACCATTGTGGTTTTATCCTGATAAAATTTTATCTCGTGATCACGTAATCAAATAAATAAATTCTCAGCGAACCCTCTGCGATTTTTAATCGTTAAGAAACCGAAAAAAATACGAACAATACAGCCCTCTGTCTGTTCTATATCCTTATAATCCCCGGCAGGTCAAGGTTATCAGGTTATGAGCGGATTCACTCTTTTGAAAACCGCCGGCGCCGACGAGTTGATTGCCGCAAATATCAACCATCACTTTGCCCTGATAGGACAATTCACCGCTAAAGTGCGGTTCCGTCGTCAGAACCCGGCCTCGCTGGGAAACGCTTTCTTTAAACGCCGCCAGTGCCATCATGGTTTTATCCTTGTCATCGGCAAGGATGACAAAAACCATGAGGGTATCGCCGGGAACCACATAATCCGCTGCCAGCGCATTATTAAAGGCTTCCAGGCCCATAAAGCCGCTGGTGTGATAGGTCAGGGTATGCGGCTGTTGTCCCGGTTGTGGCAACAGCGTCAGTTCGTCCGGAGAATCAGCCCCGGGTAACTCGGCGGCAATATCGTTTGCCAGGTCGCGCACCAGAACCTGCATCTCGTCTTCTCGTGACCCTGAATTGACCTGAACAAAATATTGACCTTTGTAAAACCGGACATTATATTCAGAAACGATCGCTTCACCCCCGATCTCGGCAAATTCAAGGCCGGGACGGCGAAAACGGCTATAGATACCAAAAGCATCCAGCGGCGATCCCATGTCGTAGATATCCACCGTGATCGTCTGCATGTCATCCCGGCTGTTGACATAAGAGCCGGTAACCATTTTTTCAAAAGTATAGCTGTTGTATAGCTCTGCTTCACCATTGATATATTCATACAAATTATCCGGCACATACACCTCGGGTTCAAAATCCCATTTCCAGCCGGGGGCAAAATCGGGTTCCGGTATAAAATCCGTTACCGCTGATTCGGCAAAAACAGCCATACTTGCCACCGACAGAAGCAACAGAATAAATACAACTCTAAACATTCAATATCCTTTCCTAGACAAACAGTTCTTTTGCTCGTTTTACATTAGAAGCGACATCGACACCGTATTTGCATTTGACCGTACACTCTGAGCAATTTTGGCAAGCCGTAAGGTTTTCATTGTTATCCAGTTCTTTATAATTCTGAAAAGCGAGATGATAATCGCGGTAACCCTCGGCATACATGAGGCAGCGGTTGATATCCGGAATTGAAGCCTGATTCGGACACTGACCGGCACACTGATCGCAGAACTGACAGAGACGGTCCTGAACGGTTTCGGCGTATTTTTGCAGATGCAGCTGATCACGCCGTCCGAAATGAATCTCCTGAGCGGCAAAATTCTCCTCCAGCTGATCAAACGTTACCATGGCCGGAATGGCGCAGGTGACATTGGTATCGTTCCACACCCAGCGCAACGACGCCTGATGCGGTGTTGCCGGTTTCATATCCTCATTCTCATACCCCCCCGACTGGGTTTTCATGGCAATAATGCCGATACCGGCCTGGGCGGCTTTGGCGGCTGCTTTTTGCAGACGCTCGTCGGATTTGAAATTATAACTGGTGAGAATGACATCAAAAAACAGATCCTCTGTGGCGATTTCTACCAGCTCGGCCATATTTTTATGGGTTGAAAAACCACCAAAACGCGCTTTTCCTTCTTTTTTTGCGTTTTCGATAAACAGTCTGGACGCTTCATCAAGGAGTTGTTCCCTGTTCTTGCGGCCATGAAGCAGTAAAACATCGACATAATCGGTATCGAGGGCTTTTAAACTCGCCTCCAGATCTTCGGTCATGGTCTTTAGGTCGGAGACGCGTATTTTGGTGGTGATATAGACTTGCTTGCGTCTGTCACCAATTCCCTTGCTGACGATTTTTTCATTTTCTCCGTACATATAGCCGCGTGCGGTGTCGATATTGTTAATGCCCATATCGATCGCTTTGCTGATGACAGCCGGATCCGAAGTACGCATGGCACCATATCCCAGAATCGAATAGCGCAATCCGGTACGGCCAAGGGTGCGGTACTCGATAGTTGTTTCTTTTGATGCTTTTTTCAGCGAATCCGGTACCGTTTGCGCTGCGGCGGGCAGAACCGAGGCGGCAGCAAAGGCAGAACCGCTGTATCTTAAAAAGCGCCGTCGTGAAAAGACGTTTGATTTTTTCATCGATTCCCTCCGTGTAAAGATCATTTATTATTTACTAATTATTGTCTATTCATCTTCGCC
>CAZMUU010000210.1:0-6377 GCA_964569215.1 uncultured Cytophagia bacterium
CATCCGCCATACCGTCTTCATCGGCGTCGACATAGGGCGTACCCGCTTGCAGCTGCGGCCAGCCGCCGACCTCGCTTTGTGAATCGATGATCGCTCCGGTACCGTTGAGCACGCTTTCAACCATGCGAATATCAACAGCGTCCCGTTTCGGCAGTGAGGCGCCGCCGTGGCGCAGCACTTTGGCCAGGGCGCTATCCGGTGAATCGGTGGTCATGGGAGGAGTGTCAAAGGGTTGTGCTGCCTTTATGTAGCGGCTGCCCCGTATCATACTCCAGCCGGTGTTATAATCGTTGATGAGGTTATTGTCCAGATAGATTTCCATGATAGCGGAATTATCGGTGTCAAAGGCCTGCAGGCGAACGTGACTGGCGGTAGCTGGTCCTTCGTGTAGATAGTTGCCGATATAGTTCATTTTTATTTTGCTGGTTGCACTGGTGGTATAGCCGCACTTTGAGCCCCAGTTGTAGATGACATTGTTGCGAAAATCATAAATGAGACCGGGGAGGTCATGATTTTCAGTGGAACCGGGACGCGGATTGCGGCTGCGGTGATGCGCCCAGAGATTGTGATGTTCCGATATACGGCCGTCCTCGATATAGGCCACCAGACCGCCATAGCCGTGAGCGCCTTTGCTATGGACGGATGCATTGAGACTTTCGGTGATAAAACACCACTGTATGGTTATGCTGTCGGCGCGGGTGACGGAAAGCGTCTCGTCGACCGACCAGCTGGCTGAACAATGGTCTATAACGACATTATAGGCGCGCGAGACGGAAAGGGCGTCGCCCGTATATCCGGCTTTATCGCCGTGTCGACAGCGCAAATAGCGAATAACGACGTCGTGGGTTCTGGTAACGCGGAGGGGATAATTTTTCAGACAAATACCGCCTCCCGGTGCGGTTTGTCCGGCAATGGTGATATAAGGATGATGGACACCCAGCGGAGATTCCAGTTCGATAGTGCCACCGACGCGGAAAACGACAATCCGGTTTTCCGCACTTACCGCCTGGCGCAGACTGCCGGGACCGGAGTCGTTGAGGTTGGTAACAAACACCACCTCACCGCCACGTCCGCCGGGGGTATGGCTTCCGTATCCTTCTGCACCTGGAAAGGCCGGAATTTGGGCTGCCGGAACAGCAATGGTGAACAAAAGAATCATTAGTGATAAAAAACATCCCTTTTTCATCTTTTCAGCTCCTTTTCGGTTGTGAATGAGAATAGCGACAAGGGGATGAAAAATTTAAAATAGATCACTGTGCCTGCCCGTCGCGGAATCCTGTTGTTTTGATTTTGTTGTGGAACCTGGAAAGGGAATTCCGCAAAAAAGAGCCGGCAACCTGTCAGTTGTTTTTTCAGGGTTTATAGTGATGTTGACAGCGTCATGCGCTGAACGTTATCGAAATATTCCATTTTTGAGATGGCATAATCGAATTTCATCGCTGCCGGTCCCAGGTTAAAGCGAAATCCCACTCCCCCTGCCACATCCTCGATATCATAGTTGATCTTGTAGCCGCCGCGCAGGAAAAAGAATTCTTTAAAACTGTATTCCAGTCCCATATTGACGCGCTCCATGCTGTCGTTGGGGTGAAGACCTTCAACGGCAAAGGTCAGCCGTTGATCCTCTAGGTTTGGGGAGATGATTTTAACCAGATCGATCGACAAACCGATGGTGTAGACCAGCGGCATGTAGAATCCTTCGTTGAGATTGGGAAAGGTGGTTTCGCCGGAAAAATTCCGCACCGACATGCCCAGGGTGAGGTCTTTATATCCGGTACGATAAAGCGTTCCCATATCAAAGGCGAAATTTTCGACGGTATTGTCTGATATTTTTTCCTGACCGCCGATATCGATGAGATTCTGACCCATGTCTTCATAGACATAGCGCGCATGGGCGCCGATGTTAAAGCGATCGGTTACGCTGACGGCATAGGCGATGCCGACGGCATAATCGGAGACGCTGAATGTTCCCGTCTCTTCATATTCAAAGCCAACGCTCTGGCTGCCGGCAAAACTGACGGTGGTGCCATGAAGGGTGCCGTAATCCATATTGATGGCGCTAAAACCCACCGTGCCATAGCCGCCGAGGGGGATTGCCAGGCATAGGGCGTTGTGTTTTATGTCGGCGATCCAGTTTGTCTGGCTCAATGCCAGTGCGGTACCGGAAAGGGTACCGAGACCGGCGGGATTGTAAAAAATAGAGATGACGTCGTTCTCAACGGCGACAAAGGTGCCGCCCATACCGGCGGCGCGGGCGTTGCCGTCGATTTTGAGAAAAGTCATTCCTGCCTGTCCGGTTTTTTTACGCATTTCCGCTGTCAGCGGATTGAGCAAAGCCGTTATGACAAGAAAAAGTATGGGAAAAATTATTTTATATTTGAACATGGATTTTGCCTCCTGCGACGGGATCGAATTATCGAACGATTACAAATTTTCCGGTGGTGGTTTCACCCGATTCTTCATCCTGAATATGATAAACGTATAATCCGGCACTGGGAAAGAGGTTTTCATCGGTCAAAATTGGAGACCAGTGTTCATAGGCCGAATCATCGTTGTGTTCCAGCGTCTTGATCAGATCGCCGGCGGTCGAAAAGACGCGAATGGTACAATGCGTTGTCAGGTTGGTAAAGGTGATGCGGTCCCATTCACCCGGCCACTTTGACGCCTGTGCCAGATTAAAGGGATTGGGGACGACGCGAACCGATTCGAGGTTGCTGAGGCTGCCGCGGTAGGCACGTGCCGGATAGGTTGATCGGTTATAAAAGGGACTGCTTTCCAGGGGTTGACCGTAGGCATTGGGGTCGTCATTTTCTGAACCGTTGGACACTGCGGTGATAGCGTAGTAATAGGCCACACCGAGGTTGATATTGTCATCCTCATAAGAGGTCTGGGTCGCCGGGATTTCGGTGATGAGTTCCATATCGCCGTGATAATCACCTTGCTTGCGATAAATCCGATATGTTGCGGTATGAGTAGAGGGCGACGGGTCCCAGGTGAGTACGATTTTGCGTTTTCTCGACTCTATTTTCAGATTGGAAGGCGGTAATGGCGACATGGGAATGGAGAGCCCTTTGGAGAGGCGGTTTTCCCAGTTCCATTTGGCGCGTCCCACCACCTTGAGCAGTGAATCGCGCGAGCCGGCGATAAAGGCATTTTTTTCCGCGTCACTGATTTCACCGTTGAGCCATTTGCGACCGATTTCTTTGCATTTGGCGATGGCAGGGCCGCTTACGGCATGAACGAAAACAAAGGTCAGAGAGTCATAGGGTTCCATGGTATAAGGTCCCATGCCCATCCAGGCGGATTGCATATTGCGCACCGGTTGCTGCGATTCATCTGCCGGCGGCATTTGTTTTTTTTCGCCATTGTTGAATATATAGATATATTTATCCTCTTTTAGCCAGCCGGCTGCCGTGCTCCAGTCGCCGCGGCCGGTGGTAAAGGGTTGCGAAAAACCATTTACCGTCTCCTCACCGCTCTCCGGGGCATGGAGAATGCCATAGCCGGCATATGCGGCGGAGATGAGCTCGCCGGCATCGTAGAGGTCTTTGGGATCGTAATTGTCGTCGTCATCGAAATGTTCCGGAAAAGGGTCGCCGCGGTCGTCGCCCGGCACTTCAGGATCATCACCATCATAGCCGTACATCACCCGTAATGTGTCCCCGGGTTCATCGCCGTAATAGTCGATATAGCCATCCAGAGTACCGGTATCATCATAGGAAACATTGCCGTCGCCTTTGCCGCAGGGATGCAGAATCATGGAATAGTAACCGACAAAAATGTTTCTGATGCGCTTTGCCTCTTCTTCTTCCGGATCATCGGGATCACAATCGGTGTTACCGGTATTGTAGAGCTTGACGACGCGGATGATATAATCTTTGTGAAAGGGATTGGCCCAGGCATACCAGGTCGATTTGGTGATGATGCCGGCGCTGGAAAAGCCCCATTCTACAATCAGTTCGTCGGCAAGGATATCGGTTTGTAGCCGGAAATTGTAATCGAGTTCATCGACGATATTGGATTGTTCATTGCCGGCCGGATCGACAACCGTCACAGCCGTCCGGTGTGCCCGCACATATTTGGTTATTTCATAATCGGGGAGGATAATGCAATCTATCGGTTCATGCGGTTGATAAAACGCATATTCATCGTCAAAATAGTCGCGATAATCCTTGATCAGGACTTCAAAATAGACGCCGGAGGAATTGGTTCTCCAGCCGCTTTTTACGCGCGGATTGTCTTCATGGCCACCCGGCCAGCGAAGATATTTTTCGCGAAATCCGGACGGATGGCGGCTGCCGCCAAGGGTTTCCCACAACCTGCCGACCTCCAGCATTTCCCGCTGCGCCGGCAACAAGGTGGGAAACAGAACCAGTGAGAATAGTAAATATTTATATATGTTTTTTAGAGACATTCGCCATACTCCTGACAGTTGATCATATTAGAATGAGAATCGAAAACCAAACCATATATCCCGGGGCAGCAGATAGGTGACATATTCGCGTTTGGGCATATATTGATACTCCACTGCATCTCCGGGCTGTTTGCCGGTTTCCTTGATGCGTTTCATATAATTGTCAAATTCCACCGAGCCATCAAGTCCCTGTGCGGCAAAGATACGGGACGGACTGCCCGGCGTGGTATAGGATCCGGCAGAGAGGCCGGCGCCGTATTTCGAGACGTTGAAATTTTTTATGTTAAAGATATTGTAAATATCGCAATAGATTTCGACATTAAAGCGCTTGGACGTGAACAATTTTCGGTTGAGTTTGAGGTTGAGCATGTTATAGTCGCGCCACTTCCAGTTTTGAATGTGCTCATCAACGGTTCCGGTGAGGTCCCAGTGGAATTTGGTACCGCCACGCCAGTAATAATCCCAGGTCATGATCCAGTCGGCAAGAGGTTCAAATCCCCATAACGAGGGGCCGAATTTCTTCGGCGCCAGAATGCTGAGGCTGGCTTTGAGATTTCGTACCGGTTCAATGGTGTTGCGGGCCAGATTCTTGGCCTCGCGCGCTGCATTCTCCTGCTCTATATAGGGGTCGTCCGGCCGGATTTGGTTCGGTCCGAATGAGCCGCGAACCGTAAAGCGGTGTTCGTAATTGATGAATCCCCGCAGCAGACGGCCGAAATAACGCTCCAGGCGGATCTCGAATCCCTTGGTCTCCTTGTATTCATCATTGCGGTATGTTTCGTAATAGATGGTGGCGGAATAGGTATAATCAACCTCGCGCACATCGTCGCGGATATCGTGATAATAGCCGTTGAGATTGACGCGGAAGAGGCCGAGGTCGTGCTCATACCCCACTTCATAGAGCACCGATTTAGCCATGCCCAGGTCCGGATTGCCGATAGCTTCCATGCGCTCGATCGAGCCATACTGTACCCAATAGATGTTGTTGGGATTGGGAATGTCGACAAAATGGCCGTAATTAAAGTAAATTTTGCTGTTTATCGTAATCGGATGTGCCACACCGAGGCGGGGTGAAAGGTGATATTTGAGTGATATATCCTTTTTGGGCATTTCAGCGCGAAAGTTGAGCAGGCTCGGTCTCGCCAGTAAATGGCTGTTGGACCAGTTGTCGGTGATGTCGTACATTGGGGTGACCGGTTTCCAGTAGTCGAGACGCAGTCCGGCGTTGACGATGATGCCCTGGAATTCCATTTTATCCTGAACGTAAGCATAACCGTGATGAATTTTTGCGTCCCAACGCGTATCGTCGAGTTTTCCGACGCCGTCGAATTCACCGCGGTAATCGAGTCCATAAGCATAGCGCCATTCATCGATATCGTCAAAGGTGTGACCGATACCGGCGCGCATTTGGTGGCGTTTGGATATCTGGCTGGTTAGATCCAGCTTGGCATCAAAGGTGAACATGTGCGACTTGTCATAACAGCGCGATGCCACCAGACGGTGCAACCAGTAACCGTTTTGATCGTAGATAAAGGTTTTGTAATGGTAACTGAAATATTGTGGAAATGCCGGAAAGCCGCGTGTGACGCCGTCGCGATCCTCGAGGAAAAAGAAATCGACGTATTTGCTCGTTAGTCGGTCGCGTGGGTGTTCCAATGGAACATTGCCGCGGTAGCTTTTATAGGTCCCCTGAACGCGGATATCGTAATAGGTACGCAGAGAGATCATATGCGTCCATTTGGCGCCCATATAGGTATTGAACCAGCTGATGTTGTTGGAGATATTGTCGACGGCAAAGAGCGTGTTGGCGATGCCGCTGCGGAGAAAATTGTATTTGATGATAAAATTTGGATCCTGGATGTAATCGTGTTGTTGATTGATCCCATATCCGGCACCGTGATCCTCGCCATAGAGCCCGAATATTGACAGTTTTTTGTCGTTGCCGTATTTCTGGGTGATCTTGAGG
>CAZMUU010000211.1:0-6354 GCA_964569215.1 uncultured Cytophagia bacterium
GCCACTTGAGGTAGATAAATATTTTCCATTATTCACCTTCTCCAAAAACCTTATTAGGATTGTGCTTGCGCGTTGTCGGTTTGTTTTTCCCTATAGCCATCTCGCCGAATACGTTTAACCACTGCCGCCATATCCAATAATCCGAATGCTTCACAAACGGTTATACAGCGCCCGCATCCGACACATCCCGGATGACCGTCCTGATTAATATAAGCATAACTTAACTTATGATAAAAACGTCTCTTAACGCGTTCTTTTGTTTTGCCCCGCGGGTTGTGACCGGATGCTTCGTGAGTAAATCCGCAATATTGACAGGAATCCCAAAAACGGAACCGCACCCCGTTGTTTTCATCGGTCATGCTGTCCTGAACATCATAACAAGTACATAGAGGACAAACATGGGTACATCCGCCGCAACTAAAACACTCGGCGCCAAACTGCTCCCACAGCTCTTCCTTTACTCTGTTGTTGCTGATCTGAATGATCGCTTTTGCCAGATAAGCAACCGGTACCATTTTTTCATCGCAGGCCTGCATCAACTGCCGGCGTAAATCCTCATCTTTTGCGGTTGCTTTGCTGGTTGTTGTTTTACTCAGAATATCGATACCTTTTTGCGTGCCGACATCGACAAGAAAGCGATCGCCGAAATCGGTCAATTGCAGATCAAAACCAGAGTCCAGCCAGGGACCGCCATTACAGCAAATGCAAAAACAGGTGTCCAGAGGTTCGTTACAAGCCATTGAAATGACCACCATCTTATTGCGCCTGGCCCAGTAGTAATTATCCTCATAGGCTCCGCTGAAAAAACCATCTTGATGGGCAAATCCCTGTACATCACAGGATCGAACTCCAAAAAGAATAAACGGATTGATATCCTTTGGCGGCGTCAGTTTTAAATTATTTTTTTGACCGGAAAATTGAAACAATTCTTCCCGCGCCGGGGTTAGAAAACGCTTCAGAGGTTCATATTCATTGACATAATCAAACGTAATCTCATCTGTAGATGATATTTCGTCGAACGTGACTTCCCCATCCGGCATTTTCTTGGGCCCGATAATATCATAATCGCTTTTTAGAGAAATCAACAGATCGAGAAATTGTTTTTTGTCAACGATATATTTTTCACCAACCTTCATATCAACTCTCCAATTTCGCTGCACAGATCTTGGTGGGGGTCTTGGATTTGGGCTCATATTTAAAAGAAAGCAATTCCTGGGTCAAACCATTCTTGTCATGAACAGGAACCACGATAGTCTTTTTGGGAATTGTGGCATCAGCCAACACCCTCCGCACCACCTCACCTCTTCTGGTTTTGACTTTGATTTGCCACCCTGTTCTTACTTTTAAGTCACGTGCATCTTCGTTGTTGATATAGACTGCACCTTGCAGATATTCCTTTTCAAGTGTATATGAACGGTTAACCTGAGTTCCGGTAATACGGTGGAAAGGCATACGGTCAACAATCAGAGTAAATGGGTATTCATCATCCGGCGCTTCAACCGGCTCTGCGACCTTGTCATTGAGGAGAAAGGATAATGGCTGTTCAATCGCAGGTTTGGGTAGCATTACGCCACCTTTGACGCTGATCTGCTCAAAGTCGATATCGCTATACCGATCGACCGTTTCAGTTATCCTGGTGAATATATCTGTCGCTCCCTCAACGGTCAAATTTTTACCCATTTCTTTGGCAAGGAGAGAAATGATTTCACCATCGGGTTTACAGCTACCTACAGGCTCAATGGCCTTGTGGATTCTTTGCAGGCGGCTTTCCGTGCTTGTATACGTTCCGTTCTTTTCAGCAAAGCTCGCTGCCGGCAAAACCACATCCGCCAGTGCGGCCGTCTCGGTTAAAAACAAATCCTGCACCACCAAAAGATCCAGCTTTGCCAATGCGTTTTCAACCGCTTTACAATCGGGTGCACTCCAGGCCAAATTTTCGCCAACGATAAAAAGAGCACGAATATCCTTGCCGATTTGATTGATCATTTCAGGAAGGGTGAGACCGGGCTTTTCCGGCAGGGTGCAGTGCCAGGCTTTTTCAAAGCGCGTGCGGTTCTCTTTCCGGTTGATGGAGAGCTGCCCCGGAAGCTTGTCCGGCAATACCCCCATGTCCCAGCTGCCTTGTAGATTGTTTGAAATCATCAGAGGAAGTAAACCGTTTCCTTCACCCTCAACATGACCTGTAAGGAGAGCTAAATTCCAGAGAGCCTGTACGGCAGCCGTGCCATTCATGGATTGGGTGACACTGTGTCCATATAATATTATGCTTTTTTCGGCAGCCGCATGCATTTCTGCAGCACGGATGATTTCCTCTGCAGGAACTCCGGATTTTTGCTCACACGCTTTTGGTGTAAAATCCTTCACCTTGCTTTCCAGTTTTTCAACCTGCGCCTTTTCAACCCTGTACTTTCCGGAATCAATGATATGATTGATCATCCCATTGATTACCCAAAGAATAGTCTCTGCAGAGGGTTGAAGATGCATCGTGAAAAAGCGTGTCAACTCGTGCCGGATGTAATCCACCTCAATACAAGTGGTGCCTTTGTTCACGGATTGTAAACAGAGTGAACCGATGGCAGCCAATTGATCTTTAACGTTACAACCAACCAGCAGCATATTATCCGTTTTTTCGAGGTCCAAAATAGACGCTGTTGCTGCAACCGGAAAAAGATTGCTCTCCAGTGCTGTCAGCGTTGGTGCCTGATAAAAACGGGCGGATGTATCGATATTGTTGGTACCAATAACCGAACGGGCAAATTGTCCGAGGAGGTAGTTTTCCTCATTGGTACATTTGATCGATCCGATGAAACCGATACTATCAGGTCCATATTTGGATTTGATGTCGGATAGAGAATTTGAAACGGATTGAATTGCTTTTTGCCAGGAAATTGTTTTAAAAGAATTGTCTTGTTTGAAAAGAGGTTGGTCGAGTCGCTGTTGATGGTGGATCATCTGGTGGCCGTTCCAGCCTTTGATACAGAGCGTGCCCCTGCTCATAGGATGAGCTCTTTGCGGTAACGTTGAAAGCGCCTGGCCCTCGACTGCTTCAAGATACATACCACATCCACTACCGCAAAAGGGGCAGGACGTAAGAACCTTGCTCACAAGCCTGCGCCTCCTAATTTATTCTCGCTTCCGTCTCGGTTGTATGCCTAGATATTTTCAGAACAAACGATCAAGCTGTCCAGAATCGTAATCATAGCAGTATGTAACGGTATGAGGCCTATTTCAGTTTACCATTGAATACCGGGGCCTGATATCCTGTGAAATCCGTGCAAGAACAAGGGTCCAGAAGAGGTTCTGGAGGGTTTGTCGTTATGACACAATAAGAAAAATGAAAATAATACGCAAGCAATTTTTTTTGCTTTGATAATTTATTCAATCCCGGAAAGCTGATTCCGATACAGATTTCATTTATGCCGTATTATTTTTTCCTTTACAAAGCAAAGAAAGAAATAATCAATATAGTGACAGCCATGGCCGCAAACATCCAGACAGCGTTTTTTATATTTACACCCCGGCCGAAAAAAGAGGGTAAGACTTGAAAAATCAATAAAATAAAAACAGGTAAAAGACTGACATAATGGTGCCGGGAGGAGACCCAGATTCCCAGATTCATCGACATAATCAGGCCGGTCAAATAGATAAGCAACAGTAAAAGCCGCGCTGCCTGGGCCAGTGCAGTATCAAGTGGTTTTAAATCATTTTGTCTTTTCAAACGAACAGCAAGAGCAAGGTATAAAAAAAACAATACAAGCGAAAAAAGCGGATGTGCTGTTTTTATCCACATCGTCATGGTCTATATTCCTTTTGTTGTTGCCGTGTATTTTCGAATTCGATAATGGCATTGACGAGCTTTTCAGCACCAAAGCGAATTACATCCGTGGTCGGCAGGCCGGTTTCGTTTTCCGTCTTTTCCACCGCCTCTCTGGCAAGCTCCTCCGTTTTCAACGAGTAACAATTTAATGCCACCCCGATAACCTTTGCCGGAAACACAGGTTGCGCCATTCGCTCATACAGATCGATCATCTCCCTGATGCCGGGAACAGGTGTGTCAAGCGATCCCCGCATCATTTTGCGGCCGACCTGGTGACAAAGGATCAAAGCCTGGGGAGCAAAACCGTGCAGCATACTCAGCGTAACACCTGAATAGAGCGGGTGGGTCAAAGCGCCCTGACCTTCAATCAGCTGATAGTCACAATCGCGGTTGTCCAGAACCAGGGATTCTGCCGCTCCGGAAACAAAGTCGGAAATAACATGATCCATGGCTATACCTCTGCCGGAAATGGCTATTCCGGTTTGCCCTGTGGCCAAAAAAACAGTCCGCTTGCCCAGCTGTTCCAGCGACTTGTTCACCTCAAGTGCAGTCACTTTTTTGCCGCAATTGCAATCGGTGCCGACTGTGTGTATTCGCAGGCAGGCACAGTTTTTCGCCTGGCAGGTATTGACACTGATATGTTCAGGCACCCTGCGTAAATCAATGAGTTGAACCCCATATTTTTCCGCCGGGACGACGAATTCCGGCATGTCGTTCAGCAGGGTATGCATTCCGGCAACGATATCGAGACCGGCGCGAATAGCGTCGTTGATGAGCTGTCGCCATTCCGGGGGGAATCCTCCTCCCGGTGGTGTGATCCCGATCAACAAGGCATTGGGCCTGTGAACAAGCCCCTCTTGAATAGATGCTACAATGGGAATATTACGGCCGACGCCCAAACAGGAAAACACATCTTTCCCAGCTTGTTCAGAATCCAGCAATGCGACGACTCGTTCAGGACGGTAACGTACAACTCCGGTTGCCAACTTTGCTGATGTGGGATGGGTTCGTCCCTGTGTGAGAACAAGATATTTGTGTCGAGTAAAATTCATGTATAAACATAAAGGAATATTTGCTATTATTCAAGCATTAAAATGATTGGCGCAATATTTGTATTATATAACCACAGCAATTGAAGGCAATATCTATTCATTGTATTTATGGGACTTGGTGTAATCAAAAAGCAACTTTTTTATGACACTGTAAAATAAACAGGACATAATCGGTAAAGCAAGGTAACAACAGGAAGAGATCGAGGTTCATCTCTTTGAAATATAATCCAATCGTCATATCTATCTCGCCGATCTCGATCTCTTCTCTCTAAACCCTCTTACGAAATCCCTCTCCCAATACCTCATGAACATTATTGATAATAATAAAAGCAGCGGGATCAATTTGTCTGACTTTTTTCGTCAAGGTGGCGATCTCTTTGCGGCTGAGCACTGTATATAAAACATTGCGTTTTTCTCCGGTATACAAACCGCTGCCCTCAAGCAATGTCGCGCCTCTTCCCATCGCATTGGTAATAATTTCGCTTACCGCTTCTGTCTCCGACGTGACGATCAAAGCGGATTTGGCATAATCAAAACCTTCAATAATCACATCAACAATGCGACTGGACACAAAAAGTAAAAACAGTGCGTAAAGCGTCAAGACGACAGCGGGCCGGTCAGAAGCAAGTTCTTTAAAATGTATGATGATTCCGGCAAAAATGACGACGCAAAAGTCGACAACCATAATAGCCATGCCGGGTTTCACACCCCATCGCTTTTGAGCGACGGCCGCGACTATATCCGAACCGGCGGTGGAGCCCTGAAATTTAAAAATAAGACCCAATCCCAGGCCAAGCAAAACCGCGCCGATCAGAATGAGAAACAAAAAATCGCTCTCCTGCAACTGCAGGATCGCCGGGTGTTCGTGCAACCGAATGAATCCAAATGCAGGAACAGCGCCGCGTAATAGATCAATAAAAAAAGAAGAGAAACTAAATCCCAAGAATGTGCGCAAGCCAAACTGTTTTCCCAATTCGGAAACGCCCCAAATAAATAACGGTATATTGAATATCCAGATCATCAAACCAATGGGTATTCTGTTCCCCGAAAGATAATGCAGGGCCATAGACAACCCGCTTACACCGCCGGGAACAACCCTGGCATTGACCAAAAAAATACCGATACCGGCTGCCATAAAAAAAGAGCCGATGATAATAACCGGAACATCCAGCCAGATTCCTTTCTCATCCAGGCCGATTGTTTCTTTAAGTTTATGCCACTTTTTTCTCATACGATTTTTCCTCCTGCTAAAAATTAATAATTGTACGATATTTTTTAATAAAACTCAAGTCAATATAAAGCGCTTGGTTATATTAGGACAAGTTTATATATTATTAACCGAGTCTGTGACTATTTCTTCCGGAGGCCCTATGCTGCGCATCCTATATGCTCTTTTTTTTACCTTTGCTTGCTCTCCTTTTGGTGCTTTGGCACAAGATAAAAGTATAATTCAAGACCGGACAGAGTTTAATACCAGTCAAATTC
>CAZMUU010000212.1:0-6349 GCA_964569215.1 uncultured Cytophagia bacterium
TGTGGTTCTCTGTGAACTCCGTGGTTATCATTTTTTAGTTGCAAAAATCTATTTTATACAAGAATCAGTACGGGTGATCTTAAATTTGATTACCCACTCAAAACGTTATAGACCCATCCTTTTTATCTTTTTGCATGTCGAAATTCTGCTGAACTGACCTTTCTTAAAAAATTTTTCTGCTTTTTTCACTTTTCTCTGTAGTATTAAAGAAAAAACCAGGAGGAAATGTGAAAAAAACAACTCTTTTTACGTTGTTTCTTTTTTTTACACTAGGATGTCAATCGCTCTGGGCACAACACCGCGGTGCGGTTGAGGTCGGCGGAGCGTTTTCATTTCGAAATAAATCCCTTTCCAATCAAAAAATCAACAACCTGGCCAATCTCACCGGCTTGATGGGGTATTATATCAACCAGGATTTTTTACTGGAATTTGAGCCCAAGATCGAGATGTCCTTTAACAGCGACTCTACCGGCATTTCGACCATCTTTTTGCTTGGGCCGGCATTTAAAGTTATTGATATGGCACCGAAAAATTATCGCAAACCGCGATATCGAAAGTATGATCTCGGAGTGGTGGCTGCCGTTTTTACCACCTTTAGCGCCGGTGTGTGGCTAAACGGAAAATCCGACGGAGCGAATGAAAGCGAATCCGTTCTCGGGGCCGCCTTTGCTGCCGCCATTGCGACGCATTCCAGCTTTGGCAAACGCACGATTTTGCGCGTTAAGGCGCAATACGTACATCTTATGCCCAGCGGAAATATTTCAGAAGCACAGAATATTTTTGAAATTGGAGTGGGATTTAGCGTTTTTGTGCTATAATGGAAAAATGCGCACTTTTTCTTGATTCTGAGCAATCTATTTTTTAAATTTGAGCAAGTCGTAAATGTATAGCACTGTAGTGATATGGCGATCTCACTTTAGCTGGGAAGAGGACCATGAAAGTAATCAGGATTTTCTTGTTGTGCATAGCAATAGCATCGCCGGGATTCGCTCAATTTTCCTATCGCTCTACAAGCAAACGGGAATCAAAACCAGTTTATTCCAAGGTGGAACTCTATTTGAGCCAGCCGTACGAGCTCATAGATATCCCGACCGCAAGTCTTGTCAATAGCGGGGATTTTGTCGCCGGACTGCGATTCTATGAAAACGGCAGTCTTTTGGGCCGTCTGTCGGTCGGTTTGTCGAGAAAAATGATGTTCGGCGTCTCCTTTGGCGGTGAACGCATTATCGGCGGCGATGATATTGTATGGAACGATACCCCGGGTGTTCAGATCGCTTATCGCATCGTTGATGAAAGCCTCATGTTTCCCGCCCTGACTCTCGGACTCGATACGCAGGGCTATGGTAAATATTGGCGGCAGAGTGATTATCGCGATCTGGGAATTATAGGTGAGAGCGAAACGGTCGATCCGAATCAATATATGGTGGACCGATACGCGATCAAGCCGCGCGGCTTTTATCTGGTGGGCTCGAAGGGATACCAGTCTTTCCGCAATGTCGACCTCCATGCCGGCGTCAGCTACAGTACGGATACCAATGATCCGGACAAGGACCCGACTATATTTATGGGCATTGATATCGAATTGTCCCGGGAAGTAGCTCTGATTTATGAGTATGATTTTGGCCTCAATGATGATACCATTGATTATGCCAATAACGGGAATGGCTATATGAATATCGGCGTCAGGCTTGCTTTTCCGCAGAGCATTACGGTTGAATTTGATTTGAAAAATTTGCTGGCCAAGGAGGGTCAATTTTCCGGGTTGAGGCGCATCCTCAAGCTTTATTATCACGGTTATATCGTTAAATAAATATTCCGCCTTTGGGCATCCGAAGATAGCGTAGCTTTTTTATTCAGTTTTCCCCACCTTAGCGCTTCACTTCGCGGAACCCTTGTATTTTCGGCTTTTCAAATATTGTCTCAATTTGACCAGGGGAATACCATATCTGGACATGAGTAGAGACAGGAGCGGATATCTGATCAGCTTATAGCGGCCCAGGCTCATCAGGGCGGTTTCAACGCGTTCACCGAATTTATCTTTTCCTGAGGCCGGCGGGGGGGTTCGGTCATAAACAGGAGCGGGTTTGTTTTTTTGATTGAGCCTCGCTACCCTGAGTGGTGTTTTTAAGCCTTTCCTGCTGGTATGGTGCTGGTGGGTTTTATAATGTTCATTCCTTGAAACATCCTGTGCCTGAATGGCACCCTGAGAGATCGCCTGTTGCAGAATTTCGAGGCCTGTTTGCGTCCGCGCCAGTACGCGGGAATTGGCTCTGAAGAGATAATTCCCGGATTGGTCCCGGGTCCAGGCGTCGCTTACCGAGAGATCGGAAAACTGCGAGGAGCCGTCTATGCAGGTTTGGCAGCGCCGCGGACTGTATAAAAACATCAGATAGTTAAACGCCCCGTCTTTATAGTTTGAATAATGCAGATCATGGATTTTTTTATCCGTGATGGCTCTGAATTTTCCCGGCCACTCACCACCGCGGAACTGGAAGGTTTTTATCTCTTGCGGTCGGATCTGATGCACCTTTAACAGTTCTGTGAGCATATGGGGTTCTAGCGCCATACCACAAAAAAGTCCGATGACAATGCGGATTTTTTTCTCTAGTTCTTCATCCTTTTCACTCAACAAGCGATAGCCGTGTATATGGCAGGGCAGGCCGATATAAGCATAGGTTCCCGGCAGGGTTTTAAGCTCTTGAAAGATCGAGTTGACCGGAAGCGGTTGATATTTGGATTGCTGGCTGCTTAAAAGGTCGTCGCGGTTGCGGGCGATATAGACTCTGCCGTACAGGGGGTCATTTTCATCCATACGGGTGACGATACAGCCGTCTACCAGCTTTTCCTGCAAGAGAAAGAGGGCGAGTGCGGTGATCATGCCGCCGCCGGCACCTCGCCGGCGGATTTCTTCATCGCCGGCATAGCCGACAATGGTTTTGGCAACATGTCCGTCGAACGTGTCGAGATCGTCGTTGTGCCCGAAGGTTATTCGAGTTAAATCACGAAAGTTTACACGGCCTCCCGGACAGGTCTTTACGCAAAGCCCGCAATCGATGCACTTTTCCATATCGATAACAGGAAAGTAATTTTTACCCACAGAGAGCGCATCGGTAGGACAAATCCCGATACAGGTGCCACAGCGGGTGCAAAGGTCCTGATTGGTAAAGGCGATCGAGAGTCTTTTTCTATCTATTGATTTTGCCATTATCCTCTTTCAATATTTTTCAGCATTTGATTCTCCAAAATCAGGTCGATGTTTTTGTTACTCATACCTTGCAACGCTCCTTTTGTTGCTCCTGATGAGTTGCAAGTGTCATTTCAGGCGATGTATTTTAAGCTGATCTTACATGGCAACGGGCAGACCGCAGAGCGAGATCATCAGTAACAGCGGAATCATCAAAAGCACACCGGAGAGGATAACCGTGCCCACACCTTTCCACAGCGTAAAGCCATGCGCTTCGGAGACGGTATTATAGAGAATAACCAGTACCCACAATCCGATCACGAGATCCACAAAACCGATAAAATCGTAGATCTGTCTCAATACCGGCTGAGAATCGATGAATGGGGTTTCCGGGGTGAACACTTCATTCCTGAACAGGAGCCATTTTACGATCCAGAGAGGCAGAGTGGAGACAACAGGCACCCACGACCAGACAATAGCACGGCGCAGATCCTGCAGCGATCCATGGCCGGATAATTTTTCACCGACCCATTTCAAAACCCAGCCACCGATGAGTACGGAGAGATAACCGCTCAGCGGACCGAGAATGAGACAAATGGTGATGATTTGAGCGGTGGACAAGAGTTTTCCCATTCCCTGAGCGGATGCATTGCTCAGAGCCTGGCCGATGCCGCCGAATATGATCAAAACATGATAATGGTATGAAAGCGGAGAATTGAGAACCATTCTCATGGCCTGTCGGGGCTTGAACCACATCAGGGTCCAGATGTTTTCCGGATGTTTATGTGTCATAAATATCAGTTAAATTGAATCATGAAGAGCAGCAGAATCACCCATCCCGTCAACAGGCATTTGGTTTTCTATAAGCTGCCAGCACATCATTTTGATTAATCATACCCACGAGTTTTTGCGGATTATTTTTTTCCACGACCGGAACATAGGTTATATCGCTGTATTTTTGAAAAAGCGCCATGGCTTGTCCCAGAGTTTGATCCGGAAACAGGGCAATAGGCGATGGTGTAGACAAATCTCTTGCCACGATCAAATGTTCCAAAGACGCATCAAAAATAATATCCCGTATCACGCTGTAATCGACCACGCCGATAAATCTGTCTTCTTTGTCGAGTACCGGGAATCGGTCATATTTACTGTGTGCGATCGTCTGTAAAATAATATTAAACGGTGTATCTTCGGATAAGGTTTCAATATTCTTTCTCATGACATGGCAAATTAAAATGTCATGAGCGCTGTCGAGCTTATGACCTTCAGGAATACCGAGTGACTGGCGGAACTGGTTGATAATAGCGTGGAGACCGTCATAGGCACTTTCCGCAGATCGTTTTCTCAGCAAGGTCAGAACCGGAACTTCACCGGCACGAACCAGGCCTTGCCGGACGGCAATCGGTCCGATGAGCTCAAAGACAACGACAGAACCGAGTATGATCGTTTGGATTTTGTTGCCGATTTCAGGCCATATATTGACCATCGTATTGGCCAAACCAATAGCCACACCGCCATGGGCCAGCATAGACATCCCGATGCAGCGGCAAACGGTTCTGTCAAAAGGAGCAAATCGGGCACCGAGGTAATTACCGATTATTTTACCTGAAGCTCGCATGATGATATAGATGATTCCGAACAGACCGACGTGGACCAATGCATCCAGATGCAGGTTGGCGCCGGCAATAACAAAAAAAATAACATAGAGCGGATAATCCACCCCTTTGATGGCGTTGAACAGTTGTTTTGATTTGGGTGCGGCATTGGCTATGGCCATTCCCATGGCGAAACTGCAAAGAAGTATATCCAGCTGAAAGGTCCGCGCCAGGGCCAGAGACGAAATTACGCCGCCCAAAAGCAACAACAGCCATTCTGTCCGCGATTCCAGAATCTGAGCCCAGAAGCTGATGATAAAGCCGATAGCAATACCTAATAGCGGTGAGATCAGGATTTTAAGCAAAAACGTATGGGGATTTTGGATCGGCAGCAATAGAACCACGCTGATATCAAAGATAAAAATGGCAATGAGGTTGCTCAATCCCACAAGGGCGAGAACAATGTCGGTCACAGCTCCTTCGGATTCGTACTCGCGGACAACCAAAAGCGTTACTGCCGGTGCCGTGGCAACTGCAATGATTCCGGTGAATAGAGCAAAAGAAAAGATGTCCTGGTTGCTTTGTACAAAGGATTTAGTTGTAATCAGGGCATAGATAAAAAAGGATACGGAAACGAAGAGTAGAGTTGTTGTGGTTTCAATGCCGGAATGGATAAATATTCGGCTGCGCCAGCGGCTGAGATATTCTCCCTTGAACTGGCTGCCAATGACAACCAGGATTAGTACCAGGGCGATATCCGAAAGGATACGGAGATTTGAAAGGATTTCGGAGGTGAAAAGGGTAATGCCCGTTAGTCTGGAAAACGAGGGCCCAAGCAGAAGACCGGTAAGCAAATATCCGGTGACCTTGGGTATATGCAATTTTCCGATTAACCTGGATATAAACAAGGCGGCAAGATAGGAAATTCCTAGAATCAGTAATATTGTGCCGTATTCGGTCAAATCGATCTCCTGAGAATTTGGATTAACAAATTATAAAAAAGAGAATTGAGAAACAAGATAAATAAAAAAAAGTATTTGGAATCCCGCTTGATTTTTAGTATTTAATTTTATCCAGGTGGTCGCCTGGCGCTCTGTGTGATGCCTTTTTGGGAATCAAAATTCGGTAACCGGTATTCGAATGGGTTGCAGATTAACTTTAGATTGAATCTGAAGAGTAAAGTTGGTTCGGTTTTGGAACATTATAGCTCTTTTTAGTAATATACAAACGAATGTTGAGAATCAAGGAAAGGAAAATGATGCAGCAACAGGAAATCCTCTCCCCGCCGGGAAAATTCTATCGATGGATTGTATTATTCTTCATCAGCATGGCGATGTTTGGTAATTATTATGTTTATGACAGTATTAGTCCGCTTGCCGATCTGCTCGAAACGCAGCTGGGTATGGCCGATAAAAATATCGGGTTGTTGAATGGAATTTACAGTTTTCCCAATATTATCATGGTATTGATCGGCGGTCTTATCATTGACCGTCTCGGGACCAAACGGGCTTCATTTATCTTCGCCGCGTTGTGTCTTACCGGTGCTGCCATCACCTCTCTGGAAGGTGAT
>CAZMUU010000213.1:0-6322 GCA_964569215.1 uncultured Cytophagia bacterium
CCCCAACACAGATGCGGGCTTAAACCTGCTGAGATAAAACAAAACATCAGCGAAAAACCCTTGCATAAAAACGTTCCACTCACTACATTTGTCACAGAGAAAAACGGCAACAAGGGGAGCGGAATGCGATTGAGACAACTGCTTTTACTGACGGGTCTGCTATTGTTCTGTTCCGGACAGATCGGAGCACAAACAACACGATCCCTGTGGGTGACGCGCTGGGACTATAAAACCCCTCAGGACATCAAAAACATCATTGATAACGCTGCAAAGTATCATTTCAACACCTTGCTGTTTCAGGTACGCGGCAATGCAACCGTATTTTATCCTTCAGATATTGAACCCTGGGCCGAGGAATTCAACTTTGAAAATCCGGGCTGGGATCCGTTGCAACTTGCAATCGAACTGGCCCACAACCGCGGTCTGGCGCTGCATGCCTGGGTAAACGTTTACCCCGGTTGGCGCGGCGCCTCGCCACCGGACATCAAGAATCAACTCTATCACCTGCATCGTGACTGGTTTATGCAGGATAAATACGGAGACCGGCAGAAGCTCAATGACCACTATCTGTGGCTCTCCCCCACCCATCCGCAAACCCCGGATTATTTGCTCAATCTGATGCGTGAACTCTACAGCAACTATGAAATTGATGGACTGCATCTCGATTATATTCGTTTTCCCTCCTCTTCATATTCCTGGGATGAGGCTTCACTGAAAATGTTCCAAATGGTCTTTGGTGCTCTGCCGGAGGAAGAGCCGGATAAATGGGATATCTGGCGACGCCGGTCCATTACCGATTTTATTACCGACCTCTATGGCCGGTTAAAAGCCTATAACCCGCAAATCATTCTCAGCGCTTCCGTGGTTAGCGATTATCGCAGAGGCTATCACCTCTATATGCAAGACAGCCACAGCTGGCTCAGCAAAGGCGTTATCGATATCATTTATCCGATGATCTATACGCGAGATCATCTGCTTTTCTATCGCCGGTTAAAAGATCACCGAAAAAACAATCATAATCGCGACGTCTACCCGGGTATTTTCGCATACGATTCAAAAAAACTTTCGATGCAGATTCGCATCGCAGAGAAGATGGCTTGTGGCGGCGTATCGGTTTTTGCCTATAGCAAACTTTTTCCCGACCACAACCCGGATGCAACGTTTTCGCAAACCCTGATCAATCTCTGGCCTACCGCCGAAACGTCCCGGTCGCTGACCTGGAAGGACATTCATTACGACACCCAGGGGCCGTTTATTTCACAGGTTCACACCGTGCCGGTCAATATATATAAAAACAACAGCTTTAAAATCGTCGCCAAAATCACCGATCCTTCCGGAGTCTATGACGATAAAACGACAGCCGAGGGCAAAGGGGTTTATCTCAGATATGAAAGCACCTCTTCTTCTACGCCCGATATCATCGGCATGCGAAGGATGTCAAAAGAGAGCGATTGGTTTGTAACCGAAAAATCGATTCCGCCGCAAAAGTCTGGTCTGGATTTTCGCTGCAGAATATTTGCCTGGGATGATTTCAAAGTATCCGCAGGGCATTCGAAACGAAACATGGGCTATAGCGACGTTTGGTCTCTGGATATCCTGGAACCGAATGAATCCTATATCAATCAGGGAGAATTCGGCGATCAGCTATGGAATCCGAGCACTCTCGAAGTGGACCCGTATGGCAAAATCTGGGTAATTGCCGGCAAAAAAAATACCATCACGGTTTTGAATCCGGATGGCAGTGAATCAGTTTTGAGCGATGTGCAAAATCCGGACAACTCGGCTCTGAGAGGACTTGAGGGGCTAACCGGACTGGCTTATTCTCCGCATGATATCATGTGCGCGGTAAAGGATTCAACTATTTTTCGCATCAATGTCAAAAGTGGCGATCTTCTCAAGCCGATCAAGCTGGACTTTGCGACCACGGCTATAGATTGTGATGCCGAAGGGCATATCTTTGCTTTGGAAAAGGGATTCAGTCAGTTTCATGTCCTGGCGCCGACAGGTATGGAATTGCAAAACAGTCCCTTTGGTATAGATCACAGCGCCAACCACATTACCGTGTTCGATAATGCAATGATGGTATTGATCAGCGATCAATCCGCAGACAGCATACAGCGCTGGAAAGGTGCTATAGAAGGCAGGCGGGCGCGGTACTGGCGGGCGGATAACCTTCAGACATTTGATATTGATATCGGCAAGGTGGTCACGGATAAAAACGGCAGGATCTATATTCCGCACTCACCGCGGGGTTTGATTTCAATCATGGACCGGACCGGCAAGGTGTTGGAATATCTCAAGGGAGGCAAGCCGCCTTTAAGAACACCCAGAACCGTCGGTATTTCACCGTCACGCGACAGCCTTTATGTACTGGAGGCTGCCGGTTACGGTCCGATTAAACTTTATTTATGGACAAAAAGCCGTTAAGTTTGACTTTTTCGTACCAAAAGCAGGGAACAGGGCAGCTCCATAAGCGCCAACTCCAGGTCTTGCGGAAAAAGCCGGTCCAGTATACCCATTCTGTTTTTCTGAGTCGGCACAATAAACATATCGGCTTTGACCTCACGGCTAAAATCAAGGGTTACCGAGCGGGTCTTGTCATACAGGCATCTCGTGGTTACCGACAACCCGCCCAGCTCAAACTTTTCAAGATATTTGCCCAGCCTCTTGTCTTCCCGATTATAAATAGATTTTATCGTTTGGGCTTCATTGGGAATTTCTTTTTTCCCTTCCCACTCGGATATCTGAAACGTGTGTGTCAGATACAGCTCGCTATTTTGAGCTTTGTGGGCGATTTTGGCGGAAAAATCGTCCGCCAGTTCTGCTTCGTGATTTCCATAGTCGACAACACAATGAATTTTATGCAGCGGTGCGGGTTTGATCCGGGGATCAGAAAAGAGCATAACCGAACAGGGGGCGCTACGGGCCAGATTTCGCGCTATGGAACCGAAATAATATTTAAACAACCCTTCTTTTTTAAGAGCCCCGGCAACGATGAGATCAGCTCGATATTCCCCGGCAACCTGAACCAGCACATCGTTCGGCTGTCCGGAGCGGATTACAAAAATGGGAGGGTGTTCCTTAAAATCGGATTTTTCGATGGCTTGTTCCAGTTTGGAGCGGGTTGACAGGTTGTCTTCCCCTACATGCACGATGATCGGGGCTGTGCCGAGAATTTTGAGCAGACGGTGGGCTTCATTCAGCACAGCGCCGAGTCGCGGCGAAAACGCTGCCGCCACCACGGCGCGTTTGTAGACAGGTTTATAAATATCGATAAAGGGCTGGTCCAAAAAACTCTCCTCATACTGCTCTATTCTTTTCGGGAATCCGTCGGGTTATTGTTTCTGTTTTCCAGTTCCCGGGTAAATTTTCTGTATAGATAAAAAGCCACGGCAAAAGAGATGATGAATATGGCTGCGGGGATGATATATCCCAAAATCGGATGCCCTATTCGACTCGGTTCAGCGATAAGATGGACCATAAACTCTGTTGTGCTCCGGTTTAATGCAGATGTTATTTCTTTTTATATTTATTATAGTATAGCCAGGCGACAATCAAACCCGCGAGCGAAAAGAGATAGGAAATGGTCATTCCGATAACGACATAGAATCCTTTATCCATTATTCCGGGTCCTCCCAGCGCTGGATATGCTCCAGGTCTTCGAGATATTGTCTTTGCTTTTTCTCATATTCAGTGCTTATGGTTTTTATTTTAGGATCGATCACCCAAAACATGATCACGGTCATGATAATTCCCAGGATGAGAAAAACAAATCCCATGGTCAATAAAAAGATAGACATTGCCAGACCGATGGTCAAAAAGATATAACTCAGTGGTGACAGAACAATGGCAATCCAGTCTTCGCGCGTCCATTCTTCCGCTTCATGAGGCTCCCACGATCTTTTGATGAGGCTCATCTTTCTACTCCTTGATTTGTTTTTCCACGATTTTTTCGAGCTTATCGCGCGCCTGCAGGAGGCCGCGCCGTTCAGCTTCCCGTTTGACCGGCCCCCAGAATCCAATGGGACGGGTTTGTATATAAACCTTGACCAGTTTGTCCATATCGTCCGGCTTTGTCAGAAAGGTTATCGGGATATAAACGGCGGCAACCAGCAAAATCAGCAGCCAGAACTGTATATAATCCGGAAAATCCGGAATAATGCCGAAGGAAGGCAAAATCCACACCACCAGCCAGCAGACGCCAAGATTGGCGATCCATGCAGAGAGATACCCCCAGGCATTAAACCGCCACCAGATAACCTGCAGGATATTGGGCAGCCAGGTTCCGGCGACCATCAGCCAGAGAGCAAAAAAGAGCCATTCAACAATATCCTTGCCGATCATGATTCCAAAGAAAAAGGAGCCGAGAAGAACGACAAGGGTCATCAAACGCCCCACCCACACCACTTTTTTTTCAGTGGCTTTGGGATTGATATAGTGGTGGTAAAGATCCCGGGTGGCATACATGGATCCGAGATTCAGGATGCTGCCTATGGAGGAGATGTGAATAGCCAGTATTGCGGCGAAAAAAAAGCCGACCATACCCACGGGAAAATAATCGAATCCGACCTTGAACCAGGCCAGTTGTGCCTGTTCGGATGAGAGTTCGCCGCGGGTGATGACAAAGATAGCAAGCACCGCCAGGGCCCAGACCGCATTTCGAAACAGAACGGCTGCGGTGCCCCACCAGATACTATAGGAGGCATCGCGTACGTTTTTGGCGGATTGAATGCGCTGCGCTTCCACAAACCAATCAAAATGGGTAGCCATACCAAACCCGCCCAAAAAGGGAACCATGATCATGGTAATCAGCCACAGTAACGGATAGTCACCATCGATGAAACCGCTGGTACGGAACGGATTGAGCATTTCCGATTGCCCCATTTCCCTGAGCGCATCGACGATCTGGGTCGGACCGCCCACAGCCATTGCCGCCCAGACAGAGACGAGAATAATGACGATAAACATGGTAATGCCTTGCTGTACATCTGCGATGATGACACCCCAATATCCGGCAGCGATGACATAGGCGCAACAGAGGGAGGAAAAAATAACCAATCCGTACCACAGCGGCCAGTTAAAAAGATATTCACAGACATTTCCCATCGCGATCCCCACCCAGCCGGCGACGAACATACTGAGAGCAACCTGCCAGCCGGCCATCCAGCCGCGTAACAATTCCGCACCGAGACCGCTAAAGCGAAGGGTTTGCCATTCCGCCTGTGTTCCGGCGAGCGAACGCCGGAAAATTCGCGTCGATACCCAGGCGCTGATGGCACACCACCCTGCAAAAAGCGAATACCAGACACCGTATAATCCTTTGGAATAAACCAGGCCGGAAAACCACATGGGCGTATCGGTTGCCGTATGGGTGGCAAAGTTCGACGTCCCGGGTATCCACCACGGCAATCCGCGTCCGGCGAGAAAAAAATCAGCACCGGATCGCTTTCCCAGCCGGTAAAAAACCGCACCACATCCAATCATCAGAATCAAATAAGCAATCGTCCAAAAGTAATCAAGCGGAGCAAACTCTACCATCATCGACCTCGGAATTTCCGAATTCTGTTTACAAACTGTTTAGCACGTCGCTGCTGTGTTCAAAAGCGTTTGATAAATACAAAGTCGCAAGACCATTAAACATTTAATATAGAAATTGGTGATAAATATCACAAGAATTTTTTGTTTATTCGTTATTGTCGGCGGAAACATTTTCAGTCGATTGTCTCAATCTGCCGGCGTGGCTGCAGAATTCGTCAACACTCATTTGTTTCATGTAGACCAATCCGTGACAAGCCCGCATGCGGGGATGGTCGCTTTCGTTAAAATATTCTCTGCCCAGGCAGGTTTTAACTTGCTGATATTGTTCGACCAGAATCTGTTCGGAGAGGCGTGAAAACGGACCATCCAATTCATAACTGGGAAACGAAGCGGCCCGCTGGGATCCGAAGCATTTATCGAACGCTTTTTCCAGAGACGCCATCGAATTCAGGGATACCGGTACCATGATATTTGCTTCGGATGGATGAAACCGAAACCAGACATTTCTGTATCCCCATATTTTAATGTCGCGGTTACCGCTCTCCTGTTGGTAAATTTCGACCGCCCGCGCCATGGTCTGCAGCACTTTATAATGCGTACTGGGGCCACTTCCTTCGGGATCAAACGCCAGGGTGATAATGGTCGGCTTTATCCGGCGCATGATCGCCAGAACCGGCTCGATGTCGCGCTGTTTATCGATGGTATCGCCGAACAACCCCCCACCATAAAACCCCAGACGAAGGTGGTTGACATTCCGGCAGTTAAATCCGAGAAACCCCCACAA
>CAZMUU010000214.1:0-6270 GCA_964569215.1 uncultured Cytophagia bacterium
GAATCAATCGAGCCGTGGCTATACCGTTTGGATCGGTCATAATATAAGCGGTATCAGAAGGCGCTGTGTTTTCAATATGCGCTGTTCGTGAAAAGGAGATAGCATTTATATCGACGCGATGATTGGGAACCGGATTATTATAATAATCGGTGATCAGAATACGGATCGGTTGGTGCAGCGGTTGTCCGATGACGCCGGTATCTTTTTGAGCGGATTGCAATATCATATAGACCGGATTCGCTGATTTTGTATATGCACTGAATATGACGGGAGAATGACGCAAATGCTCACCGTTGGCCATTTCAGCTGTTACTTTTACCCGGTTGGAATCGGGTTGGTTACCCAGTGTCCAGCTTACCCGGGCGATGCCGTTGTTATTGGTAAACAGGGTCAGTGTATCCTGACCGTTGACTTTACCCTCTCCCTGAATGATTTCGAAAAATACCGGATATCCCGGTTTAGGGTTCTCATACCGATCTGTTATCATAACTGTGGGGGAGAGGTTCATATCTACAGAACCGGTCCAGGCGGTGTCTCCGTTTACCACCAGCAGATCGGCATCGCCGGCTCTGGCAGAAGCGCTAAACTGAACCGACGCGACATCTGCATTATTCTTGACCGAAACGCGAACAATTTGATTGCGATCCCCCGCTTTTCTGCCGACGGTAAGCATTACGCTTGCTCTGCCGTTGTTGTCCGTCTTGACAATTACCTCTTCGTTCAGTCCGATACTTCCGCCGCCGGAAACGACCTTGAAAACGAGTTCCAGATTGGGAACGGGCAACTCATACAGGTCTTGAGCCTCTACCACAAATGGTTGGCCCAGGGTGCTCATCACATCGGCGCTTTGCGTCATATCGCCTGAAATTTTGATGAGACTGAACACCTCACCGGGTAAATATTGACCGTGAAATTGTGCCGGGCTGCCCAGGAGATGTGCTCCTGAGACATTGGGGCGGAAAGAAATTGCAGATATTTTTTCTGCAAACAGAGGATTTTTGCCCATCGTATATTCGACGATGGCGTTACCGTTATTGTCGGTAAAAGTATCTATATAGCTCTTGCCATCGATAAAACTGCCCGATCCCTCTGTTGTGAACGTCACTTTATGACCCGGGCGGGGATTGTTAAAAGTATCTCTGACCTTGACTCCGAGTTGAATGCCTTCCTGTCCGGGCTGCGCATAAAAGGTGGTGTCGCCCAATACCTCCATAACGTAAGCAGCGCCGGGATCTCCGGTGAGTTGAAATAGAACGGGGTTTACAGTTTTATCCTGCAGATACACCAGAATTTCATTGTTCAGGAATCCGGCTTCAGTGCCGAGGCGGAAGCTTGTGACCACGGCTTCGCCATTGCTGTTGGTTTGGATTTGCACGGAGTCCAGGCCATTGAGCTTGCCATTTCCCTGTAATACCTTGAACCATACATCAACATCGGCAACAAAATCCCCGAAAGGATCGAGGACCCTCACCTTTAGAGGATCGGTAACAATCGAATTGACCTCGTATCTTTTTTTGTTACCTGAAACGATGACAATTTGACTGGCATTGGGCGAAAGCACGGTAAGGCTAAAGGTAACCTGGCCATCCGGAAGCTGTGGTACACCTTCAACCGTTATATTGCGGCTGCCGGTTGTACGTCCGGCAGTATAATAGACCGAAACAAAGCCATCGGCATCGGTTTCCCGGGTTACTTGCTGTTGCCCTTCAAAATGACCGTCGGTAAATTGATCGCTAAAACGGACGCTATAGCCCGGTTTGCCATTCCCGTATTCATCCACCACTTTAACCACCAGTGAATCTATAAAGGTTCTTCCTGCCGAGCGTTGTTGATTGTCACCATGAATTTTTAGCAATCCCCTGGCCTGGCCGGCAAGACCGTGAGCGTAAAAATATAGGGGAGCATTTAACAACGCCACATCAACTTTAATGACATTAATGCTATCTCCGGCGACTTTTCCCGTGGTTAAGCGTATAGAGGCAATGCCATTTTGGTCCGTGGTATCGACGAGTGATTTATATTGACCGTTGATCAATCCATCCCCACTGATGATTTCAAACGGGACGGGGAAATTCGCAAAGGCTTCACCCTGTGCATTAACTACTCTGACCCGAAGCGGAGCAGCGAGTTCGGTATTTACCGGTGCAGCTTGCAGATCTCCCTCCGGCAGTTTGATGATTTCCGTGGGGCCCTCGCCCTTGCGAATGGTAAATTCGAGGGCCGCAATATCCGGTTCTTCGGGGAGGGTGGCCCGGACAATGGTTACATCTGCAATAAATCCCATTCGCAATTTGGCCGAAGCGGTTCCATTTGCATCGGATGAGACCTCAGTGGAAACCGTATCGGCAGCGAAGCGGCCGTCACCGCTGACAACGGTAAAAAGCACCGGATAGCTCTGGCATTTGTTGCCATATTGATCCTGTAATTGAACCTGAAGATTTACCAGGTCGCCCGCCTTGACGATTGTATCTCTGGCTGAGGCGTAGACCATGTCGGCCGGTTCAAGAGCTTCAGCATACACTGTGAAGACCTTTTCGTTATCATTGGGTACGGTTGGGGCGTAAGCGCGGATTTTGAGTGAATCTGCGCGTTCCGGAAAGGTGACCCGCGTATAGGCTATACCCAGTCCGTCGGTAACATTGGAAAAACGGAGCGGTGATCCTCCGGTTCCGGGAATACTTCCGTAAGCATTTGTTGTCAATAAGATTTTATCGACTTTGGTGCCCGGTTCCCGGTTTTTGATTTTAAACTGGACAAGCCCTTTATCCATGCGAAAGGCGTATTTCTGGAACCAGGCCCAGGAGGTCGTCACGTTAATCGGAGACCACTCTACTGTGTTGCCGTCAATGTCGAGGTAGAGTGAATTCTGTTTGTCGCTCGGTGTAATCAGACGCAGCCAGACGTTGTAGATGCCGTTTTTGGGAACATAGACATTATAGAGAGCCTCTCCCTGGTTGTAAAGCTCGCCAATTCCGGTGGGAACGGAAATATACTGGCTTCCGGAAGCATTGCCGTCGGCATTTTTGCTGTAGATATCCAAAAAGCCATCTTCTGCTTCCAGCCAGATATCACCCGTGAACTGGTCGGCAATCGAATCGGTGCTGAGAAAACCGTTTCCCTGAACCGTTGAAAATTCCACCACAACATTGGGCACTCCGAGATTGTTGATATCCTCGGCTTTGACTTTGATAAATTCCGGCGGGGATTTGGTGACCGGACCGCTTTGACCATCACCGCCATATTTGACCAGGTGGTGCGGATCCAGGGGAGGAACTTCTATACAGTACTGATCAATATCATTTTCACTGCCCCCGTAGAGCATGAGACCGGAATAGAGCTGATCGGCCTGCCCCATTTCCATATCGGGATCGGTTACAATACCGAGTGGAATGTCATTTAAATAAACGCTAAAGGTATATCCATCGGTATAGCTCAGAGAATATTTTACTTTCAGATTGGATCCCTGCGGTATCGCAGGAGCGTTCGGGTCGGCCTGTACCCCTTCCGAATCGAGATATTGTAACGTCACCACACCATAATTGGTGGTCAGTTTGAACAGCGAGACCCCGGTGGCTTTTCCCTCATCAATAGATATTTTTACCAGATATCCGTCTGCATTTTCAGAGGATGATTCATTCAGCATCATGGCGATACCGGTGCCTTCCATACCGTTAAAATCAGCGATATCCGACCATGTTAAGGTAACGGTGACGGATTTGGAGTTTGCCGTATAGCTGCCGTTTTGATAAACGGCAAGAGCGTTCCATCCGGTAGCGCTGTTGGTGTTGGAAAGACATTCATCCACCACGGTATAATCCGGATCATACGACCAGTTCGTCAGTTCTGCATCGATAAAATCATCACAAAATTCGTTTTTGGTAGCGGCCGGCATCTCCAGGGAAAAAAAGTTGAGAGGCCCGGCATTGTTCCATTCATCATAAGCGCGGAGGCCGAAAAAATAGGTGATTCCGGGGGTTAATTTATCAATTTGCGCCTGTTCATCTTCAAAGACGTTTTTTGTCTTGCCCAGGGAAACCAGTACGCCGGTATTAAAGTTTTCTGCAGTGAGCTCATAGGTCGCGTAGCGGAGTTCATACAAGTTCGCTTTGCCAAAGTTACCGTCATCTCCGGTTGCCCGCCATTGCAACAACGCGGTTTCCCCATCGATAGCGCGGCTTGGACCCCATGCTATACGTCCCGGCGCATAATTGTCCGAAGCGGCTGATAAACCGCGTATAATATCTACAAAATCACCTGCGATTTTGGCATAACCATAATCATCCGGGTGGATTCCGTCGACCAAATCAGCCACATTTATTGGTGTGTTGCAAACCGTAATTTTGTTTCTCGCTACGCCGGCGGGCCGCTCGAAAAACAGTTCGTCTATATAGGCATTGAACAGGTCCACATACGGACTGGCATTATCGGCGATTTTTTTGGGAGGTATTTTACAAAGAATAATGCGCTCGAGATAACTCCCCAGGGTACCATCGGTATATTTTGTCAATTCCCGCAGCAGCTGTAAAAGTTCTCTTTTTGCATCCTTTAATGATTCGTCATTGTTCTGAATATTGTTGGTTCCCAGATGCAATATGATCATATTGGGTTGATAAGTATTCATCAGAGCCTGAGAAATGGGTTTTTCTCCACCCGGCAGAAAATCTTCAATATCGGCTCCGGGTTTAAAATAGGCATTAAACGGTTCTCCGTCCGGGCCGACCATTTGGAACTGGATTCCGGCATTGGTTAAGCCGCTGTACAATTTTTTACGAAATCCATATTCGTCCGTACTTCCAACACCCTTGGTGATGGAGTTTCCAACGGCCATGATTCGCCAGGGTTTCGCCTCCACTATAGATGAAAGCAAAAGACCAAAGACGATAATCCATATATGATAAAACAGCTGTTTACGCAAACTCAACTCGGACCTCCTGTTAGCAAAGGGTTCACTATTCAATCGAACAAAAGAGGCAAAAATCATACCTATACCGATGCGGAAATCAACGCCGGGTTTTTATTTCGACCTTATTACTGTTGCCAAGTTATTGTTTTTATAATGTGTTTTTGGGTGTTTACAATAGCAGGAGGAATTTTCGGTGGATGGATTATACCGGGCGCTGAGAATGTTTCAAACCCGAACATGCTTGCATCAGGCTTGAACACCGCTCAGAAACAATACTGCAGTTTCAGGCTAAGGTTGGGTCCGCTATAATTATCTGTTTTTCTGAGGATATTATCAAATTTGGCGTAAAGATACTGGTACTCTATTGCCATAGTCCAGTGACGAAAAAGGATAAAATCAATCCCCGCCCCGACATTAATACCATAACCGACGCGTTGATAGTCGGCCCTGTCCTGTTCCGCTGACTGTTCCCGGCCGTAGGCATAGATACCCGAGAGCCCCGCTGTCATGAACGGACTGATTCGGGCCTGAGATATGATTTGCTGTTTGATATCAACCGACAGATGACGTAGTTTGGTCGATTGATCGATATGATTTTTCTCTACATGTTGCCAGTGGAAAAAAGTAAACCGCAGAGAGATCCCTTGCCAGTCGGGCGTGATCAGATAGATACCCGGAGCATAATCAGAACCACGAACCGGTTTAAAGGGCTGACTGGGATTATCGTCCAGAGAAATCGGTTTCCATATACCTGCCTGCATGCCTATAGCGGCAGTGTGACTCTCATCAGGTGTCTGAGCGACTGATGTGGCAACCACAAAGACGCAGCAGAGAAACAGCATATTTACGATAAACGTTCTCACCAAAATATTCCGTCTGTGGCTGATCTATTCCTGACCTGATTGACCGCTTTGGGGATTGAATCCTATAGGATTTCCCGGCTTTGGTGGTTCGGTATGAATTTTTATTTCTCCAAATTGTTTTTCGTATTTTTCCACATTATCCTTTAGCGCTTTTAAAAACGATTTGGCATGTTGTGGTGTCATGATAATCCGGGCATAGACCCTGGTTTTGGGAACACCGGGCAACATTCTGGTAAAGTCGATAACAAACTCTGCCGGTGAGTGGCTGATCAAAGCTAAATTGGAATAAATGCCTTCCGCTTCTTTTTCACCGACCTCGATGTTGATTTGCTTTGAATTTGGATTATTGGGCATTTTTTTCTCCTGTCTCATTCAGATAAAGGATCGATCATCAAAGTTGCCGTTACAATAGATGATGAAAATTCATTCACAGACGTTTATGATACTAATAGTCGTGTCTCTGATACACATCGGACGCTGCCGACGACGAGTCGGGGGTAGGTG
>CAZMUU010000215.1:0-6228 GCA_964569215.1 uncultured Cytophagia bacterium
CCTTAAAGGCGGGTGTAAAAGACCGCCTTTCCACCATTCGATTACTGCGTGGTCAAATTAAAAATGCGGCAATCGACAGGGGTGAAGACCTGACTGAAGAGGAAGAGCTGCTCGTATTGAACAGCGCCGCCAAAAAACGCCGTGAATCGATAGAGGCTTATAAAGCGGCCGGTCGAACGGACCTGGTGGAAAAAGAGGAAAACGAGCTCAGTGTTATCGAGTCTTATTTACCGGAAAAACTCGATGAGGCGGAACTCGAAAAAATTATCGATCAGGTAATTGATGATGTTGAAGCGGTTACGGTCAAGGATCTCGGTAGAGTGATGCCTGCTGTCATGTCTAAAGTCCAGGGTCGTGCAGATGGCAAAAAAGTCAATGAGCTGGTTCGTCAAAAGCTCGGATAAGTTTCGATTTTTTAGACGAAAAGTGGATGCTGGATTGTGGTCGACACAGCGGTATCCACTTTTTTTATTTTACGGGATGGTATCATGAATTTTCTTGATATTGCCATAATTGCGGGACTCACTTTATTTGTCTATTTTGGGGCAAAAAAAGGGGGTGCAAGAGAATTGAGCGGGGTCATGGGCTGGGTGGTTGCCCTTTTGGTCGCTGCCAGGGGGGCCGGATTTTTAGCCGCGCTGTTGTCGAAAAAGGTCACCTCTCTAACCGGAACAGTGGCGCTGATCGTTTCTTTTGTTGTCATTTTGCTCGCTGTGCGCACCTTGTTCGTAATGCCGGCAAAATTTTTCGAAAAATCCGATACGACCAAAATCAACCAGGTAGACAGGTTCATCGGTGCTGTCATCGGCTTTGTTAAAGGGGCGTTTGTCATCAGTGTTCTCATCCTGCTTTTTCACATGATACCCTTTAATGAAACGGTAAAGCGCTATCAATCAAACTCTGTTTTGTTCACGCACATGCATAGCTTTTCCGTCGGTGTGGTGAATCTTATCTTTGATTATGTACCCCAGATTCAATCACCCCTTGAGAACACGCTTGATCAACTGGACAAACCGGAAGAACCCGAAATTTGATATTTCCTTCCTGCGATAAACAAGATTTTTTCGGTATATTTAAATGAACTCACATTTTCAAACTCTGGAATTCGATAAAATACTCGACAAGATGTCAGAGCTGGCAGCCTCTTCATTGGGGCAGGAGCGCGTCCTGGCCATACGGCCATTGGAGCAAAAACACGAGATCGAAAAATCACTTGCCCGGACGGTTGAAGTTCGTGACCTGCTTAGTTATGACAAGCCTATGCCCATGGAGGGCATCCTCGATGTCCGCCCGCTATTTAAAAAGCTGCGAATTGAAAATACTGTTTTGCAGGCGGAAGAGCTTGTGGCGCTTAACAGCATCCTCACCGCTGCGAGAAGATTGCGGCAATATTTTGCGGCCCGTCTGGATAAAATACCTGAATTAAAAAAACTGACCAGAGGCCTGATCCCGCATCCCGATTTTGAAAAAAATATGGAAAGATCCATTCACCCACAGAGTTTTGAAGTTCTGGATTCTGCCGGCCCGGAACTGGCATCGATACGAAAGAAAATTTCCGGCGCCCGGAATGCCGCCCGCAAGAAACTGGAGCAGAGGCAAAAGAGCCTCGCCGGGAAAGGCGTGTTACAGGAGGATGTTATTGCTGTACGCAACGATCGCCTGGTGCTGGTGGTAAAAGACGCCTACAAGCACAAGGTCAAAGGCTTGATACATGACCGCTCCGCCAGCGGGTTGAGCTTTTTTATCGAGCCTCTGGAAACCGTTGAAGACAACAATCGCATACGCGAATACCAGGCCGAAGAGAAACGGGAGATCCAACGCATTCTGACAACGCTAACCTCCCTTGCCCGTGATATCCTTGCGGATATTGAGGCCAATATATCTGTTCTGGCTGAACTGGATGCTGTTTATGCCTGTGCCCGGCTCGCCATCGCCCTCAATGCACACCCTCCTGAGATTACTGAGGAAAAGCATATTCACCTCGCCCAGGGACGCCATCCGTTGTTGTTGTTGCGTCTGGGTGAAAAGAACGTCGTACCTCTGGATGTATCAATCGGCTCACAACAGCATAGCCTGATCATTAGCGGACCGAATGCAGGTGGCAAAACGGTCGCTTTAAAGACGATAGGATTGCTGAGTCTCATGGCCCGATGCGGCCTCTGCATCCCGGCATTGCCACATTCTTCCATAGGAAATATCCATCACTTTTTTGTTGCCATTGGTGACCAGCAATCGATAGAGAACGATCTCTCGACCTTTTCCTCGCATCTTCTGCAGTTGAATGAAATTGCCCGAGAGGCGGACGAACGCTCTCTGGTGTTGATCGATGAAATCGGATCGGGGACCGATCCTGAAGAGGGGACTGCTCTGGCCATGGCCCTTTTACGCCATCTCTCATCCTGCCTGAGCATTGTGACGACTCATCAGAGCGCTTTAAAAGCGTTTGCTTATCAGACTGCGGGTATTGAAAATGCCTCGATGGAGTTTGATATCGACACTCTCACGCCCACCTACCGCTTTCGTACCGGGATTCCCGGTTCCAGTTATGCCTTTGAGATCGCCGACCGCACCGGTTTGCCCTCTGCATTGATCCGGGATGCCCGTGAAAATGTGGGCCCTTCCAAAAACAAACTGGAAGGGTTAATCCTCGAGCTGGAAGACAAGCTGCAGCGTTACCATGATTCACTGCAACAGGTTTCCATAAAAGAGACAGAGCTACAGGGATTAACCAGGCTTTACCGGGACAAGACGGAAAATATTCGCCGCGAGGAGCGGCGTTTAAAAAAGCAGGCGGCTCAGCAAGCGGAACAAATTCTCGCAGAGACAAATGCCAGAGTAGAAAATATCATTCGCGAGATTCGTGAAAAACAGGCGAATCGCGAGGTTATTCGCAGCGCCAAACGGGAACTCGAAAAGCAGAAAAATGCGGTTGAGGAGATTCGAAGGGATGTGGATGAAAAGCCGCAGGTGCCGGAAACAACTCATGAAAAGCCGGAAAAGGGAGATTACGTTCGCTGGACAAAGTTCGGTTCCACCGGAGTGATCGAGAGCGCGCCCGATAAACGCGGCAAGGTGATGTTGCAGACAGCAAGCGCAAAGATTAGTGTACCGCAATCCGAACTGGTCAAGATCAAACCGCCCAAAACAAAGTCTCGCGTTCGCTATAATCTCGAGCGTCCCGCCGGAAAAGTGAACGAAGTGGATTTACGCGGTATGGATGTAGAGACGGCTTTGAATGCGGTCGATCAGTTTATCGACCGGGCCATCTTGAATGGATTAAAGGATATCCGCATTGTTCACGGGAAGGGTACCGGAAAATTGCGCGCCGAAATTTTTGATTACTTGAAAAAGAACAACCAGATTGCCGCTTTGCGTTTGGGCAACTGGAATGAAGGAGATACGGGCGTAACCATTGCACAACTAAAATAAAAAGGAGGCATATGCTTCAGACCGCGATTCAGGCCGCCAGGGAAGCAGGCCGGATTATTATGGACAATCTGAATACTCTGGATCAAAATGATGTGAACAAAAAGATGCAATTCGATTTTGTCACGCATGTGGATAAAGCGTGTGAAGAAAAAATTGTCTCAATTTTCAAAAAAGTCTATCCTTCACATTCGTTTTATGCCGAAGAGGGATATAAAGAAGAAGGGGAGTATCGCTGGATTATCGATCCTCTGGATGGAACCACCAATTATATCCACGGCATCCCCTTTTTTTCCGTTTCCATTGCTCTGGAGCATAAGAAAGAAATTATACTGGGAGTTGTATATGATCCTTCGCGCGATGAGCTTTTTACTGCAGAGAAGGGTAAAGGTGCCTTTTTAAACGGAAACCCCATTCAGCCATCATCCGTCGAAAAGCCCGAGCTTTCCATTTTGACAACCGGATTTCCATTTCGCGCAAAAAATTATCTGGAACCTTATCTTGAAACCTTCAGAAGATTGTTTTTGATCATGAGCGGCATCAGGCGAATGGGGTCAGCGGCACTGGACTTTTGCTATGTCGCCTGCGGCAGAAGTGAAGGGTTTTGGGAAATCGGTTTGTCGCCGTGGGATGTTGCCGCCGGCGCATTGATGATCAAAGAGGTAGGAGGACGCATTACCGATTTTTCAGGGGGCGATGAAGCGATTTGGAGCGGTAATGTGGTCGCCTCCAACGGTCATATTCACGGGGATATCCTCACCATCGTACAGGATGTTTTTAAGGGGATTATCGACAAGTAGAAAATCGCTAGAGTGTCTTTAACAATTTTTTTGCTTCCTTTTTTTCATCTTTGGAGCGGTGTTCTACTTCTTCTGCCGGCTCGATCTCGAGCACTTTATTACAGGCTTTTTTGGCTTTGTTTTTTTCCCCCAGAGCCTGATAGCATTTGGCACACTTGAGCCAGAGCACGATTTCGTTGTAATGATTGTTATAGGGTTCGTGCTCGAATGAATTTAAAATAATGCCAAAGTGTTCCAGCGCTTTTTGATAATTGCCCTGGCGAAAAAAGGCTTCTGCCAGGGGCCAGCGAAAAAATCTAGAGTCCGGATAATACAACAGTCCGATGGATGCATAATCGATAGCGGGTTCGTACTGTTTTTCCTCTATGAAAATCCAGGCGAGATTGGACAGAGCCGCCATTGTCGACAAAGAGGAGCAATGGTATGCTTTTTTAATGAGCTGAATGCCTCTTTGACGGTCATCGGAGAAAAAGGGCAGCCAGTGAAAGTGGCGGGTCATTCGGCTTTTCCAATAGAGATACGAGCCGATACCGAGCAGGGGGTCGCAGAAGGTGCTATCCTGTTCGTAACTTTTTTTCAACAGGTTTGTTGCTTTGAGGCCGGCTTGAAGTGCCGGCAGGTATTTGTGATCTCTGCCCAGCTGATAGCTTTTATAGGAGAGAGCGGTACCGATATAAAACTCGGGTGGAATGGAATCCGTTTTTGACGGTTTTAAGGTATCGGCCAGCTCCAGGGCTCTGTTGAGGTGGTGGTAAAATTGCTCTTTCCAGCGTTCCGTTTCCAGGTCCAGCATGCGGGTTTGGAAGACGATGGCCAGAAAGAGATCACCGGCGGGGTGATTTGGATATTTTTGGCGAATGCCTTCAAAGTGATCGAGTGCAATCGTGTAATTCTGTTGCAGGCTCTGTTCGATACCGTATAAAAGCTCTTGTTTCCCGGGGGAAGAAAAAGCGTTTGACAGGCAGGCGACGACAAAGAGTGCGCAGAGGTGTTGAGATATTTTCATAAGTGCGAATTTCGTGATTTTGATCACGAAATTATTTCAGGTATGGCTGTATATTATCAAGCCTGCCGGTTAAGACAGGCTTGCTTGCTTTTCAGTCCAGAATATATATTTCAGGATTGACGGGATTATCTTCCTTTAAAACCTCATAATGCAGGTGCGGGCCGGTGGATCTGCCCGTATCCCCGACCTGGCCGATGATTGTATGGCGTTTGACCTTTTGGCCGGGTTTTACCAGTATTTTGTAGAGGTGGGCATATTTGGTTTTTATGCCATAGCCGTGATCGATTTCGACCAGTTTCCCATAGCCTTTATTGGGGGTATATTTTTGTACGACGCGGCAGATGATACCATCTGCAGCAGCGTAGATCGGTGTACCGCGTGCAGCGGCAAGATCGAGTCCGTGATGAGGTCTTACTTTATCGAGCATGGGATCGAGTCGGTAGCCGAATCTGTCGGTCACGCGGCCGTTGATAACCGGCCGGATAGAGGGTGTGTGTCGAATGACGTTTAGATTTTCCGAATACTTTTCAATGATTTCATCACGGCTTTTTTGTGCCACGTGAATACGTTGTTCCAGGTTGTCGAGAAGGGATTTGACGCGGGATGCGTTATTACGCGAATTTTCGGTCAGGGCGGACATTTCCGTATAGGCGATTTGCGGATTTCCTCCGACACCGAGTTTTCGAACATCGCTGTCGATTTGGGGAAGGTCGACAAAGATCCGCAGATCATTGTCTTGTTTTTCAAGGGTTTGAACCTTGGTTTCAACCTGTTCAACTTTGGCGCTCATCTCATCCAGCAACGTTATGAGCTGAGAATTCGCTTTTGATAGCTGGGTGATTTGGCGATTGTGGAAAAAATCAGTCGTCAACTCTATAAAAGTTGATACGAATATCAGCAAAAGGCTGAAGATAATGGCTGAAAGACTGAATATTTTTTTCCAATTTAAAGTGATTTGTCTTACTTCAGACCCCCCGAACGAAAAATAGATAATCT
>CAZMUU010000216.1:0-824 GCA_964569215.1 uncultured Cytophagia bacterium
GCCCTTGATCAACAAAAATGAAAGCAGCTCCGTTATCACGGTCACGGTTGAAGCCTTGCCGACTTTTGCCTATAAAGTGACCCTTCTCGGTGATTCTCTTATTACGGCAGCGGCAGGATCAACAGTACAAGTAGAGGTTCAGATTGAGGACCGAAACGGTCAGCCTCTGACGTTGCCTCATCCTGTCTATTTCAGCGTTCAAGACCAGGAAAGTACACTGGGACAGGATGGTAATAAATTTCAGATACAGAATAGCAGCGATGGAACGGCAAAAATTCTCTGGAATCTGGGCATAACTGCCGGTGAAAAGACAAATCAAATGCGCATTCAGGTTAAAAACAATGAAAGGGATGTCGTTAATTCACCTTTGACTGTATGGGCCTCTCTATTATCCGGAAAGCCGAACAATATCAAATCAACCCTCACGGCCACTGGTCCGGCTCTTGCCAACGGCACGTCTCAATCCAAGGTCACCGTTGAATTAAAAGATCAATATGGCAATCCTGTTGCCGGAAAAATCGTTTATCTGCAAATCAGCGGTGAAGGCAACACCGTTCATCAACCTTCAGAAGCGACAAATGCAGAGGGGAGGGCGACCGGTTACATCAAATCCACCAAAGCGGGCTCTAAAACCGTTCATGCACGGATCAGCGACAGCCCCTCATTCGATATTTCAACCCAGGTCGATTTTTATTCCGATGATCCCAGAAATCTAGTCGTGGTGTCCGGCGATAAACAAAGCGGCAATCGTGGTACAATATTACCCGACCCCTTTGTCATTAAAGTCGAGGATAGCAATCACAATCCCGTAGGCGATATCGCCC
>CAZMUU010000216.1:834-6212 GCA_964569215.1 uncultured Cytophagia bacterium
CAATAAGCCAGGGCCAGGGGCAGTTCCAGGAGAATGATGCGACATCCTTCATGACAACCACGGATTCAGCCGGACTCGGCCGGGCCTTTTTGATATTGGGAACGGAAAATAACAGTGCAACTTACGTACGGGTTACCAGCCCCCATCCAAATCTGCAGGGACTCGTTCAAACCTTTCTGGCCTATGCCATCGACGGAGAGCCGGCAGAATTGCAATTGAGTTCTGAATCACCGCTCGAAGGCACGGTTGGAGACACCTTGTCAAAACCGCTTCAAGTCAGGGTTGTGGATCACAACGGCCATCCGGTCTATGATGCGCAGGTCAACTTTGAACCGCTATCAGCGGATGCAGATATTATTCAGCCACAACCGGTTAAAAGCGACCGAAATGGTATAGCCCATGCCACGTATCGGCTGGGAAGCAAGGCAGGTTCACAAAAAGTTCTGGTCAAACTGGCAACAGCGGACTCGTTGGAGATAACCGTTAAAGGGATGCCCGCAGCACCTGCGGATATTGTTGCTTCCAGTGGTACACCGCAATATTGTACCGTAAACCAACAACTGCAACTCCCCTTTAGAGCAATGATTATCGATGCATTCGGCAATCCCATTCCCGGCATTAAGATCAATTTTCAAATGATCGATGGAAACGGAGGCCGGCTTGTCGGTCCGGATACCGTGCTGACCAATTCAAGTGGTGTGGCTGCCGTTTACTTTGTAGCGGGCGAAAAAGCCGGCGACTATATTGTTCGGGCAAAATCTCCTTCTCTGATCAGCCGGTCAGCACTCTTTCGCTGTATCGCCCGGGCAGATATTGCTTCCACCATCCAAATTATAGACGGGAACAATCAGCTAATGACGGCAGGTAGGCAACTTTTGGATCCGCTAAAGGTACTCATCAGAGATCAATATGGCAACCCGGTACCGGATTTTGTGGTCAATTTCTATCCTTATCAGGGATCGGTATTACAATCAGCAGATACCACCAACGATCACGGTATAGCCCAATGCACCTGGCTGTTGGGTAACTCACCGGGTAATAATGTTCTGCATGCCGGCAAAGCCGGTCAACCGGATTTCCGGGTTACATTCACAGCAACAGGCGTCACCAACGCATTTCCCTACTTTGTCAATATACCTGAAGATACCCTGTCGATTTGGTATGGACAGGAATTTACTCAAATGGTAAAAATAGTAGACGGAGATAATGATCCTGTAGTGGCAACGGTGGAAGATAAACCTTTCTCGGCAAAATTTTCAGTCACCTCGGATCCAACACAATATATGTTTCAGTGGACACCACAAGTGAATGATCGCTATGGCGTACGCAAGCTAAAATTCCTCGTTCAGGATAATCAAGGCGGAATGGGCAAGGACTCTCTCTTTATAAGGGTTATAGGGAATTATCCGCCGACGCTTATCTATGCCAATGAGTTGCCGGCAACGATCACCAAACCGGATACGGTTCAATTCAGAGTTTTGGCAGCCGACCCGGAAGGGGATAATATTGTTTACACCTGGTACGTCGACGGCAAGGTGGTATTACAGGGCAAAAACAGCTACATGTTCATTACCAGTCATTACTCCAGTGAACATCATAAAATCAGCTGTACGATTTCTGATGGAGAACAACAGATTGAAAAAATCTGGTATCCCCTCTTAACCCATGTCGAACTCGGTCATTTTTCAGCAACCCTTAAACCCTATAAAGGAACGACACTGGAATGGCAGACACAATATGAGGCGGATAACATGGGCTTTCAAATTCTTCGCAGCTCCAGAGAACATGGAGATTATCGCATCCTGACGCCGAACCTGATCGCGCCCTCACCAGAGGGACTATATAGCTATCAGGACAGCACAACGGAGAAGGCTCATGACTATTATTATAAATTAAAAGCATTCGGATCGAATGGCGCGACGCAAATCTATGGTCCGGTCAAAGCAGAAGCTTCACTACCGGAAACGTTCAAAGTCTACCAAAATTTTCCAAATCCCTTTAATCCGGACACCAAAATTCGATTTCAACTGCCACGCTCCACCCATACCAGGATTATTATTTACAATGTTCAGGGGCAACAAGTCAGAACGCTTGTCGATGACCAGCTGTTGCCGGGTTATCATGAAATACGCTGGGATGCTCTGAATGAAAATGAAAAACGGGTTGCATCAGGTGTATACTATTACCGTATCGAAGCTGATCAATTTAGCGCTCTCAAAAAAATGGTTCTGTTAAAATAAGACCTGGTCAAAAACAGAGGAAGGGAAAAAAATCACAACGCCTTTAGAAAGCAGCCGATTACCCGGAAGGATTCAGAGAGACGATTGGTATCGATTTTTGGCGATTTTTCTGCTGCATATCATGATAGCGCTGACCGTTAAGGAGTTGCTCGGACTCTATATTCAAAACGAGTCCGGAAAATATACATGGGATTGGTTCTGGCAAACCCTGCCGGCATCAGCTCTGCAAATGGATTGCTGTAAGAGTATATACTATTTGCATGCCCAACCCCCCCTTTATAATTTGATCGGTGCCGGTTTTATCAAATGTTTTGCTCAGAATTTTCTGGAGGCGATTCACTATTTTCATATTTTCCTCGGTGGTCTGATGTCTGCCTGCGTCTATTTTATTCTTCTCTCCTTTAGCCGAAGCAGATCATTTTCTCTGCTTGCGGCCATGGTTCTGGCTATCCATCCTGCACTATTTCTCTACCAGTCATACGCATTGTATACGATTCTGGCGGCATTTCTGGTGATTGCTGCTCTCTTTTTCCTGATAATGCATCAGGAATACAGACGCGATTATTTCCTGCTCTTGTTTCTTTTTAGCCTCAACCTGCTCGTTTTGACCAGAAGCGTTTTTCATATCGTACTCCTCTTTCCAGCCCTGGCTCTGGTGGCTTTAATCTGTAAACGAAAAAAACGCATCATGCTATTCGCGCTGCTGATATCGCTGTTATCCATATCCTGGTATATCAAAAATGAAATTCAATTCGGCTTTTTTGCAGGTAGCAGTTGGGGAGGATTGGGACTGTGGAAAATCACCATGCAAAATTATACACCGGAAGAGATGCAGGAATGGGTTGATAAGGGTGTGGTAGATGAATGCGTTGCCGACCACTATCCCTTTACGCCACCGGCTGCATATGAAATCTGTGGTTTTTCCCGTAAAGCAGACCCTGTGGTACTGTCGCAAAATGATTACAATAATATCAATATAATCGATATCTCCAGACTTTATCAGAGGAATGCGCTCCGCCTGATCCGTCACGATCCGATACATTATCTGAAAAACTGCATATACGCTTTTATCCGGTTTACCCGTCCGTCAAGTCAGTTCAAACATCTCGGTAACAACCGGGTAAAGATTCATTTTCTTGATTATCTCTATGCTGATATCTTGCAGGGTCAATTCATTAAAACACGATTAAGAGGTATTCCTTTCAGTCCGGTATTGTTCCTGCTTTTACCGACCGGAATGCTCTTTTTTTTCATCCTCCTGTTGAAAACCAGGCCAACGGCAAAAAGCTGGATCAAAACCCTCAACACAGAGGCTCCCCTGTTATTTGTTGTCTGCCTCGTGATTTACACCATACTGGTTGGTTCTATGCTCGAATATGGCGAAAATGCCCGGTTCAAATTTCTCATAGAAATGCCGCTCTGGTCCTTTTTACTCTCTCTGCCCTATATTTATAATCGTTACACCCGCCTTTTGAGAACACCGGATTCCGTTCCAAATCAAAATTAAGTTTTGCATATTGGCTTTATTCGGTTATATTTATAGACATTTAATCGAATTGAACCCTGAGGAAGAAAAGATGTCGGATTTTTTATATATCGGCGAAACCGCAGCGCTGACAGCTGCATTTTTATGGGGCGGATCTACTCTGGTGTTTGAACATACCGGAAAAAAAATGGGATCATTTACCACCAATCTTCTCCGAATCATGATTGGTCTGATCTTGATGTGTCTTGTTTTATATATTCAAAAAGGATATATCTTCCCCTTACAGGCCAGCAAAGAACAGATGTTTTGGCTGGGACTATCCGGCATTGTCGGATTGGCAATCGGTGATGGTGCCTTGTATGTAAGCCTTGTCATTATCGGACCACGACTGGCAACGCTCTTATTATCCCTTGCACCTCCCATTACAGTGGTTCTGGCCTGGATTTTCATCGACGAAAAACTGGGGCCACTGGCGATTGCAGGCATTATTCTTACCGTTGCCGGGATTATCTGGGTGGTGAATGAAAAAAACGTTCCGGAACAGTTTTCCGGCTCAAAAATCAAGGGGGTACTCTTTGGAATTCTGGCAGCTGCCGGACAGGCAACAGGGGTTTTACTGGTTAAATATGGATTTCAACAGGAGCTTGATGCGCTTTCTGCGACTATTTTACGCATGCTGCCGGCGACTCTATTCTTGCTGATTATTGCATTGCTTCGCGGGCGGCTGGTCAGGATTTTTCGGGCGATCAACAATCGTCGGGATGCATTGCTCATCTTTTTCGGATCTATTATCGGCCCGTTTCTCGGGGTATGGCTCTCGATCGTAGCAGTCAAACATACAGAAGCAGGTGTGGCAGCAACCTTGCTGGCAACCGTTCCCATCACCGTTATTCCTCTGGTCATCATCATCAAAAAATTCAAACCCTCTCCAAGAGCAATTCTGGGAGCGGCGATTGCAGTGGCAGGAGTGGCGTTGATCTTTTTGCGCCAATAATAAAGCCGGGACTGTATCCAGGTAGTATTTATTTTGATGTTTGAACCCGCAAAGGAATTGCAGAGGATTTATTTCTTTCAATATTTGATTTGTTTTAGAAAAACAGGATTTTATCCGGATAAAATCATAACAATAACAATGATAACAAATTTATAAATAATTCATTATTAATATGTTATGATTTTTTGTTTTGTTTCATCCTTTCAAATAACCCTGTTTTTCTCAGCGCTCCTCAGCGTTCGGCGGTTTCAGTTAGCCTTGAATAAGTGATAACCAATATTTTTGCACAGATTTTGATATTATTAGATTATCAATTCTTTTTATACAATACGCCTGATACAGACCCGGCTTGTAACCGGTCTGCTGAAAAAACTTTGCTTGTCTGTCGTTAGAGCAGAGAAAAGGCAACTGTAACACCGGCCATAACGATCGCGACCATGCTCATCAATTTGATAAGAATATTCAGGCTCGGACCGGACGTATCTTTAAAGGGGTCGCCCACAGTATCACCGACAACAGCAGCTTTATGGGCATCGGATCCTTTGCCGCCAAGATTACCTTCTTCGATGTATTTCTTGGCATTGTCCCATGCCCCGCCGGAATTGGCCATAAAGATCGCCAAAACAAAGCCGGCTCCCAGGCCGCCGACGAGCAGGCC
>CAZMUU010000217.1:0-6200 GCA_964569215.1 uncultured Cytophagia bacterium
GGTATACCAATCCCTATACCATTGAACGCGAAATCGTTGGAGAAGACCAGATCAAAGACGTTGAACGAGGTATAAAGTTGTTGAGAAAGCTCATCGGCGAGATTTATCTCTGACAGCAATGATCACCATCTGTAGCTATCGATAAAAATTTTTTACGGCAATAACCCTGATAATCTTTCACGGGCCAACATTTGGCACCCGGTTTACTTTTCTTTCACTATAGTGGAGAAACAAGAGTGAGAAAAACGTCGATTGATATCGGCACCAATTCAACCCGTCTTTTAATAGCGGATGTCGATAGCGATATCGTTCCTGTGCTCTACAGGGAACGAATGACGCGGTTGGGAGAGGGATTGAATCGAGACGGGTATCTGAAGCCCAAAGCCATAGAGCGTGTCATTGAAGCTTTGAAGGCCTATAAAACGCTGGGAGAGAAACACGGTGTTCAGGAGTATGTTGTCTTTGCAACCAGTGCGGCACGGGATTGTAAAAATCAGACTGCGTTTATTCACCAAATTGAAAGGTCTGCCGGTCTGGGCTGTGAAGTTATATCAGGCGAAAGAGAGGCCTTTCTCTCTTTCAAGGGAGCAACCAGCGATCTGGATTCAACTCAAAATTTACTGGTGTGCGACATTGGTGGCGGCAGCACGGAATTCATCGCCGGTGACGGAATGCATTTGAGCTATAACAAAAGTTTAAATATCGGTAGCCGCCGTTTAACCGAACGTTTTTTCAAACACGATCCGGTCTTGCCGGCAGAGATCGAGGCGGCCGCAGCGTATGTTCGCGGTCAACTCTCATCTCTTGAGCGTTTAAAAATCGAACAGTTGGTCTCCGTCGGCGGCACAGCGACGACGCTCGCCATGATCCGAAACGGGATTTCCGTCAAGGATGCCGGAGAGGCACATCATACTGTTTTAAAACAGGTCAAGACTCTGGTCGAAGAACTGGGAGCGCTGCAGCAGGCAAAGAGAAAAAATCTAACCGGCCTTCGTCCCGAGCGGGCGGATGTCATCGTAATGGGGGCATTGATCCTGGAGAATGTTCTTGATTATTTCAACCTCAACAAGACTATTGTGAGCATGCGAGACCTTTTATTCGGAGCATTGATGTAATGATCGATATTGACGAACGAAACAAGCGTTTCACCTGGATCAATATTCTTTTGCACCAGTATGATCCCGAGCCTTCTCATGCCAAGCAGGTGGCAAAACTGGCCTTGCAATACTTTGAGGAATTAAAAAGCCTGCATAAACTGGACAGTATGGCCCGTGATCTTTTATACGCGTCAGCATTATTGCACGATATCGGATGGTGTAACGGGGAGACAAAACATCACAAAAATTCGATGAAGCTGATATTATCGCAAAAGTTGCCGGGGTGGAGCGAGGATGAAAAGTTGTTGATCGCCAACATTGCGCGATATCATCGCAAAGCAATGCCGAAAATGTCCCACAACTGTTTTGCCCATCTGACCTTGCACCAGCAAGCTCTGGTCTCACAACTCGCATCCCTTTTACGTCTGGCAGATGGACTGGATCGATCACACGAGTCTGTGGTCGACTCGATTCGCTGTGATATTCATGGCAACAAAATCACGGTGCGGGCTCGAAAAAAAGGCGATGCATCAATAGAACAGTATGGCTTTGAAAAGAAAAAAGCAATGTTTGAACACTATTTTTCCACACCAATACGGCTCGAGTTGATATGAAAACACTTAACAATTTCTTAACATCAAAACTATTGATATATTATTGGAAAAGTTGTAAATTTCTATATTTAATTTTTACTTAAATTCGGACGGGTTATGGAACTCTATATATTTGTCGTAGTGGTTTTGTTTGGATTGGCGATATCCGATCTCGTTGTCGGGGTAAGCAATGATGCCGTGAATTTTTTAAATTCTGCCGTCGGCTCGAGGGTCGCACCCCGCTGGGTCATCATGATTGTTGCCAGTATCGGCATGCTGCTTGGTGTCACCTTTTCCAGCGGTATGATGGAAGTGGCGCGAAAAGGGATTTTTCATCCCGAAATGTTTATCATGTCGGAGCTGATGATTCTTTTTCTTGCGGTTATGCTTACCGATGTAATTTTGCTCGATTTATATAATACCTTTGGTCTCCCCACCTCTACGACAGTATCCATTGTTTTTGAATTGCTGGGCGCTGCTTTGGCGATCAGTTTTATCAAAATATACAAAGCCGGACTTTCAATGGGCGAAATTGTCAATTACATCAACACCGCCAAAGCGCTTGCCATTATCAGCGGTATTTTGCTCTCCATCGTGTTCGCGTTTCTGGGAGGGGCGTTAATTCAGTTGATAAGCCGGTTGATATTTACGTTTGATTTTAAAAAACGACTCAAGCGGTATGGTGGTATATGGGGAGGCGTTGCCCTGACAACCATTACGTATTTCATTTTAATCAAAGGGTCCAAAGGGGCTTCATTTCTCTCTCCGGAATTACTGCAGTGGATTCAAGGCCATACTCTATTGATTATCGGCATCAATTTTCTTTTCTGGGCTGTTATTCTTCAATTTTTGTTAATGTTTACGCGAGTTGATATTCTTAAGATCATTGTTCTCATCGGATGTGGGGCTCTGGCCATGGCATTTGCCGCCAATGATCTGGTAAACTTTATCGGTGTACCATTGGCTGGTTTTGCCGCTTTTCGCAATGCCGGCCTGACCGCAGACCCGGTGAATGCCGGCATGGAAGCTCTGACCAAACCGGTGCAAACCAATACCCTGTACCTGTTGATTGCAGGAATTATCATGGTGATTACACTGTGGATTTCCCGCAAAGCCAGGACCGTAACCAAAACCGAAATCAGCCTGGGACGACAGGAAGAGGGATTTGAAAGATTTGATTCCACTCATCTTTCCAGAATTATTGTCAGGATGGCGATCTCATTTTCCGAGGTTTTTTCGACATCGATACCGAAAAAACTGGCCACCCGCTTTAGCAACAGACTGGATCCGGAAAAGTACAAGGCGGATAACAATAATCCGGAAGCGAATGAGGATGACAGGCCTTCTTTTGATTTGATTCGGGCGTCAGTCAATTTTATGGTTGCAAGCGCTTTGATCTCTCTGGGAACCTCTTTAAAGCTTCCTCTTTCCACAACCTATGTCACGTTTATGGTTGCCATGGGTACATCATTATCCGATAAAGCCTGGGGGCGGGAATCCGCTGTTTACCGGATTACCGGTGTGCTGACCGTTATCGGTGGCTGGTTCTTTACCGCAATTATGGCGTGTACAGTTGCCGCAACCTTTGCCGTTATACTCTACTATTTTGGTCTGCCCGCGATCATTTTACTTATTTTTGTTGCCATTTTCTTTATTTACCGGACACATGTCATCCATAAAAGACGGGAAAAAGTCTATACGGAAAAAGCCAGGAATAAAATTTTAACAGCATCAAATGCCGAGCAGGCTCTCAGTGCGATCTATGAAGAGATGAGCATCTTTTTTGAAAAGAGCAGAAAGATTTTGGATCACACTTATAAGAGCGTTTTTAAAGAGAAAAGAAATCATCTAAAGGATGCGCAAAAGGATGCATCGAATTTATACAAACGCAGTCAGGAAATGGTCACGCATTTCTTTCGCCTGGTAACCTTTCCCGATGCCGACGAAGAACAGCTTAGCCCCCAACTCGGGCAGACCGTTGGTTCGATCCAGGAGATCAGTCGTCATTTATTTGAAATGTCAAGCAGTTGTTACAAGCATGTAAATAATAATCATAAAGGCCTTTTGAATTCGCAAATCGAAGAGCTTGAACAATTGGGAGACAAACTCGATGCCCTTCTTTTACAGGCTTCAGAGGCTTTAAAAGCAGGAGATCTGAAACGGATCAAAGCCATTGTCGATAATGGCCATGAAATAAATGATATGGTTAAAAAGTTCGACAAGAAACAGATCAAGAGGGTTAAGAAAAAGGAATCCAAAACCAGAATCAGCATGCTTTATCTCGGTATACTGGCTTCGTCCGAGGGTATCGCCAACCATACCATTCGCCTGCTGAATGGATTTTTACAAACAGCGAAAGAGGTGAGCGACTAAGCCGGGTTGAATCAGAAGCCGCCGCGCCATCGAAACATCAGAGGGCTCTGCTGTTCCGGTACGAGGCCATATCTGCTCTATAAATGAGATAATCCGGGCTTACCAACAGGATAAACATTAAATCCGATATCAAAAATTGTTTTGTGTTCCAGTATATTGCGCCCGTCAAATACAAAGGCGGGCTTTATCATAACGTTGAATATTTTTTCATAATCCAACCCTTTGTATTCTTCCCATTCTGTAACAATTGCAATTGCGTGAGCTCCCAGGGCCGCCTGGTATGGATCAGGTTCCAGAGTGACCTTTTGAATGACATCGGCAAGGTCTTCTTTTGCATTGGATAGAGATTGTGGATCCGTTATCACCACATCGGCTTGCTCTTCAACCAGTTTTCTGGTAATATAGAGGGCAGGGGATTCTCTGGTATTACCGGTATTGGCTTTAAAGGCAAAGCCGAACAGGGCGACGCGTTTTCCTGCAATGGTGTTGAACATGGTATTGATCATGTTTTGTACAAATCGCTCTTCCTGGTACTGATTGATCTTAACCACATTTTCCCAGTATTCTGCGACCTGGGGTAACCCATAATATTCACAGATATAGACCAAATTGAGGATATCTTTCTTAAAACAGGAACCGCCAAAGCCGACACTCGCATTCAAAAATTTCGATCCGATTCTCCTGTCGCTGCCGATGGCTTTGGATACCATAGAGATATCCGCTTCTGTTTTTTCACAGAGGGCGGAAATTGAATTTATTGAGGAAATTCTCTGTGCCAGGAAGGCATTGGCAACCAATTTGGACAGTTCCGAACTCCAGGTGTCGCTGGTGATGATTTTTTTCGTTGTAACCCAGTTGGCAAAAATATCGACGATTTCCTGCCTCGCTTTTAATCCCTGCGGTGTTTCTCTGGAGCCGATAAGAACACGGTCCGGTGATTCGAGGTCAGAGACCGCGGTACCCTCGGCGAGGAATTCCGGATTGGAAATAACTTCAAAGTGGATACCTTTCTCATTGGCATTCAGAATTCTTTCCATTGCAACAGAGGTTCTGACCGGCAGCGTGCTTTTTTCTACAATGATTTTATCGGATGTTGCTACGCGGAGGATATCGCGGGCGGTTTTTTCCCAGTATTGAAGATCAGCGGTTTTTCCCGCTCCCTGCCCGAACATCTTGGTCGGGGTGTTGACCGAAACAAAAATAATCTCCGATTCATCGATAGCGGCATCTATTTCGGTGGAAAAAAAGAGGTTGCGGCCGCGGGCGCTTTTGACGACCTCTAGGAGCCCGGGTTCAAAAATCGGCAATTGGTCTGTTTGCCAGGCTTTGATTTTTTCTTTGTTGATGTTGTTTTTTTTTATTTCTATCTGTTTCTTGCTATGGTTAGAAAAACAGAATTCATATTTTCCGCCTTAAATTTCTTTTTCAGATTTAAAGGACTATCAAGTGCTTCTATTTTGCCATCGACCATTATACAGACTCTGTCACAGTATTCAGCCTCATCCATATAGTGAGTGGTTACAAAAACAGTGATCCCGTTTTCGGCCGACTCATAGATCAATTCCCAGAATTGTCTCCTGGTAACAGGGTCCACACCACCTGTAGGTTCGTCCAGGAAAACAATTGAAGGTTTATGGAAAACAGCAACAGAAAAGGCAAGTTTTTGTTTCCAGCCTAGTGGAATATCCCTTATCAATCTGTTTTTAATGTGTTCCAGCTCCAGTCTTTTTAATAAAACCCGGATCCTCTGCTTAATTTCCCTGTTGCTCATTCCGTATATTCCCGCATAAAACCTGATATTCTCAATTACAGTCAGATCATCATAGAGAGAAAACTTCTGACTCATATAACCGATCTGCTTTTTTATCTTCTCCCTGTCTTTATAAATATCATATCCTGCAATTGAGAGTTCACCCGATGTTGGAAAAGATAAACCACATAATATTCGTATAGCCGTTGTTTTTCCTGCGCCATTGGCCCCCAGGAAACCAAAGATCTCACCTTTTCTGACAGTAAAATTCAGATGATCGTTTGCTGTAAAATCACCGAATTTTTTTACCAGATTTTTTACTATAATAATATTATCATTCATGTTCAGTTTTCACCATAATCAATTCAATGAAAGTATCCTCAATTC
>CAZMUU010000218.1:0-4585 GCA_964569215.1 uncultured Cytophagia bacterium
GTTATTATGATGACAGCTTTTGCAACGGTTGAAAATGCGGTACAATCAATGAAAGATGGCGCCTATGATTTTATTTGTAAACCATTTCCTCCTGAGAAATTATCCAATTTGCTCAGTCATATTTTGGAACACCAGGAGTTACAGCGGGAGAATGTAAAGTTACAAAAAGAGAGAAAGCATATCCTGCATATTGCGATAACCGCATTGGTAAGTTTTGTTGTGCTTGTGGCATTAATTTATCTGTTGGCCATTCGATGATAATTGCATATGGATCAGATTGTAAAAACAATTAAGACAAAATGTAAACGCTGTTATTCCTGCATCCGTAATTGTCCGGTAAAGGCGATACGCGTGGAGAACGAGCAGGCTCATGTTATTGCCGAAAGGTGTATTGCATGCGGATATTGCGTTAAAGTATGTCCTCAAAATGCGAAACAAATAAAAGATGGTGTCGAACGGACAGAAGCATTTTTGAGAGCTCCGGTAAAAACGATTGCGCTTCTGGCTCCCTCTTTTCCGGCTGCACTTTCCGCCAAACCTCTGCAAATCGTTGCCGGCTTGATCGAACTGGGATTTTCAGAGGTTCATGAAGTAGCATTTGGTGCTGATTTGGTGGCTAATGCCTATAAATCATATCTTCAAAAACAGAAAAATCTTGTGATCAGCAGTCCCTGTCCTGCTGTTGTTAATTATATTGAAAAATACCATCCAGAGCTGATGTCCTATCTGGCTCCTATCGTTTCCCCAATGGTCGCATTGGGACGGGCAATCAGGGAAAAATATGATCCGAAGGCAAAGTTGGTTTTTATAGGACCCTGCATTGCCAAAAAATACGAAAAAGATGATCCCAATACGGGGCTGGTGATCGATGAAGTTTTAACGTTTGAAGAGCTGGATGCGCTTTTTCAGCGGCGACATATCGTGTTATCAAAATTGAAGGAAAAATTTCCGACCGGGCCGATAGCCGATGTTGGCAGAATATTTCCCGTCTCGGGTGGCTTGTTGAGAACAGGAGAGATGCAGGGAGACTTGCTGGAAAATGACATCGTTATTACCGAAGGACAGGATCGCGTCCGGGAAATATTATCCGAGGTTACCGACCATCGTATCAGTGCCAAATTTCTAGACCTGTTGTTCTGCAAAGGCTGTATCAATGGTCCCAAGATGGTAAATGAACTTTCCATGTTTGCCAGAAAAGAAAAAGTTGTTAACTATTTACATACCCTCAAAAAGGATTTTGACCTTCAAAAAGCTGCGGCTGATCATGCATGCTATGACAACACAAATCTGCAGCGGTCGTTTTCCGACCGGTCTCTTTCGGCTGCCAAGCCGACGGAGCGGGACATTGAAAAAATTCTGCGCCGAATTGGAAAATTTTCACCCGAGGATGAGTTGAATTGTGGTGCCTGTGGTTATGGTACGTGCCGCGAAAAAGCGATTGCCGTTTTTCAGGGATTGGCGGAGGCGGAGATGTGTCTGCCTTATATGATTGATAAATTAGAGAATATTAAAGCTGAATTGTTGCATTCAAATGAGGAATTGTCTGAATCGCTTTTACAATTATCCAAAACGCAGGATCAACTGATTCAGGCGGAAAAGCTGGCCTCACTGGGGCAGCTTGCAGCGGGTGTGGCACATGAATTGAACAATCCTTTGGGTGGTATTCTGCTCTATTCCAGTCTTTTATTGGAAAAAATGGATAAAAATCATGGTTGTTTCCACGATATCAGCAGAATTAGGAACGAAACCGAGAGATGCCGGAAGATTGTGCAGGGATTGCTGGATTTTGCCCGCCAAACCCGTATCAAGGTGGCCATGGTTGATCTCAACAACATCATCAAAAGCACCCTGTCGCTGGTCGTACATCAGTCCATGTTTCACAATATCAAGATTATCAAGGATTTAGACCCTTCAATTTCCACGGTATACGCTGATGTTGGTCAGATGCAACAGGTGTTTTTAAATATTATACTCAATGCTGTCGAAGCCATGAAAGGAAAGGGAACTTTAACATTAACCACCAAAAACCGGCAGGGCGGGGTTTTCGCTTCCATCAGAGATAGCGGGCCCGGTATAACTGCAGATGTGATTAAAAAAATTTTTGATCCCTTTTTTACCACGCGTCCCCAGGGAAAAGGGACGGGATTGGGATTGGCCATTGCGTACGGCATCGTTCAAAAACACAGAGGTAAAATTCAGGTTAAATCTCAGCCCGAAAAGGGAGCCGAATTCCAGATCGTGTTACCCGGCGCAGAAGAGTATGATCGCATGGCGGTTGATAGCCAAGTCGTATCGCCTCTGAAGTGAGGAAAAAGGGTTCCGGTTTAACACCAGGATAGTCACGGGAAGTTGTTAAATACTTGTCGTTTATTAAAATTTCAATTATATTAATAAAACTTGATACAACCCTATAATGCGTAAGGAGGGTAACCATGACGAAAATATTGCTGGTAGATGATGATCAGGATTTTAGAACTATCAACAGAATCGTCCTTGAAAAAAACGGTTATGAGGTAAAAGAAGCCAACAGTCCGGAGATAGCGTGGGAAAAAATTGAAACCTGGAAGCCCGATCTGATCTGTTTAGACGTGATGATGCCCACCGGCACAGAAGGATTTCATTTTGCCTATAAATTGAGGCGAAATGAAATTTCAAAAAGCATTCCGGTTCTAATGATTACGTCCATTCATGACAAGAGTGATTTTCGTTTTTCACCGGAGGAGGACGGAGACTTTTTGCCCGTGCAGGAGTTTGTTGAAAAACCAATACAGCCCCAGGAATTATTGGAAAGAGTAGATGCCCTGTTGAAGAAAGACCCCATGCAAAAGCAAAAACCAAAGGATGATAAAGGTATCGGAATGAAAAAAAGTTAATTTTTTATTTAACACGGAATTTAAACAGCTATGAGCGAGAGGAAAAAAATACTTTTAGCAGATGACGATGCGGCATTTCGCGAGATAAACCGAATCATTCTTGAATCGAATGGTTACCTCGTTGACGAGGCGGATAGTGCGGATGCGGCATTGAGGAAATTAAAAAGCGAACATTTTGATTTGCTTATACTGGATTTGATGATGGAGGACCGCGATTCCGGATTCAGAGTTGCATACGCTTTAAAAGAGGACCAAAAATTAAAGGAATTGCCGATTTTGATGTTGACCTCGGCACCGGAAAAAACAGGATTTAATTTTAGATTTTCCGAAGACAAGGAATGGATGAAAGTCGATTCCTATGCAACCAAACCGCTGGATCCCCAGGAATTGTTGGACAGAGTAGATAAAATGCTTAAATAAAGGCCCATTTTCATGCGAAACGCCAGAGTACTAGTTGTTGATGATGAAGAAATTATCAGAGTCGGATGCCAGAGAATTCTTTCCGATATGAACCTTCAAGCGGAAGGTGCAGAGAACGGCCGAATTGGGTTGGAAAGGATCAGGGAAAACCAATATGACCTTGTGCTGCTCGACCTAATCATGCCCGAATTGGACGGGATGAAGCTTTTGGAAAAACTACAGGCTCATGATCCTGATATTGTAGCCATCATTGTCACCGGATTTGCCACCATAGAGAGTGCTGTAGAGGCAATGACAAAAGGCGCCTATGATTATCTACCCAAACCGTTTACCCCGGAAGAGTTTCGGGTCAAGGTTAACAGAGGGCTGGAAAAACGCCGTTTGATTATCGAAGCCCGCGAGCTACGCCGTGAGCGTGATAGAAATCTGTTGGAATTATCCAATGAGAAAACCCGTACTCATACCATCGTCAATTCCATGAGTGACGGCCTGATTGTAACCAACTGTTCCGGCCAGGTCGTGCTGATAAATCCGGTCGCTTTGAAAATGATGCGATTGAATCAACAAGCCGTCATCGGTAAAACAGTTGATAATCTCATTCATAATGACGGACTGAAAAATCAAATCTCAGAAACATTGGAAACAGTGCAAAAGTCTACAAATTCCACCACGATGCAGATACAGACTGAAGATGAGCGCTTTTTACATTCCAGCATTACGCCTCTTCTGGATGAGAATCAGAATTGTCTGGGCACGGTGACGGTCTTGCGCGATATTACAGAAGAAAAAAAGGTGGAAAAACTAAAATCAGAATTTGTTCGCCTTGTCGCCCATGAACTCAAAGCACCGCTGGGTGCTATAGATGGCTATTTGAATCTGATTCTTGAAGGCTATATCAGCGACACTTCACAAGTAGATCAAATGATTCTCAAGTCCCGTAATAAAGCCAAAGCATTGCTGAATCTGATAAATGATTTACTGGATTTGTCTCGAACGGAAAAGACGGAAATAACCAAAACCAAAACAACGATTGATATCTATACCATTCTACAAGACACGGTGAATTTCTTTGAAAATGAAGCTAAGGAAAAACAACTGGATTTGCAGTTCGAGTGTGATAAAAATCTTCCTGCTATTCAGGGCATTGATGAGGAAATTTCCCGTCTTTTTTCCAATCTTATCAGCAATGCCATCAAATATACGCCGGAAGGAGGAGTTGTTTATGTGTCGGCAAAAAAGAGTGACGGCTATCTTGCGGTTGCTGTACAAGACACGGGAATAGGAATTTCCCG
>CAZMUU010000218.1:4595-6160 GCA_964569215.1 uncultured Cytophagia bacterium
TCCCAGGAAGATCAGAAAAATATTTTTGAAGAATTTTATCGTTCCAATAATGCTGTAACGAGAAAAATTTCCGGAACCGGTCTTGGATTATCGATTGCCAAAAAGATTGCCGATAATCACAACGGATACCTGGAACTGCAAAGTGAAGAGGGAAAGGGATCGACCTTTCATGTATTCCTGCCTGTAAAAAAAGATTAATCAAGAGTTTGTCATGCGTGAACTTTCACTTCATATCCTGGATATAGCTATGAATGCTATTGAAGCCCAAGCAAGCAGGCTCATTATATCAATAGAGGAACGGAAGAGCGAAAATTATTTACGTATACGGTTAAGGGATAACGGTAAAGGAATACCCAAAGAGCTTTTAGAAACGATTTCCGATCCTTTTACCACTTCTCGTAAGGAGAGACCGGTGGGGCTTGGGATTCCGCTTTTAAAGCAAGCTGCTATTTCGTGTAACGGGCACTTTAATATACGGTCGATGCGGGGCAGGGGAACCGAGTTGGATACAGGATTTGTAATGAACCATGTGAACCGCGCTCCGATGGGAGATATTGAGGATACCATCGTCAATATCGCGATTTGTTCAACCGATATTCATCTGGCATATTTACACCAAACGGACTTTGCCCGTTTATTATTCGATTCCTACTGGATTTTTGCCCGTATGGCGGATAACGAATGTTTAAAATATCAGCTCGGTCGGCCCCTTAAAGAGCACTTGCAGCAAGAGCTAAAACGCATTAAATCGGACATTTAAGGGAGAGTACCTTTGCACGAAATGTCTATTATGCAGAGTTTGTTCAAGATCCTCGTTGAAAAAGCAAAAGCGGCAGAAGCGCAGAGGATTCGTTCTGTTACCCTTCGAATCGGCAGATTATCCGGCATTGAGGCGGATCTGTTATCCACGGCATTTCAGGTTATTTCAAAAGAGACGATGGCTGAGGGGGCAGAGTTAAAAATTGTCACCACTCCTTTTCAAATGAAATGCAAACAATGCAATGCTATTTTTAAAAGCAGTGACAGACTTTTATTCGAGTGCCCGGAATGTGGCAGCAAGGATGTTCAAGTCGAACCGGATGATGACCTAATGGTCGAGAATATGGAGGTAGAGGTTGCAAGTTCCGATTTATGAAAATATATTAAAGTCAAATGATTACCTGGCTGAGGAGAATCAGGATCTTTTCAACCGGGAACGAGTTTTTGTGGTTGGGATCCTGGGCTCACCGGGTGCCGGGAAAACCACATTGTTGGAAAAATCAATTTCCGCCTTGAAGAATGTAAATCTTCGCCCGGCTGTTCTGGTAGGAGATCTCGCTACGTCGCGTGATGCCGAACGCATACAGCAGCATGGCATTCCCTGTGCCCAGCTGACGACCGGCGGAGCCTGCCATCTGGAGGCGCAACAAGTCAATAAGGCCTTGAAGGATTTTGATCTCAATACCATTGATATTCTTTTTATTGAAAATGTCGGCAATCTTGTCTGTCCAACCGGATTCAAATTGGGCGAGCATATCCGCACGGTAGTCTTTAGTATCCCGGAAGGTGATGAGAAAGTGGAAAAA
>CAZMUU010000219.1:0-6146 GCA_964569215.1 uncultured Cytophagia bacterium
CATCCAGCTGCAGCTTGATCGTATTGACTATTTCGCTTTCCCGAACATCGACAAAATTCAGCGCATCTTCTTCTCCCGCCTTGGCCGTAAAAACCACTTGTTCATCATCAGGACTAAAAGAGATGCTGGGGCCTTTTAACCAGTGCAATTCTTCCAGATTACCCGCCCGTTGTCCCCTTACCAGTTTCTTTAACATACGACCGTCTATAGCGCTCATTAAATAGACATCAAAATAATCATCTTTATCAGAAATAAAAGCAATTTTGTCGCCCCGGTTGCTAACGGTCGGATTGGTATTGATGAAATTTTTATACTTGAGGTGATCCGTAAGCTGTTTTGCAAACTCTTCCGGCTCCTTGCGGTTCTCGATATCGGGCCAATAAAGCCGTTTCAGCTCGAGATGCCATCTTTCCGTAAGTTCTTCCGTGTCGATTCCGATCGACTGTTTTAGTCCTTTTGCAACACTCTTGTTGATCTTGATCTTGCCGAGCATTTCACCAATTTTTTCACGGCCATAACGATCAGCAATAAATTTCATCACCGATTGCCCGCCTTTATAGGCCATATAACCATAAAGATAATCAACCGGAGGTACATATCCGTTTAAGGTTGCATCGCGCATGAACATGTCGCTTTCAATATCCCAGCCTCTGCTTTCATATTCGGCCAGCCCTTCCACCATCCACAAAGGAAGTTGCAACTGAGCCATACCGGTAATGATCGACTGGGCGCCGGCCCCGTAAACCATCTGCAACATAACAGCATGAGTCAACTCGTGGTGAACAACGTGTCTAAATTTTTCCCATTCACCCTCATAGGGTATAACAACTCTGTTTTTTAAAAACTCTGTAAATCCACCCACGGATTCCTCCGAAGGAGAGAGATCTACATTGGTTTGAGCAAAATCATTATGACTGTTATACACAATTATGGTTATCCGGTCGAGGAGCTGATAGCGGAAACTCCGGCTCAATTCCATATAGCTATCTTCTGCAACGGTTGCAACAAAAGAAGCCAAAGATTCTCCTCCCTCGGTAAAGTAAACATCAAAGTGTTCGGATTGCAGATAAAACCATTCAAAATCGGTGTACTGAACCTTGTTTTTACCGAAAAATTGTGCAAACGCACCGGATATCAGAAACAAGAGTATAACAAAAACAATGTATTGGGGACGAAGCATTTTCATAATGTTGTCCTTATCTGTTATTTTTATGACCTAATCTTACTCTTTGACATTACAAAAAGAACAAAATAAAATCAATTTAAAAGTGCATTCAATTCACCTCAATATCATCACAACCGCTGTGATCCTTATACGAATATGACATTTTAAGTATTTAAAATATTCCATTTATTTTTCATTTATTTGAACGATCATTAATAATTTAAGGTTCCATTAAATTACTGCCACAATTCTTTATACAAAAGAGTTTTATTGAATTTTAGATTTTAAGTTTATATTATCTATTACAGGGTTGGTTGCAGGACATAGCCGACCTTAAAACATCTTGTGAAAAATCGATCATCCAATACCCAACAAACTGACTGGAGAATAAATGAAGTCTGCTATTCTATGGATCCTGGCGCTCCTGCTAACTCTCAGCTCGGCAGTATATCAAAAGAAAACCGGCCCAACCTGGCCGCTTGAGGGTTCTGTTGTGTTTGATAAAAACGCCATTTCATATCACTTTTTAACCTCACACAGCACCAGCAGCGATCAAAAAATTGAATTAACCGTTCCGGATACATCGGTTTCCGGTACCCTTTTTTTCCGCCGCACCCCCTCGTTTGAGAGCTGGCAGAGCCAACCCCTTGCAAGACGCGATAGTCTTCTTTATGCCTTTCTGCCCAAACAAAATGCAGCAGGAAAGCTAGAGTACCGCATAGAATTACAAAAAGCAGAGCAATCAATCCTCTTGCCGCCGAAAAAAAGCGTCATTACGCGTTTTAAAGATAATGTTCCCGTTTCGATATTATTGCCTCATGTTATCTTTATTTTCCTGGCCATGTTGTTGTCCACACGGACAGGGCTGGAAGCATTAAAGAAAAAGCCCCTGCATCTCCACAACTACACCCTCGTAACCGTGGTTTTTATGGCAATAGGGGGACTGGTTTTTGGAGCGCTGGTGCAAAAAGCTGCCTTTGGCCATTACTGGGCAGGGATTCCTGTGGGAACCGATCTGACCGACAACAAAACTCTGATCGCTTTTCTCGCCTGGATTATTGCGCTTGTTAAAATTCGCAAAAGCAAAAATGCTAAGGGATGGGTACTGGTTGCTGCGGTTATCACCTTTATCATATTTATCATTCCACACAGCATGATGGGGTCTGAAATCGATTACACAAAACCGGAAATGCAGAATACATTGCCGGATTAACGATCCAAACCGCGTAATTTGGATTCAAACAGACGAATATCGTTATTATCCGTCAATATCGTTATTTCAAGCTGAAAGAGAGCTGTTTCCCGGGGTTGTAACATAACGAGAGCGTTGCGCTTTCTGGCCAGATTTTGTCCCTCAGGCCGGCAATTCCCCGGCTCCATACCCACGACATACGTCCCCTCGCCCATCATCTTCCATTCGGTGTATTCCGGCATCTGATGCTTGGGGTAAGCCAGTGCGATACCAAGTCCCTGATTGTCCCTGAATTTTCTATTTACCAAAGCAACATTCACCACGCCGTTTTCATCGGCGTCATGATCAATGAAAAAAACCTGTTCAGCATATGGTGTCACAGGTTCATTAAAGCGATCGAATTGTTGCAATCCCTTGCTCGCGGCTTTATCCCGCGGTGTAACCGTGTTCATCACACCGATGAGCTCGCTATCCTGATCAACCAGGGGAAAACCCATATTACAATGATAGAGCATCATCAACGGCGCCGGCTCGAAACCCTGATTTTCCACTATATCCTTAATCCAGATCCTGGATTGCCCCATAAGGGCATGAACCGTTCGACGCAACAACAGATTGGGGCCAAAGGGCTTGCCTTCGCGCACTTGCCCACTGGCCCAGAGCATATACTCCTCGCCTTCCCAATCAGCGCCATAGCTGACAGAGCTCGCCGGTATATTGGAAACGCGGCCGTGCAAACCCCGCTCTTCCAGTTCATCTTCTTCAGGTGGGCCCGCATGTTGCATTCCACAGGTTACCAATAATCCACCAGGCATCGACCACAACCAGCCAAGATCATGTGCATCATAATATGCCGGTGCGGTTACCCCCGTGGGAGAATGCCAGCACAAAGAGGTACCGCAAAATTTAGCGTCAAAGATATCCATAGCGCGATCCACAACCACGCTGAATTCCAATCCGCTACCGGTATGAAACTGCAATGTCCTGACCCCCTTTTCCTTGCCATCACTGTGTTCTACCGCTTTCACTGAAGCAAGCTGGGACATGTCGCCGACACGTTTCAACAATTCTGTCTTTGTATACTCTGTACCTGATATCTTGACCATCAATAATCACTCCATTTATAGATTTTGTTGTCATAAGACTAGATTTCAAAATCGATCGAATCACCGGCGCCGTTTTTCGTGGCTGAATGTTTGCGGGAACGAAAAACCTGTTTTTCCTGAAAGGTCACCAGCGTATTGCCGGGTACGGATTGGGTAATCCAGGTGTTCGCACCTATCACCGTTTTAATACCAATGACGGTCTCACCACCCAGTATTGTTGCTCCGGAATAGATCGTTACATCATCCGAAATGGTCGGATGTCTTTTACCGCCTTTGACCAGCGTTCCATCGCTCTTTCTGGGAAAACTCAATGCCCCCAGCGTTACGCCCTGATAAATTTTTACCCGATTCCCGATGACAGCGGTTTCCCCAATAACCACGCCGGTTCCGTGATCGATAAAAAAACGCCGGCCGATTTTGGCACCCGGATGGATATCGATACCCGTACGGCGGTGTGCCCATTCCGACATCATCCGGGGAATAAGAGGAATTTCCATCAAGTATAATTCATGGGCAATTCGATGTGTGGTAATCGCATAAACAAAAGGATAACACAAAATAACTTCTTCTATACCGGTAGCCGCCGGATCGCCTTCATAACCAGCCTGGATATCGGTTTTCAGGGCCTCCCGTATCTCGGGGATATGCTCTATAAATTTCAGAGCACAATCCGAAGCGGTTTCCCGACAATACCTTTTCGGACAATCTTCGTTTCTGCAGTGTGCCTGTAAAGCTCTCATAAAGAGATCACAACATTTTATGAAAATCGAGTCAATGTTGCTCTGAACATGAAAGATCAAATTGGTTCTCATCGGAAAACGGGTCTCAAAGTAACCCGGGAATATGATATGAATCAAATCATCGAGCAATTCGATTATGTTTTTAAAAGTAGGCAGATTTTTCTCTTCAATACGATTTACCCCGAACTGGCCATAAGTACGGACGATTTCATTCGCGGTTTGGGATAATCTTTTCGTAAAATCTTTCATACACGATTCTCGAATTGATAAGGTTTAAAAGAGGAACTCTTTGTACAGATCCGTGGTCAGATAACGCTCACCGCAACTGGGGATAATAACAACAATGCGTTTCCCCTTGTTTCCTTTGTGTCCGGACAAAAGTTGTGCGGCTTTAAGGGCTGCGCCGGATGATATACCGCACAATATTCCTTCCTTGCGGGCAGCCATGCGAGCGGTTTCATAAGCGTCTTCATCCTCAATTCCGACAATTTTGTCGATAAGCTCCTTTTTTAAAACAGGAGGGATAAATCCGGCGCCAATTCCCATGATTCTATGCCCGGAAGGTTCTTTGCCGGATAACACGGCAGAATTTGCAGGTTCTACAGCAACAATTTGAATCGCTGAATTTTTTTCCTTTAAAAAAGTCCCCACCCCGGTCAAGGTTCCCCCGGTACCGACACCAGCGACAAATATATCGATTTCTCCGTCGGTATCCTGCCAAATTTCCTCTGCAGTGGTTTCATAATGGATATCCGGATTGGCACTGTTTTCAAATTGCATCGGAATATAACTGTTGGGTAATTCAGCCGAAATTTCTTTCGCCTTTTCGATGGATCCGCGCATGCCGGTATCCGAAGGGGTGAGATAAAGCTCGGCACCCAGGGCCCTTAACAGAGCGCGCCGTTCCAGACTCATACCTTCCGGCATGACCAGTATGCACCGGTACCCTCTGGCAGCACACACAAACGCCAGAGCAATACCGGTATTACCGGATGTAGGCTCGACAATGACCGTATCTTTATCGATCATCCCCGCTTTCTCAGCACGAGATACCATAGAATAACCGATGCGATCCTTAACGCTGGAAAGAGGATTAAAAAACTCCAGCTTGAGCAAAATTTCCGCCTTTCCGTAGTTCAGCTTGTTCAGACGCACCAGCGGTGTTCTGCCGATGGTTTCAGTGATATCATTGTAAATCGCCGCCATATCACACTCCCTTTGTCAACAAACCGGCAGCATCGGCATCGATAAACCAGTAACTTTCTCCGTTAACAGGTTCTACTTTTTGAGCCGGGTACTGCTGCTCTCTTGTGGTAAAAATTTTATTCAAAATCTTGGCCTTTTTTGCTCCGGTTACCAAAAACAGAACCCTGCCGGCCATGTTGATCAGGGGATAGGTAAATGTTATTCTCCAGGTGTTCAATTTTTCAACCCAATTTGCTGCAATCAATTTTTTGTTTTCATTCAATGCCACTGTATTGGGAAAAAGAGAAGCGGTGTGGCCGTCCTCTCCTATCCCAAGCAAAATCAGATCAAATCGCGGATCGCTATTATGCTGCCGGAAAAAATCCAATAGGTCATCTTCGTAGGCAGCGGCGACGCGTTGTATGGGTATCCGGTCTGTGGGCACGGTATAAATCTGTTCCGCCGCTATATTCAAAGGCCTTAACAAGTGTTGCATTGCCATTCCCGCATTGCTCTCCGGATGTTCAAGTTTAACAGGCCGTTCATCGCTCCAGAAAAAAAATGCGTGTCGCCAAATTGATTTCGATCTGTGATGTTTAACCAACTCTTCGTACAATTTTTTGGGGGTCGATCCTCCGGAAAGAGCAATCGTCAGGTATCCTTTCTCCCGAATAGCCTTTTCAGAAGTTTGTATAATAAAATCGGCAGCTTTTGAGTATAATTCCCGCCCATTTTTCAATATCTCAATATGTGTGTTG
>CAZMUU010000220.1:0-5351 GCA_964569215.1 uncultured Cytophagia bacterium
ACAGCCAGGCACCGGCAGCAAGCGAAACCGCAAGCAAACAACTCTCCATCACCGTGGCCGATCCAACCGCCATCGATGAAGAGTTTATCACCGGCAGCTTCAACGGCTATAACGTGCATCTGTCCAAACCCGGACCGACATTCGACAACAACAACGCCAGAGCCGGACACCTCAGACTCGAAATCCCAAACACGGATAAATTCACCCACTGGACCGCCGTCGATAACGCTCCGCAGCTCAGAAGAGACCTCCCTGAAGGTGACTGGCAAATCGAAACCAAAGTCGAATTAACCCAAATCACCTCGGGTTCCTTTCACACCGGGCTCACCATCTATTTCGGTCAGTTTGATCTCTATTACTGGGGATTCTTTTGCGGCACCAATTCCATCCAGCTCTCCAAATCCGGTCAACACGGACTCTTGTCCGAAACCTATAACAACGGCAACATCGTTTGTCTGCAAATACGAAAAGAAGGAAATACCTTCTATTTCGAATACAAAGCAGACCAGGCATCCGATTGGATCCTCGCCGGCACCACAACAAGAACCGATACACCGTCACAATTCGGCCTCATCGGCAACACCTGGAGCACACCTTTCGTCCACATGATCGCAGACTTTGACTATCTCAGACTCAACAGCAACAACGCTCCAGACCCACTGCAAATCACAACAACATCACTGCCCGCCGGACAAACCAACCAGGCCTATTCCGCCACTCTGCAGGCCGGCGGCGGCGTCACACCCTATTCCTGGTCCGTTACCAACAACACCCTGCCCGCAGGCCTCAGCCTCAACAGCTCTACCGGTGTCATCAGCGGTACACCCACATCAACGGGAACCTTCCCCTTTACCGTTCAGGTCGAGGACAGCCAGGCACCGGCAGCAAGCGAAACCGCAAGCAAACAACTCTCCATCACCGTCAATCCCGAACCGGTTATTGATGAAGAATTTAACAGCGGTAGTCTGGCTGGATATACGGTCTATATCCCCAAGTCCGGACCGGATTTTGACGTCACATCACGACCGGGATATTTTCGTATGACATTGCCGGGCAATACATCCTTTCATCATTGGACCGGAAGCGATGAAGCACCACAGTTGCGACGAGAGCTAACCCTGAACGATTGGTCTATAGAAACCAATATGGAATTGACCCAATACACCGGCGAACAATTTGTCATCGGCTTGTGCCTTTATTTTTCAGCATCCGACATGATCTATTTTGGCTTTGCCAATAACACCAATACGATCAAAGCCTTTCGCACCGGTGCCGGATTGATTGCCGGCGACTCTTATAGCAGCGGCCAAATCATCGATTTACGTATTGTCAAAATCGGATCACAATATAGTTTTGAATTCAAGGCACCGGAAGCATCGACATGGCAATCTGCCGGCACTTACAGCGAGAGCAGCACACCTGCTGATGTCGGACTTGTCGGCAACACATGGGCATCTATTGCCCTGAGTGCCGACTTTGATTATTTGCGATTGACCAGTTCGCCAGGCATGAATAAACGGATTTTTGCAATGGCTGCAGAGATAGACATTATTCCCGACAACCTGACAATCTCTCAAAGTTATCCGAATCCATTCAATATGGATACAGCTATTGAACTGCAATTACCGGAACAATCAGAGGTAAGGGCGGTGCTCTACAATAGTAAAGGCCAATTCATCAAGCAGCTGGTTAATCAAAACATTGCCGCCGGAACACATCGTATCCATTGGAATGGGACCGCCTTCAACGGTGAAACGGTGAGCAGCGGACTCTATATTCTCCACCTTAGAATAACAGACGGCTCTGGTAAAAGCGAGATTTATAGCAGAAAATTGCTTTTGACCAAATGATCTGATCCAGATAGAGTTACGGAAAAAGCCGCGGGAATACCATCAAAAAAAATCGATTGCGCCACATTATCCAGGAGATGTCGGAGCTGCGGGGCCGGCGGATGGTGGTGTCTGTTTATTAACGGCAAATGTAAATGCAGGTGCTTTTACTGTCCGGCTCTGCAGGACGAGCCCGGTACACCGATGACCAATTCAATTGATCTTTTTTCAGATATGCTTGACATTTATGATAAAGTTACTAAGTTATAAAAATGAATCAAATTCAATCCCACAGATCTTACACGTAAACACAGACAACTAGCGGAGATAATCCTCCGTGCACAAGTGCTATCCTGAAGAAAAACGGGGAAATACAACCCCGGTAAAACAAATATCACTCAAAAAGGCGGTGGATTATGAGATTAAGCGCACCCAAAAAAAGCGTTTGGTGGATCGCTTTGATTCTAAGCGTACTGGGCTTGATCGGTCAACTGGTTGCATTACCGGTAATTACAATGCTCTCGTTCTGGCTGGTTTTGGCGGGATATGTTTTGCTCTTGCTCGGTACATCGATGAAGGGATTTTAAATCGGATTTTCATCCTCAGACAAAACTTTTATCCAGGAGATTGAGCGGCTTTGACTGATGAATTCGGGCTTTGCGTTTCAGGGGAGGGCCCGGACAACAGTTTGATTTTGCACACCTGACTGCAGCATTTTTGCAGCCAGGTGTTTTTTATTATATCTCTCCCTCATACTTGACCACGATAACCGAAGCATACTTGTCCGGAGCGTTTTGTGGTAACGCCAGACGGGTACTCTGATCATTCGCTTCAAAGGAAAGCGCCTCCTCATTTGACATCAAATAAACGGATTCAACCTGATCCGCTGAAAGGGGCAGATCAATTTTTAAATCCTGTGGCCATTCGAATAGATGACAAAACAAGGTGCCCTCTTTGTGCGTATATCGTCCCCATTGCGGTTGCTGGAACGGACTGGCTGTGGTACCGTATATCGATTCTCCATAAACCTGCATCCACTCGCCGATTTCCTGCAGTCGATTAACACTCGCATCAGGAATCAATCCTTCAGCTGTAGGGCCGACGTTAAGCAGATAATTGCCCCCTTTACTGACGATATCGACGAGATTGTGCAGCAGCGCTTCCGTTGATTTCCAATTATCATCAAATGACTTGTATCCCCAGGTATCATTCATGGTCATACAACTCTCCCAATCCACCCCTGGTATGCCGGTTGGCGGTATCTCCTGTTCCGGCGTACCAAAATCTCCTGCATACCCCTCACCGCGATCAAAACCGCTCATACCCTGGCGCCCGGCTCCTATTCTGTTGTTGATAATAAGATCAGGTTTTAAATTTCTCAACCAGTTATAAAGGGCGACGCCATCCTCCCTTGTCCACCAGTCCGGCCATTCGCCGTCAAACCACATGACACCGACATTGTATTTCTTGACAATGGTCTCCAGTTGCCGTTTCATATAATCGATATACTCATCCTTGCGATCGGGATCTATTTTGTTCATGCTGTGCCCTCTCTGCGGTGTTTCGGCATCCGGATCAATATATTGAGCCGGATGGTGCCAGTCGAGAATAGAATAATAGGTGCAAAAGACAAGGCCTTGCCTGTCGCATTCTGTTTTAAGCTGCGCCAGAATGTCTTTGCCATAAGGGGTGGCATCTACCACATCGTACTCTGAACCCTTTGAATCGAACAGAGCGAACCCGTCATGATGCTTGGAGGTAATGACGATATATTTCATCCCGGCATTTTTGGCCAAACGGACCCATTCAGCAGCATCGAACCGAACCGGATTAAATTCATCGGTGAATTTTTCATACTCTTGCTTTGGTATATTCAGATGGGCCTGTATCCATTCCCCGATACCTTCTACCCGCTCTCCCTCATATTCGCCGGCAGGTACCGCATAAAGTCCCCAATGAATAAACATGCCGAATCGAGCCTGGCGCCACCATTGCATTCTGGCATCTCTTTCGCCTTGGCTCTCCTGCGAATAATCCCTGTTATTATCCGCCGTGCATGCCGGCAACAGAGCGCTCAACAGCAGAAAAATCAAAATTTTCATCGTCCTCTCCTGGTTATGACTTTATCCTGTGCATTTGAAACAGAATAATAATTTTATAACACCGGTGAAAACCTACGTTTATCACCATTAAATATAAAACCTCCATTCCCGGATTGCAAGTCATTTTTTTCTTGCTTAAAAGCCACTTTTGTCTTAAATTTATGTGGGCAGCGAGAGGGACAATATAACTTGTGCGGGGACAATATCCAAAGGGCATCTTCGATCTAACTTCAACTCCACTCCCAACTATCCAGCGTTCTTAACTGCTCTATATTATTTTAAACACCCGGTTATCATCAGGGTTTGGTGACAGCTTTCGGGACCAAAAAAATGTTGCTTTTTTGGGAGCTTTTGCATTATCCTGTACGAAAAAAACACACATAAGAATTCATGAGCTTTGGAAGACCATCGTCCTGATGGAATCTTATGTCAAACCAACTTTAGGATCAGCACCTTCCGAACAAGGGCAAGGGTGAGAACCGATCTCATGGGACCAATTCTAATAGCTCATTCAGATCAATCGGTAATGGCTGATATTACAGAGCTATGTAAAAATTTCAACTGTTCCACTTTAACGGCAAACGAGAGCGACGAAGCGATTGACAAGCTCAATAAATATCATCCCTCTATCGTATTCGCTCAGATCGATTTACCGCCAACAGATGGATACACGCTTCTCGATGCCTCCATCATGTATAATCCTTCCATTCCGGTCGTATTGGTCACAGAAGAAGCAACCGTAGAAGAAGCAATTGAGACGCTGAAATCAGGGGCTTTTGATTACATGCAGCTTCCATTGCAGGACGACAAGGTTCGCCATACGCTGATGAGCATTAATCAAAATTTCATCCTGAAAGAAAAGGACAGCGATAACGGCAGACTCGAGAAGGGTCCGATTATGCTTCTCGAAGGCGTCATAGGCCAGAGCGAGTCTATGCAGGCCGTTATGAAACGCGTGCTTAGAGTAGCCAAAAACAGCGTAAATGTGTTCATTTCGGGCGAGTCGGGAACCGGTAAAGAGTTAATCGCCAAAAGCATTCACCATTATAGCGATCGCCGCAACAAACCCTTTATACCGGTGGATTGTGTGGCCTTACCGAGCACACTGCTGGAAAGCGAATTGTTTGGTTATGAAAAGGGAGCGTTTACCGGAGCTCTTAACAGCAAACCGGGGTTGATCGAGCTGGCGCACGGGGGCACGCTTTTTTTGGACGAGATTACCGAGCTCGATCTCTATATGCAGGCGAAATTACTACGGGTTATTCAGGAACGGCAGTTCAGGCGTATCGGCGGCAAGAGCCTGATCAATGTCGACATCCGTATCATTTCAGCGACAAACTGGGATCCCAAGGAAGCGGTTGAGAAAAAACAATTGCGTAAAGATCTCTTCTACCGTTTGCATGTTGTTCCCATTCACATC
>CAZMUU010000220.1:5361-6134 GCA_964569215.1 uncultured Cytophagia bacterium
TTCACATCCCGGCACTGCGGGAACGAAAGAGCGATATTCCCATTCTGGCAAAGCATTTTTTGAAAACCATGAACCGGCGGTACAGAACAACCCCGATTTCATTTTCGGAAAAATCCCTGCAAATGCTAAAACGCTACAGCTGGCCCGGCAATGTTCGTGAGTTACAAAACGTCGTAGAACAAATGGCTTCTCTGATTGATAAAAATCAAATCGATGTTGAGGATTTACCCGAAACTGTCAGAGAAAACCCGGCATTTGAAAAAAGTCAATACAAAAATATGAGTTTTAAAGCGGCCAAGGAACGGTACATGAAAAAATTTTGCAGAAAATATTTTCAAACCCTGTTAAAAAAACACGACGGCAACATCTCAAAGATTGCCCGGGAGGCCAGACTCAGCCGCGGAACCATCTATAAACTGCTTGAAGAAACCAACCTCGATAGATAAAACAAAATATGTAAAAGCTCTCCGATCCGTTCATTTCTATCTGATATCTGTTCAATTCACTGGACAACCGCTTAATAGCTATAAACATTTAACTTGGATAGAAATATCAGAATTGTGTTCAAAAAAATGAACATATTTTTAAAATCCGCCGTTTTCCGTTCTGATTTTTTCGATAATCTAAATTGTTGATTATTAATAATATAAAAAAATGATTTCCCGCCCCTGTTTTCTGGCACGATTTTGGCCCTATGACATCCCGCAGACATAATAATTTCCCTTTTCGGGAAGACAGGCAACCATAGTTCCACGCAACGCGCCAAGACCCAT
>CAZMUU010000221.1:0-6122 GCA_964569215.1 uncultured Cytophagia bacterium
TGCAAAAGCTCGTTTCACTGTGTCCCCGTAGAAGATCAGTATATCTGTATATAAAAAATATACGGTCATAAACCGCAGATGCCGAACGGTTGCCGTCAAAAGAGGCAGTAGCAATGATGCAGAAAAAATAAATCGTAAACGCTATATGTGGGTATGACGACCCTGAATAGGAGGGTAAAGCCCCTAATGAAGGCGATCTATTGCCGCGGCGCCGACTTGATTAAAAAGGCACAGTCGATCCTCAGCGATCGTGCTGTGCCTTTGCTTTGCTTTTCATAGCCGTCCCCTCCATGTTTACAAGCAAGCGTAAAAACAACATACTGTATCCAATTTTCATGAAAAGGTCAAGAAAAAAGAGCATCTGCGGTGATTTTTTCAAAGGTGGCTTTTAGAGCATTTTTTTCTTTTCTTTGCGGCTCGGTGTTTTCGTCTCTTCATACTCGCCATAACTCTCCTCGTATTAATTTGATAAATTGCGGGATGTGCAGAAAGGCGGCTGCGCGACCGCCGCTGCTGGAAAACAGGACAGCAGATCATGATCCCTGTTATGGTCTGAAGGATCAAAAATGTGCGTTTTGAGGTTCTCCGGCACCCGTAATCAGGCAAATTCATCGCTTCAACTGATATGGCAAGAATAAAGATTCATGTCTCTGATAAAAATTTGGCTTTGCTTGAACCTTTTGCAGTTACGACCAAAAACAAAAATAATTATTCATTCTGATGAAACCGATAAACGTACTTTTGTAGAATTTATTAAAACTTGCAAAGGCAATGAAAACAGGGCCGTAACAGGTTTAGACAAAGGTGCCTGAGAATTACAGAATAGGTGGAGATTTCTAAATTAAAATATCATCAGCGAAATTTGAACGCCACAGCGGGGCCTACTTTAGCCGCATCGCTTTGATGGTTTTTTCATGATTGCGGGTTTTCACCCGGATCAAATAGAGGCCGCTGGCAACGCCGGCATTTTTCTTATCACAACCATCCCAGCTGATCCTGTGCTCTCCAGCCCTCTGGAATCCGCGATGAAGCGTTTTTATCCGCACGCCCTGCAGGTTAAAAACCGAAATCTCTACATAACCATCACGGTCGAGCTGATAGGAAAGCAAAGTGGTTGGATTAAAGGGATTGGGATAATTTTGCATGACCCGAAAAGCGCGCGGCTGGAACGTTTCGGATTCGACACCGGTAAATGAATACGGCGGCGGTGGTGGCGTGCGCTGCTGTGATGGTTGAGAAAATTTGTTCAGACCGGAAGCATTGCTGATATCCTTGCTATAGCCGATCAATTCACAGTCGCTGTCAGCCCATACCCAGTAGGCGCGGCTCGCCAGTAGCTTTTGCGCCGTTCGGTAAGATCTGTTCGCTTCGTCCCATTCGATAAACTGATACGAGATGGCCTCCTGTGGCTTTGCCTCAACAGCTCCGACATCGAACGGCGCGCCGATCATATTCCAGCCGGTCTGCAATGTCAAATGGAAAAAATCCACAGCTTCACCGCTGATCAGCAACGAGGCGGAATCCTCAACAATAAGCCAGTACCCTTGCCCGGATTGCAGATGGGTCACCCGTTCATAATCTTCCTCTACAGGGTTCCAGGCGTAGGCAAAATCATCGGAAAGATTGGGAAAGAGCTCATCCACCCGGTTGCTATCCGGCAATACCGGTAAAGAGACCATATGCCAACCTTGCCGTGTAAAATCCATGCCGACGTTAGTTTTAATTGAACTGCTGATTTGAACCGTTTGACCGCCCGCCACCTCCACCACATCCTGCCGCCGCATATTAATGGATTCCATAGCATTTTCACTTTGCATCAAAAACAACCCCTGTGACGGAAGCGCGGAAGATTCCCAGGTGAGTAATATCGTCTCCTCGGTATCGGAAAACAGAGTCCAGGTAATAGTATTGTTCTGTGAATCGAACCAGGGTGCACGAATGTCGGTTTGCAGATGAAGCCCTTGAGGATCGACCGGGGACTGAAAATAGCTACTGCCTGTTTGCGGCGGGGGTGCGGGGGTTGGTTCATCCAGGCCCGAATCAAAATCATCGGTGCCGTTCGGATGCACGCCAAAGGTTTGTTCAATGTGTTGTCCCTCCACATAGACTCGAATGGGCACCCGCCATTTATCGGCTGTCTGATCGTTCAGATAGAGAACATAATCTTCCACTTCACCATCTTCTGCCTTGTAACACCAGGTCAAGCCACCGTTGCTATTAAAGCGAAAACGGGCGTAGAGCGGACCCTCTGATGCGCCGGAAGGGACTGTAATGACCATGCGATTTTTACCGCGATAGAGGTATCTGTCGGCGCAGATTTGATCAAACGTATCATTCAAGTTTTTGTTACTGTTCCAGTCAACCCATGCGTTCAAATAGCCCTCCACCGAAGCGGTTACAGTAAATCCGATTTTATCCATAGTACCGGGCATGGGATGTAGTACAACACCATCTTCATCATCAATTCCATCCTCATCATCTCCAAGTGCTTCATCATGCGGCCATCCGTCTCGATCGGTATCGATGTATTTACCAAGACATACGGATTGCACCACTTTATGGGCGGCGCCGTCATGACGCTCGACGGTTGGATAGCGGTCCTGCGGGTCGGGAAAGGAACCAGCGGGCAGATCGCCGTAATCATATTCATAGTTACACTCGACAGTCAGGATATGATCTTCCACCTCGCCATCCGGAGCAGGGCCGAACGAACGAATTCCAGGCTGCGTACAGTAGCGAAACCGAATGGCATGTTTGCCCGGCAGGGCATAGTCCGGTACCTGAAGTAAAAGCGTATTGTAGCCCTGACTCACCGGTTCATCGATGAACACCTCTTCAATAGTCGGCATAAAGTTCGGAATATCGACATTACCATTGCCCCAGATCGTCCAGGCGCTGATATAGCCATCCGCAGAGACAACGATCTCAACCGCTGTCGATTCTCCATGAAAACAGGAAGAAGCAAGAACCACGCCGTCTTCGTCGTCGTGATCCAGTTTGTCATCACCATCTGCATGTGCTGTGGGTTGGCCGTCTGCTTCGGCATCGATACAGGAGCCCATATAAATGTCGCTATCGATTTTATGACGGGCGCCGTCATAATTTACAAGGGTTCGAAAAGTGTTATATGACGGCAGATCAGGATTGCCCGCAATATCACCAAAATCGTAAAACAGCTCTTCATGAGGGGACTGCAATTTGAGCCTCATAAGAAAAACATTATAATAACCAACCTGAGACATTAAAAAATAGACCGTCTCGCCATTTTTCTCCGTGTACAGGCTGTGCATATAAGCGCCATATAGAGCCGGATAGTCATCTGCACGAACGACCTCAACAGGTGCACTCCAGGGTCCTTGCGCAAGTCTTGCATGCCGCAATTCGATCGATGCTGTGTTTTCGTTAAGATACATCATGATCCAGCGCTGCAGAAAAGGATTATACAAAACGGAGAGCTCGCCCACCGGCGGTTCTACGATCAAGGCAGCATCCGCTTCATTTCCGCTCCAGCTGGTTCCATCATAGTACCGGTAAGCTGTTTTATCCAAGGCATCTGTTTGTGAAACCCTTGCTAACTTGACGCCGCCAAACCGGCCTGCAGGAATTCCCCAGAAATAGAGATAGCCCGAGTCGACAACAGCTACCTGGGTAAAGTTACTGTTTCCAGCCCAGCGTGTACCGGAAAGTTCCCAGCTGTTGCCATGATCGTCGGAATAGGCTATTTCTGAATAATTGGTAACCCATTGCCCATGCGTACCCCATTGGTTTACCGACATGAACCACATATATTGGCGGCAATGATGACTCCATCCGGCTGTCGGAATCTTGGTGATCTCGCCCGAACCATCATTGGGATCGTGATTGCCCGAAACCAATGCCCTGGCCTCTCCCTGAGAATTGGTAATCCATCCGTGAAATCTAATACCGTCAACAGCCTTAAAGTCGGTGGTGTAGGCCATGGTATTTGATCGCCAGTCAGGCGAGCCCGGCATTCCCGGCGCACCAAAGGTATCTCCGAAGAGAAAATAAATTTTGCCGTTGCTGTGCAAAAACATGCTTCCCAGGTCAGTGCCGTAGACATTTACCTGATCGGTATGGTTTATGGAATTTTGACCGGTGAGTTGTGCGATTTGATCGACTGAGACAATACCGATCTCTGCGGTATCGCTGCTCATCACCGCAGTATCCGTGTTGTGCGAATTTCGTGTATTTTTAGAATAGGCGTTAAAAAAAAGAAAAAAACCGATCAGAGAGAGCTCGATAATTCTGGACATGGTCGTTCTCCTGTGAGAAAATCTAGGTTTGATTTGCAAGTCGATTTTTTGCATTTTAGCAAAAGCTATAGCTTAATAATTTTTCATCAACTGGAAATTGGCAACACCTGCTTGTGGTTTATGGTCAGCCCATTTCAGGTGACTGGCGCGATGTCGACGGTATTGGCAGGGATTTAGTCTATTTCTGTCAACGCAGAGAGGCAGAGCCTTGCCACGGGGGTAACAGTCAGAGACTGGTACCCAGAGTAACTTTGTGGTTTATCGCTTTTGCCGCCGGTCACTTAAAATGAAACAACCGCGCCAAAAACGGCATAATGGACCAACGCAAAATTATAGACCTCTTCATTGTCCGCCCCGCCCTCGAGGAGGCGGTAGCCGGCTTTGAGCTCGATGCGGTCGTTGACCTGTAACATCAGGGCGGCGAGCACATCCTCGGCCCGTCCCTGCGGCGCGGCGAGAGCGTCGCCGTCGAGCAAAAGGGCAACGCGGTCGCTCAGCCACCACTTGGCGCGAAAGTGCAAAATGGGCACAAAACCGACATTGGTCTTTTCCGATTCAAGACCATTTCCCTCCACCCGAATCAGGGCATCGCGAATCTTGGCGGTAAAGCCGATCCCGAGCTCGAGTTTCTCTCTCCTGAGAAAATCATAGCGATAGATCAGGCGATAAGAGTTGAACATCCAGGTGGTGGTCAGCGGGGTTTGGGCGGGAAAGGTCTCGCCGAAAAAAACGAGATCGCGATCCAGCTGTCCCGTTGAATGGATGGAAAGCGGCGCAAACAGAACCCCCAGATGATGGCGCGGATTAAAATCGTAAAAGAGCCGAATGCGATAAAAAAAGTCGCTGTCCGCCTGCAGATCTTTCGAGAGCGAAAAGAGGGTGCCGCCGTCTCCCGGGATTCTGACGTCGTTGTAACCGCTGAACAACGCTCCGGATTCCACATCGACTTTGATTTGGGCATAAAGAGCCGGGACAAAAAGAATGGACACGAGCAAAAGCATTACTGCGCTATTTTTTAACGTATTCATGGTACACCTCCAAATTTCAAATTCCCGACAGGTCCGGAACCGCAACTCGAAAATCCCGGCCGCCGGCAGTTATTCACGGATGATGAGCCGGTGCGCGGCTATTCGTCATCTCTTCCTGAAAACCTTACCGGCTCTCGCCGCTGTCCAAGAAGGGCCGGGGATCATAGACCACCTCGAGCCGGGCGATTTTACCGTCGCGCAGGGTAAACCATTGCGAATAGGTCATCGGTCCGTCCGGTCCTTGAAACTCGACAAGCGCCGCCACCACATCGTCGCCGGCAACGAGGTTCCGCACCCTGGCGTAGAGCTCGAATTCATCGCCCATCGACACCAGCTGCCCGACGTATTCATCAGCGCTGTTCGCCGACATGAGCGGATCCGTAAAGACAAAATCATCGGTGAGAAATTCCCTCACGGTCGAATGTTTGGCTCTGCCGTTAAAAAAGGTGTTAAAATAGCTCCTGATAATCTCTATGTTTTTCACCACCATTGACCTCCTGATAAAGTAAATGTTGTACCGCTTAAAATCCTGCCCTAAAATCGTTCATTGACGATCGTATTGTAAATAGAACCAAAGGTAAAGCGGATTCCCATTTCAGCGCCGAGGGAGTAATTGGTTTGTAACCGTCGCCGCCGCAGCAGAATATCTTCCCGCGACGCTTCGCCCCTGGGCAGAAAAATCTGATCGTGTATACGCTCGGCTCTCAGCTCTACATAAAAAGAAAAATGCTGCGTCAGTCGATAGGAAATATCAAAATCAGCTTCGATACTGTTGTACTTGAAATTATGGAAATAATGGAAAAACTCGAGACCGGCATCC
>CAZMUU010000222.1:0-6093 GCA_964569215.1 uncultured Cytophagia bacterium
GTTCTGGCGTCCCGGTAAGGTGCAAAATCAGCGGTGCGTATCAGGCCGAGCAATTTTTCAGGTGCATCGAAAGGGTCCTCACCGCTATATTTTTGTAAAATACCGTCGGTGCTGGTAAAATAGTCATATTCAACAGCGTCCCTTGGCGAATATCCTTTTACATACCCATAGGTTAAGCGTATGGTACCATTCGCATCGGGATACATGTTTGTATTCTGCCACTCGGCCAGAGCGCGGATGTATTGAGGCCGAAGGGTTGTTATGCTGCCGTCAAATTCTTTGTCCTTTTCATCAAGAGGATCGAGTTCTTTTTTCAGGGCTTGTGCAAAAACGATTGCCGGATCATTTTCAAACGCTTCCGGCTTGACCGATAGATCAAAGATTTTTTCTCTTCCCTCCAAGGAGGTCAGCACGCTGTTTTTATAGAGATTTTCTATAAATGCTTGTTCGGCTTTGCGTTTTTCAGCTCCACTTTGACCGGGAGCAATCGCTTCAATTGCTTCAATGCGCTGATCTTCCGGCAATTCGTGCGCAAGGCTGAAAAAAAGAGCCAACGCCCGCATTTCGGTTTCGTCGTCATAATTGCGAAAAGAATATTTCAGACGTTTGAGCGATCTCTGCATATCTTTATCACCATAACCGGGTTTTCGTTCCAGTTCGGGTTTTTCCTTTTCTTCAAACCAGGTCACAGCCCGTTGCGCACTCCCCAAAACAGAGCTGGCGATTCTTAACCAGTATCCGAAATAGCGCTTTTGTTCATAGGCCATCAATTCCCGGTATTGTTTTTCAATTTCAGGCAGGATATGTCCGTATTTGGATTTCGCTTCCGGTGTTTTTTCCAGGTAGGAGATGAATGATTTTTCAAACCTCTTTTTTTGTTGTAAAAGATTGGTTCGACGCAGCCCGTCGTATTGTCCCAGGCTGTTTTTTAACGAGTTGTTCAACCCGCTCAGCCGTGAAGCGAGTTTAATCCCTACTTTGGTATCTTCTTTTGAGCGTTTTTCCAGTAAATTGATGTATTTTTTCAGCATGTCAATACGCCAGGGATAATAAAAGGATTGGCGATAATCGATATCAAAGGAGGTGCGATAACGCGCAGTCCCTCCCGGAAACCCAAGGACCATTACAAACTCGTTTTCCATATAACCGTCATCTGAAACCGTCAACCATTTTTTCGGCTGGTAAGGAACATTTTTTTCTGATGGTTCTGCCGGTTCGCCGTCCGGGCCAACATAGGCGCGTAAAAAGGCATAATCGCCCGTATGCCGGGGCCACTCGAAATTATCAATATCTCCACCGAATTTGCCGATGCTTTGTGGAGGGGCGTAAACAAGCCTGACATCCTGTATGCGGGTAAATATATATTTAACATACCACATACCTGAATTCATCGATGCCACGCGCGCAGATATAGTCGTGTCTTCTTCTGCTTCTTTTACGATTCTTTTGATATTCTTTTCGATTTGATCGTGCCGTTCTTTTGCTGAATCTGTCTCTTCGGTGCCTTCGAGGACCTCTTTGGTTACATCTTTAAAGTTTTTCAGAATATAAACGTTGGTTCCAAAAGTAGGCAATTCTTCTTCGTAAGAGGCGGCCAAAAAGCCGTTCTCGAGAAGATTGTTCTCTTCTGTGCTGTTGCGTTGAATGGCACCGTATGCACAGTGATGGTTGGTGACGATAAGACCGTTGGGGGATACAAAAGAAGCGGTACAGCCACCGAGACTGATAACGGCAGATGAAACACCACCGTTGGTATGGTTCCAGAGAGAATCGGGGGGTATTTGCAGTCCCTTTTCTTCAAGGTTCAGATTTGGGATTTGATCGATCAGGTACATACCTTCGTCTGCATAAAGAAATTGGACCATCAGAAGGGAAAGAAGATAAATAAGGATAGTTGCTTTTTTCATGTTGAGCTCCTTTATGATTAAAGTGTTGTTTTATTTAATGCCGAAAAGGGCTTTGGTGACGTATAGCGCTATTTTGGGATTTTCTTTGAGTCTCCGCATACAATAGGCATGCCACTGTTTGCCATAGGGAACGTAAATGCGCATGCGATGCCCTTCTTTGACCAGGATATCGCGTAATTCTTCATCGACTCCCAGCAACATCTGAAATTCATACTGGTTTTTTTCAAGGTTGAGTTTATGAATTGTTTTTAGCCCGTGCCAGGTTACTCTTTCATCGTGGGTGGCGATTCCCACGTAAGAGCCGGCACCAAGCGCCTCTTCAATTAAGAGGGCAAAATTATCGTTTACGGTTTGCGGATCCTTGTAGGCGATTTTTCTCGGCTCCACATAGATTCCCTTACAGAGACGAAAATTGGTGCGGGTTTTTACCAACTGTTTTACATCGTCCAGGCTTCGCCGCAGATACGCCTGGAGGACAATCCCTGTGTTATCATATTCTTTTTGCAAGCGCAGAAAAATATCGATGGTTTTACCGGTAACGCCGGCGTCTTCCATGTCTATGCGTACAAAATTGTTATAATGCTTTGCTTTATCGATAATTTTTTTTAGGTTTTCATAGCAATACTCCGTATCGATCAGCATACCCAGTTGGGTCGGTTTTACAGATATATTACAGTTCAGTTTTTCTTTATCGATACGTTCGAGCACATCAAAGTACTCTTGAACCGCCTCTTCGCATTCCTCCTTTTTATGTGAACTTTCACCGAGCACATCCATTGTTGCCATCATTCCTTTATCATTCAGTCTCTTGACGGTAGAGACTGAATTCTCCAGTTTTGAGCCGGCGACATACCTCTTGGAGACCATCCAGACGATTGGTTTGGGGATAAGGGGCATCACGGTAATGATTAATTTGTTAAACAAAGACATGGCGGTCGTCCTTTCTGCATTTTTGAGTTTTATGTTATGATAAAATCCTATGCAAAATAAATTTTTTACCAAAAATAGTCAAGTTTAAAGGTAAAAGGGGCTCCGGCGAGGAGCGAAACTTTTGGTTGATTTTATTGTTATATTCGATTATATTATTTTACTTTGGATGAAAACGGAGGTTGCTGGCGCAATGGGAAAAGTGATTGCCATAGCAAATCAAAAAGGGGGAGTTGGTAAAACCACGACAGCGGTTAATCTGGCATCATGCCTGGCGGTAGCGGAATATCCAACCCTGTTAATTGATATGGATCCTCAGGCAAACAGCACCAGCGGATTGGGCTTTGATTCCCGCAAATTGAAAAAAACAATCTACGATGTGGTTATCAACGAAGAGGAAATCGATAATGGGGTTATTGATACAGATCTTGAATATTTAAAATTGTTGCCCTCAAGTATCAATTTGGTTGGTGCGGAAATTGAGTTGGTGTCTACAATATCTCGCGAATATAGATTAAACAGAGCTCTGGAAACCATCCGCGATCAATACAAGTTTATTTTGATCGATTGTCCTCCTTCGCTCGGATTGTTGACCATTAATGCCTTAACCGCTTCTGATTCGGTCCTTATTCCGATACAATGTGAATATTATGCCCTGGAGGGGTTGGGGCAGCTCTTGAATACCATCAGGCTGGTGCAAAAGCATCTTAACGAAAACCTGGAGATTGAGGGTGTGTTGTTGACAATGTACGACAGCCGTCTTAATTTATCTCGTCAGGTTGCTGAAGATGTGCGGCGTTATTTTGACGGGCGTGTTTTTGATTCTGTGGTCAGTCGTAATGTTCGTTTGTCCGAAGCTCCCAGTTTTGGCAAACCCATTATCTTATATGACGCTGTCTCAACAGGTTCTGAAAATTATATGAGTTTGGCTGAGGAAATAATAAAAAATGGTGAACAAGAAAGCTCTCGGTAGAGGATTGGGAGCCCTATTACCCGATGATTCCGATCAAAGACAAACTGCCGGCAGGATAGAGTTTGTTAAGGTTTCCACGATTTCCCCAAACCCCTTTCAACCGCGCGAGAATTTCGACCCGGAGGCGCTACAGGAACTTAAAAACTCTATCCGTGAAAAAGGCGTTGTCCAACCCGTAACGGTTCGTATGCTTGGAGATGGCTATCAATTGATCGCCGGAGAACGCCGGTTGCGAGCGGTTCGTGATTTGGGATTGCCGGAGATTCCAGTTTATATTCTCGATGTTTCCTCGGATGAAGAGATGCTGGAGCTAGCCATTGTTGAAAACATACATCGCGAGGATTTGAATCCTGTAGATGTTGCTCAGGGATATCGTCGTTTGATCGATGAGTGTAAACTAACCCAGGAGCAGGTTGCTGAAAAGGTCGGAAAAGATCGTACGACCGTGACCAATTTTTTAAGATTGTTAAAGTTACCCCGGCGCGTACAAACCAGTATATCGAATAAAGAATTGTCGATGGGCCATGCCCGTGCATTGCTGGCATTGCCGTCCGCCGAAAAGCAGATAGAAGCATTACAACAAATTACCCAAAAAAGATTATCTGTACGTCAGGTCGAGCAGCTGGTTCGCAAAATGACAGAGCCCAAGACGCCGGGCAAGGCCGAAAACGAGACGGTAAATTATTACTTTGAAGATGTTGAGAACAAGTTGCGCCAGCGTCTGGCTACCAAGGTAACGATCAAACCCAGATCCAAGGGTGGAACAGTGGAAATCGCCTATTTTTCCGATGACGATCTGGAACGGCTGGTTTCACTTATGTGCAATAACTCTGAATGAAGATGCTGTTAAAAAAATCCAAACACCGCAAATTTTTTCAAATTTTGATTATTCCGGATGATCAAGCCGAACCTCGCACGTTTTCTGTTGCGGTGAGAAAAATGCGGCTCTATAAAATACTCGCCGTTGTTCTCGCTCTGCATCTGGTCGTTGGGTTGATTTCCTACTATTTTTTGTTTCACACCATATCGCGGAACAAGGAGCTCGTCACATTAAACCAGCAGCTCAACAGGGACAACCGCAAAGTATATCAACTCCTGGAACAAGCGGAAGCTTTAGAGATCGATCAGGCCAAAATCCGGGCTGCATTGGGGTTGGAAAATCAGCTGGATGTTGAAGGAAGTGCCCGTGACAATGTAACCATGTATCGGAACCTCGTGCCCCGTTCAACGCCTTCTCCGGTTCAGGTAGAGCAGGAAGGGGTTGATCTCAAGGATAAGCTCGGTTTTTTGCAGCGGTCAAAATCAACTATGCACGATTATGTCGCCAGTATTCCCACCTATCTTCCGGTTGAAGGCGTTTTGACCAATGATTTCAAATCCATTTATTCTTTTGAAAAGGCATCGCACCGGGGAATCGATATTGCAGCGCCGAGCGGGAGCTTTGTCAGAGCTTCGGCTGATGGAGTGGTGGTCTTTGCCGGCTGGACATATGATTTGGGTAATTTGTTGGTTTTGTATCATGGAAATGGCTTTTTCACCTATTATGGACATAATCAACGTCTGTTGCTGCAGCGAAGCGATATCGCAAAAAAAGGTGAACCCATTGCCCTGCTTGGCAACACCGGAATAAGCTCTGCGCCTCATCTTCATTTTGAAATGTGGAAGGATGGCGAGCCGCTGGATCCTAAAGAATATATATTAGCCTTTTCAAAAATTAAATCGTAATGGAAAGACATGTTTGGAAAAAATGATATGAAAAGTTCGGAAAAAAATGCTGACCTCAATACTATTCTTGGCAAAGGAACTCTATTTGAGGGTAACATTCGCGTCGAGCACAGTCTTCGGGTCGATGGTGTGGTCAAAGGCGATGTGAATACGACTGATACCCTGGTAATCGGCAAAGATGGGCAGGTGATCGGAAACATTAAAGTTAAAAGTCTGATACTCGGTGGTAAACTAAAGGGTAATGCCCGCGTATCGGATATTATCGTGCTGGAAAGCAAATCCGAGTTTAATGGTGAAATGATTACCACCAAGCTGATTATCGATGAGGGAGCCATATTCGAAGGCAAGTGCTCCATGGGACAGACGGATGAAAATCCGGCGCAAGAAAACATACAAAACGACATGTTGTCCGAAGAGCAATAGCAGCTATGCCATCTCGGTTTAGAGATATTGGCCCCTATTTAAATTTGGGTTTTCAATTCGCCATAACGGTCTGCCTGGGCGTTGCCTTGGGATACTGGCTCGATATGAGACTGAATACACTGCCGCTTTTTATCATTC
>CAZMUU010000223.1:0-6085 GCA_964569215.1 uncultured Cytophagia bacterium
ACCGCACAGGTTGAGGGTTCGGATACCCGCTATGTCCGTATCGGTTATTTGCAAAGCCATTTTACCGCTTATGGATCGGAGCGTGCCTGGAACAACAGTTACTATGAGGGTTTGCGCTGGCCGGCGGATTATCCCTATACCGATAATGCAGTGATCAAGCGCGCCTGGGTCGCCTGCAAGAATTTTAAAGATGCGAGTGGAAATCACTGGGATTATCTCGGATTTCCCTTTACCGCCGGTCAGGTGGGTGAAACCGTATTTCCCGTCGAGCTCAAGCAAACCGCCAGATTCGAGCCTCCGGTGGTTCTGGTTGACGGCACCAACATTACCGCACCCTATGCCGGCGATGTGGATGAGATCGACCCGAATCAAATACCGGATCGCATCGTTACCAATATCGTCAACACCTCCATGGGATTGACGGTTAACCGGACGATATACGCATTCAGCCAACAGTATCATGACAGCTATTTCATCAAGATTTTTACCCTGACCAATACGGGAAACACCGATTACGATGATGAAATTGAACTCAACAACACTCTCGAAGGCATCCGTATCGGTTGGGGCATTCGATACAGCGTCAGCCGCGAAGGTTCATTTGCTATCGGATCGCATCAATCATGGGGTAAATATAGCTGGGTATCGGTGCGGGGCGAGGATTATCCGCAACATGCGGATGAAAAAATTACCGAGGAAAATCCCATTGTTGACTGGATTCGCTGTGGATTTCAATGGGCCGGGCAATCGGAATTCAATACTTTTGATAATATCGGCGGTCCGGATGTCACCAGAACCGGGCGTTTGCACGCGCCGCAGCATGCCGGTATCGCCGTTTTGCATGTCGACAAAAGTGCGGACGATTCAGGCGATGATCCGCAACAACCGACAACGCTCGGCTGGCATGCCGGCGACACCTACCCCTCCATCGGCGTCGTTTCGCTGTCCGCCATGAGCGCGATGTCGCGTTTATATGATATGTTGAGCGGTATCCCCTATCAGGGAGCGGGCGGAACCGATGATTTTTGGGAGAACTATCACGAGAGCAATCCGGTTCCTTATACCGTGCATAACGACGGTGGCGGTACCAATGTTTGGATAAATTATGGACCCTGGGATCTTGAACCCGGAGAGAGTGTAACCTTTGTGGAAGCGGAAGCGGTCAATGGGCTTGGCCGCGAGATGTGCGAGGAAATCGGTGCACGCTGGAAACTCGCGCATGACAACGCTGACGACAAGGGGCCGTTTGATTTGCCGGAAGGCGGCACGACGGATGATGAAGATGTATTTAAAAACGCCTGGTTTTATACCGGCAGGGATTCCATTCTGCAGGTCTTTGGCCGTGCAAGGCGTAATCTGAATGCCGATTATGAAATACCGCAGCCGCCACAACCTCCGACCGTGTTCGAGGTCAATTCCGGCGGTGACCGCATCAGCCTCTCCTGGACCCCGAGTCCCTCTGAAGATGAACCTGATTTTGCCGGTTATAAAGTTTTTCGTGCCATCGGTCGCAAGGACACCACCTATGACGAGATTTTTACCGGCGGCCCGGGAGTAACCTCGTTTGATGATTTGACCGCGGTTCGAGGTTTTTCCTATTATTACTATCTGGTCGCTTTTAACGACGGCAGCAATAATACATCGGGTGAAAGCAATCCCACCGGTTCTCTGCATAGCGGCCGGTTTTATACCCAGACCACTGAACCCGCGTATTTACGCCGGCAGGCCGGTACCAGCCTGGATGCGATTCGGGTCGTCCCCAATCCCTACAACATCAAGGCAAAGGATCTGCAGTATACCGGTGAACCCGATAAAATTATGTTTTTGAATATACCCGCCTATTGTACTATTCGTATTTTTACGGAGCGGGGAGATTTGATTCAGACGATTGAACACACGGATGGAAGCGGAGACGAAGCCTGGAACTCTGTCACTTCATCTCGACAGGTCATTGTCAGCGGCGTCTATATTGCTCACTTTGAGGTGACTGAAGATTTTCACGATCCCGACACCGGTGAATTGCTCTATCGTAAAGGCGATACTGCGTTTCGAAAATTTATCATTATCCGTTAAGTTAATTAAGAGATGAAACCTTGTTTACATGGAGTGTAAAATGAAGCGTACGATGATTTTAATTTTTTCTGTTTTATTTTTTCTGGTTTTTTCGGCCTGTGATAAGGATATCACGCCAAGTTTGTACGATCCGGATGCGACATCAGAACCACAGCCCACGATTTCTTCCATTGATCCACCGGATTTTGCGCTTGCCGGGGTTACGATCGTAACCCTTACCGGGCAAAATTTTTCACCAGAGCCGGAGAAAAACTTTGTCTATTTTGATGACCAGAAGGGTCAAATTCAGTCCGCCTCTGCGACCGAACTTAAAGTCAAACCGCCCAATCTGGTCGGTGATTCGATAGCGGTAAAAATTGCCGTCCATGGTGCCGAGCTATTCAGCAACACGGTTATTTACAAATTAGAGTATACGGAATTCGAGTATGGCGGTGTTGATAAATTTACCGACGCCTACAGCCTGGCCTGTGATCCGCAGAACAACATCTATGTTTCTTCGGGTTTGCGAAAAATTGTGAAAATTTCTCCGGATGATCCGGAAGAAAATACAGACTATGTGCCGGTGACGGATGGTTTTTATCAAACCATGTGCTGGGGACCGGACGACTATCTCTATGCCGGCCGTACGCGATTTATTTATCGGGTTCCGCCCGGTGGTGGTTCAATCGACAAGTATGGCGACAGGTTGCGAAATCCCGTTTACGATATCGACTTTGGGCCCAATCATAATCTTTTTATTGCCGGCAGAAACTCGCTTATGCGCATGAAACCGGACGGGACGGTTGAGGAGATGATGGAATATGAACGAACCATCTTAAATGCCATTCGCGTTTATGACGGTTATGTCTATGTTTCCGGCGAGTATTACGGCGACGATCCCGATGCTACGGTGCGCGGTATTTGGCGCAACGAAATTACATCCGATGATGGCGCGGTCGGTCCTATAGAAGAAATTTTTGACTGGGATGCCGCGGTCGGAGAGACCGGTCCGGATATCAATGACATTACCTTTGATATTGACGGTTTCCTTTATATCGGTGCGCAATACGACAACGCTATCTATTATCTTATTCCGCAAGGTGCGGGAAATTATGCCGCTTCGGAACTGAACATGCTTTACCCGAATATCCTCAAAGCACCGGCAACCGCGTTTGTATGGGATAATGATATCTATCTCTACGTCAATCGCAAAAGCGATAATCCCGATGAGCAAAAGCTCTTGCGCGTGACCATGGCCAAACTCAGCGCTCCGTATTATGGACGACAATAGATTTTCGATTACCAAATTCTGTTGGAAATGAACAAAACGGGAAGGAGGTGAGAGGACAGTTCAACCTTTTTTAATTCAAGCTTAAATCGTTAAACCTTAAGGAGGGTAATTAAAATGAAACAGTTGGTATTTACAGTTCTTTTTGTAGCACTTTTTGCCGGCCTCTCATTTGCAGGTGGCTGGGTCTTTGATGAAGCTGTCGTTGTAGGAAACGCTGTCGCAACCGACGGAGGCGAAGATGCGGTTAATGCTCCGGGCTTTAGAATTCCTTATGGCGTTGAAGTCGATAATGACGGTAACATTTGGTTTCATTCTTATTATCAAAGACGAATCGCGGTCGGTGATGACAGCACCTATTGGCCTGATGATCTGACCATTCCGTCCGGCGATTCTACACTTGTGGTCGGCACCTATCCGATTTTCGTGCTTGATCCCACGACTGACAATCTTGATGTTATTCAGTTCCTCGACATGCCGGATGGCACTGTCGACACCACCTGGGGCGGTGGCCGAGGCATGGAAATCGATCCTGATGGCAATATTATTGTAGCGATCGATGACAATGACCGTATCGGTGCCAATGTGTATCAAATTGACCCCACCGATCACAGCGTTCTTAATGTTTTCGAGAATGAAGGTCAGAACGCCCGTCCCGGTGTCGATGCAGAGGGATTTGTTTACACCTTCCCGCTTTTGGGCGGCGCCCTCAATGTTCTCGATCCATTTGATTTTTCGGTCTACAACTCTATTCCCGGCATAGAGACGCTTTCACGTGGTATTTGTGTCTCGCCCGATGGTAAGGATATCTACCTGGGTAGCCTCAATGGCGGCATTATTCATTTTCACAGCGAGGACGGCGTTGACGGTACCTATGAAGTCGCCGACACCCTGGTTCAGGAGATCAATGGCATGACCATCGCTCCCAATTATGTCGAAATGGATCCAAGCGGTCTTCTCTGGTTCGGAACCGTAGAGGAAGCTGCGATGAAGATTCTGTGGGCTCTGGATCCGGCACAGGATTATGCTATCGTCGACAGCACCAGTTTTACCTGGTGGGGCAATACGGCTCAGACCGATACCACCACGGGTGGCTATGCACAGCCCAAATATGTCCGCGCTCCCCGTGATGGTGCATTTGCCGATGATGGCAAAACTTTCTACCTGGCCGATTTTTATTCCTTCACAATAAAGAAATTCGTCTGGGATGAAACAGCAGCGGTTGCAAAAGAAGAACAATTGCCGCTTGATTTTATGCTGGGACAAAACTATCCCAATCCGTTCAACCCGAGCACGACCATTCCTTTTACTCTCGACGAGATGAGCGAGGTTGAACTGAAGATTTATGATATTCTCGGACATGAAGTTGCCACACTGATCGACCAAAACATGTCAGCCGGAAATCATATGATCGAATTCGATGCTTCTGAAATGGCCAGCGGCACCTATTACTATAAACTCGTCGTCGACGGCCAGATGAGAACCCGCAAGATGATGCTTGTTAAATAATTTGTATTCTTTTCGAGTAAAAAAGGCCGGTGGGGCTGATTCCTCATCGGCCTTTTTTATAAAAAACACCCCTCTTTTCGAAAGATCCGTCCGTTTAAATGGCTATCAAGCCGGGATAATTGAATCATGAAAAAGATCATTCTGTTTTTATTTTTATTCTATATCGCCCTCTATGCATCCAGCAATGAAGAGTTTCGTGCCACCTGGGTGGTGACCTGGGAGCACAGTTTGAACGGAGCCCCGATAGAGCAACAAAAAGCCCATATTGATAAAATTCTCGATAGTCATGTGCATGCCAATATGAACGCCGTTCTCTGGCAGGCGAGACGGGGCGGCGAGGTTTATTACCCCTCCAATTTTGAGCCCTGGGGACGCGACCTCGGCTATGCCTCTCCCGGATTTGATCCCCTTGCCTATGTGATCCGGCAGGCACACGCGCGAGGTCTGGAACTGCATGTTTGGTTTAACGTATTTGCCAATGCCAGTACCCAGCCCGGAACCCCCGCGGCTGAACATCCGGAATGGATTTGCCGCGACCGCAGTGGCCATCCGATGACATCACACCGGGCGCTTTCTCCCGGTTTGGCTGAGGTGCGTCAATATTTGAATGCGGTGGCCATGGAAATCGTACAAAGGTATGACGTGGATGGGTTACACCTCGATTACGTACGCTGGAATGAGCACTATAGCTCCAATGCGCTTTTGAAATCGACGCATTTACTGCCGGAAGAACAATCGCTCGATGGTATGATATCGCCACAACATGTTCAGGATTTGATGGCGAACCAATCCAGCCGATATCTCTATGATACTGAACATCCCTATGACGAAGGCATACCCGCTGGTTTTGACACCTGGGACGCCTGGTGGCGCTGGTCGGTTACCGAGTTTGTAAGAACGCTGCATGATTCCATTCAACAGATAAAACCATGGGTGCGACTCTCAGCCGCAGTTTTGGGAAAGTATAACTGGAGCAGCTGGCAGGCTTATGGTACGGTCTATCAGGATGCCGCCTTGTGGTTTAATGAGGGATTTGTCGACCAGCTCATGCCGATGCATTATCACTGGTTTGATGGTAGTGGATTCTATAGCGTCCTTGCCGGTGGGTGCCCTGCCTGCTGGCAGCAATACATACAACCCGGTATCGATCTGGGTCGACTATACAGCGCCGGACCGCCATCCTATGTTTTGAGCGAGAAAAAAATCTGGAACAATCATGTTGGAATTGTTGAACGC
>CAZMUU010000224.1:0-6071 GCA_964569215.1 uncultured Cytophagia bacterium
GGTAACAGTACCGCTGCCATCGGTGGCAATGAGGACCTTGCCTGCGGACGGAGATCCATTCGTGACACGAAGCGATTGCGTCTGGGTCATACCGGCGACTTGCAGACGTTGAGAGGGATCGCCGGATAATCCGATTCCGACATTGCCTGTATTGGTCACCACCATCAACCGGGTGCCGTCCGATTTACGAATTTCCAGCTGTGCAAAGAGATATGACACAGTAAAGAAACAAAGTAACAGAATGGTCTTTTTCATCATCAGAACCTCCCAAAGTGTCATAGAAATTGGGCAAAGAGACACAAAACAGTGACAGCTGTGCCTGTAAACAGTAAAATTATTATACCTAATCTATTAAAAATCAATAGACTGAAATTATGATACTTTTAAGCCATATTATAAGCAAAAACCAAACCAAAAACTAAAGATGGTCGTGGGCAAAATTCAGTTGGATTATGGTATTAAACCCAAGTGCGTAAAAACGCCCGACGGTTTTCTTCGATTTCATTATAACTCAGCATGGCTGTAGCGGCTGTATGGATAAAGGGTTGTTCACCACCCATTGCAGTGCGGATTTCAAGCTGGGTTTCTCTTTAGCAAAGGCATAAGGACCTCCTGATGTGGTTTTCATCGCCACAATACCAATCCCCTGTTTATAAGCGCGTTTCAACTCATGCTCCAGCTCGGATTGATTCCAGCTGCGATTGCATCCGCCGACCGAACAGGTATAAGCACCGACATGATTTTAAGGTACAAATACGACATCATAAAAACAATTCTTTTCTTTTTTGATCGGATGGCATCATAGCTACAGGATGAGAGCAGTCGCCACAGCCGATACAGATGTTTTGACAAATCTCAAATCCGGCAAATGAACTGATACCGGTTTTCTCACACGCTGCCAAAAATCCCATGGTTGTCAAAAGGGCGCTTTTTTTCATAAACTCTCTGCGTGAAGAGCTCATGTACTCACTCCTTTATCAGGGTGCCCAGTGTCATTCCAGTCGAATGGAAAATCTTGCCAAACTCCTGATAGCTGATAAAATCTAAAGTCGAGCAGCGGGATCTTTTTCATCTTGAACGAGGAGAACTGCAAAAAGTCATCTGAAAAGGAGTCCGAGTCATCATCAACCGATTCTATTTTTTGGTGCTTTTCATAGTTTGGGTTCCAGCGTAAAACCCCGGCTGCAAAATTGGAAAAACCCAAATCGGAAGAATTAAAACCCAGACGCCCTCCGCGCAATAAGCGCCGAACATGGCGGGTGCTGCAAAAATCGCCCTCACGGGCAAAGTCGTTCATCACTGAAGCCGCGGATACATCGATTCTGAACGCAGAAAATGCTTTTTCCGCCTTGATTCCGATGGCCCGCTCATCGATCAGCATGGACGATCCCAGTTCCATACTTGATAATCCTATTGCAATCACGGCATCGCTGCCTTCGTAACGGTAAAAAGCTTCCCGCAGGCCGGAATTGTGCTTTTCAGGTTTGGGATAGTCTCCCCATCCCGGATTCTGAACACCAAGACCGGGGCCAGTGTCCGATTTGTAAAATTTTTTCAAACCGACCTCTACATAAAGCTGATGATGGCCGACGTTGAGATCAATTCGCACATAAAAGTTGCGGTTAATATAATCGCGATCGAGGAGAGAATTATTCATCGTCCCTGCAGCAAGCATCAGCTCTGCCGACCAGTAAAGCGGTACCCCCTGTATAAACGGTTTAAAATGAGCCCCCAACCCGCTTTTACGCTCTTTACCAAATGCAAGAGTTGGTATAAAGCTTGTCAGTATTATGCATAACAATACTTTTTTCATCATGCCATTTAACCTTTACGACTGAATTTAATTGCCTCCTTGCGGCATTCATCAAGGCAATTGCCGCACATGATACATTCATTGTGATCTATTTCAACCGACTCGGAGATCGAGCAGGTGGGACAATTTCGAACACATCGCTGACAGGCGCTACAGTTTTCTTTAACCGATAATTTCATTGCGCCCGGGATGCGATTCACCCATCCCAGCACCAGACCCACCGGACAAAAACCGCGGCAAAAGGGGCGATAGATCAACAGTGAAGAGATCAGCAGCAGTCCGAGCAGAATCCACCCCAGCGTATTGGCGGAGAGAAAATTAAACGCCACTTTAAAGGGATCATAATGGATAAATATATTGCTTTTTGTTAAAAACAACTGAACCATAAGAACGATAAAGACGACATAGATCATGGTCTTGAATATTTTCTGTACCAGCGGTGATTTTAAAAAAGCAAGGCGATTGGGCCGATAGATAAACTCCTGTAAAGCACCCAAATGACAAACCCAGCCACACCAGACGCGGCCAAACAGATAAGTAATTGGAATGAGACCCAAAAACCAGATCATCCTGTGCCAGTGTTCGTGCGTCCCCAATATCCACAACCAGATGTTCTGAAAGCTGGATATCATGCACGGACACCCCCCATTGTAAAATCCAAGCACCAGCAGAGAGGCCAGTAAAAAAAAGGGCCTGAAATGGCGCAGGGTTGTGTAGCGCAGAAACAATGCGGCTAAAACCGTAAAAATCAGCGCCCCGGCGGCAACCTTTAATCCGCGATCATCGGCACCGTGATCCGAGTGATCAATATTCCCCTCTTCAACAGCGACCCTGTCGCTAAATTGAGCATCATCAAAATCGATAAACTCATCCTGTACTGGTTCTGATACCGTGTCTGAACTATCCTGCGCATAAAGCGGGTACAACACCGACAAGAAGAATAAAGGAATGAACCATGTCGGAATGTGTCTCCTAAACAATATTCATTCACTCCCGGCTATTCGATTAAGACTTTGTAACTGCCGTATCCACCCTCTTTGTTGCAGGTGCGTCCGGCATACAGAATCGCTTCCCCATTGATACTGTCAGCGATCTGAGTCTTGATCAATTGAACAAAAATACCGGGGTTCACCTCTTTCCATTTGGTGGCACCGAGCAATTCCAGACCTTTACCTTTGTATTTGGTGTTTGCAATACCTTCAGGACAATTTCTATGAGTCAGAACCACCGTGACCTCGAAAATAATTTGATCTCCCAGGGTATAAACCTCTTTCGCTTCTCCCCTCGGCTTGACCTCTATCTCACAAGCCAGAACCGGCAGGGTTTGCACAAACAATCCTGCGAAAAAAAGAATATACACCATTATGCGTTTCATCTGCTCTCTCCTCTTTATTCATTAAAATTTTCTATATCATCCTCACCAAGCCCGGGCAGATCATTATCCGCTGTCCAGCCCTGCAGATCGGTTTCTTCCTCTGTGTTACTGGAATCGCATCCGCTGCAATGAGAACAGGAAGAGCCCGCCCGTGCGGTTACCGCATCGTTATCGGTGCTTGATCCCAAACCCACCTTATCCGTAAATGTAAAAACAAAGGTGGTCATACCGATCATGAGTAAGGCAATGATGCGTATCTTTTTCTGTTTCATTATTCGCTCCAAAAGTTGGCTCGTTTTGCAGAATCAGAGACAAATCCCGTGCCAAAAACCCATTTAAAGCCTAAATAATTAATTTATAATATTTTATAAGAATCAATGTCAAGCATGACCTGACTGTATTCGACCATAAGGGCGTTTTAATTCGACCATTTGGTCGCTTTTTAACCCTTTGTGTTTTAACATCAGGATTGTATATTGAATAAAGTGAGTTTTGTTTCGATAAATATTTTGACTCTTTTGAGGATATACAATGGATACATTTAGCCTGTATACAATTGATAATAAAATCAACGGCAATAATCAATCCATCAGCAATTATCTTCAGACTGAAAAATATGACAGGATTGTTGACATTGCGAAAGAACAACAAAAAGGCGGTGCGCACTGTATCAACATTGATATTGGCAACCTTCCTGCGGAGCGTTTACAAAACCTGGTGCAAACCCTGCAAAGTGCCTTGCCGCTGCCCCTTTCGATCGATTCAACCGATCTCGATCAACAGCAAATCGCTTTGCAACAGTATGATGCAGCAAAAGCAAACGGTGAAAAACCATTCGTCAACTCTATTTCAGAGGGACGTCTCGAGTTTATTCATTTGAGTGACATTCAACCCCTGAAATTTGTCGTTCGTTGCAGTGAACGGGAAGATAATGAAGGTGTTCAATCGAACGCCACTGCCGAAGAGATTGTCGACACCGCGAAGCGCATGACGGATATGCTCATGCAAAATAGTGAAGCATTGAGTCTTGAGGATCTCTATCTCGATCCCGGCCTGCATCCCCTGAACAACGATATTGAAGGCGCACTACCCAGAACATTGAAAGCTCTTGAACTTATGCACCGGGATAATGATCTGAACAAAGTCCACAAGATAGTGACGCTCTCCAATCTCACCTCTGAACTGCCGGTCAAAACAGCGTCGGGTAATGCGGTTAAGACGCCACTGCAATGCGCGTTTCTGACTCTGGCCGTTCCCCGGGGTCTGGACACCGTCATCGCCGACAGTCGTAAATCCTACCGGCCGCTGCCCAACTCCCATGAAGCGATGAAAACCCTGTGGGATCTGATGATTCTGCAGGGAGCAGATGCGTTTGAACGTCTACAGCGCTTTTATCAGACCTGAATTTATAATGAAGAGGGGGATTTGCCGGTATCAAGTACCATAGTTTCCCGTTTATTTTGAAAATTCAGCTTTTCCAGAATACAATCACCGGTTTTACAGAGATATATAACGATTTTTATTTATAGATTTTTATGCGTCGGGGATTTTTCCCTGTTTAGTTCATCCGGCATATCGCAAATAGTAGTTTGTGATTGTCGATTATTTTTATTACCTTTATAGTTTATTCAATGATTCCGGCATAAAAGATGAAATTATCTATACACAACGCAATAAAAGCACATTATTTCTTTTATTTTCTCTCCCTTGGCGTCATGCTCCCTTATCTGGCACCCTATTACAAAGAGCTGGTCGGTGCCAATGATGCCCAGGTGGGGTTGTTGCTGATGATTCCACCGTTGGTGGCATTGGTGGCGCAGCCGCTCTGGAGTTATGTTGCCGACACCCTGGGAAACCGTCCGCAGCTCGTCGCTATACTCGCGTTTATTTCGGCTGCTGCTTTTTTCAGCGTCGGTTTGGCCCAGACGCTCTGGGTTCTGGCGGGTCTCTTGATTATATGGGCCATGTTCTGGACACCGCTGGCCTCGATGGCGGACAGCGTTACCTTTCAGGTTCTGGGCAGACAGGGACGGAACAACTATTCAAACCTGCGTATCTATGGTACCATCGGCTTTATGGTCGCCTCATTCTCTCTGGGAGCCTTTTTCGACCGCTATGGCTTGAACTGGATGTTTCCGCTCTTTGGGATTTGTATCATCATCTCGGCAATTTTTATTCGACAGATTCCGCCTTCCGAGCGCGTCTCGCGCAAGCATACCAATCTGGCGATCAAAATACTCTTTAGAAACAAAAACATCCGCTGGTTCATCTTTACCGGTATTCTGATCGCTATTGCCAATCAAATGTCGTATGCCTTTCTCAGTATTTACGCTCGTGATTTGGGCGCCAAAAATGCACATTTGGGCTGGTTATGGGGACTCGGTACACTTGCTGAAGCGTTGACCATGCCTTTTGTCGGACGGTTGATCAACCGTTTTGGAGTTAAAAAACTGATCGTTCTCGGCGTATTGGCGAGCGTGCTGAGATGGGCGGGCACTGCTTTTATCCCTGTCTGGACCGGGTTGCTGCCCTTACAGCTGTTCCACGGCTTTACCTTTGCCTTTATCTACGTCGGCAGCGTTACCTTTATGGATGTCTCCAGCCCCTCCATTGTGCGGTCGAGCGGACAGGCGGTTTTCGGCATGCTGATCATGAATGTCGGCCGAATCATCGCCACTCCCCTGAGTGGTGAAATCGCGCACCTGTTCGGTTATCGCGTTCTCTATATCAGCAGTACCGTATTGGCAATTGTGGCCATGCTGCTGCTCGCGCTTTTTATCCGCGAACCGGACCAGGTGGAAATGGATGGAAAAAATATAATTAAGGTTTAAAAACATAAAATAAGGTTTTTATCTGCTCCGCTTTTTGACTAAAACCGGTATC
>CAZMUU010000225.1:0-6032 GCA_964569215.1 uncultured Cytophagia bacterium
TCTCTGACTTTTGCGGGTGTTTCAAAGGGCAGGGTGGATTGTGTATCGATACCACCGCCCCAGAAGACAATATCCTTTCCATATTCATTTTTAAGGTGCTTCGGTTCCATGCCGGCAGCGGAAATCTGTACCGGGTTGAGAATATCAAATCCGCTCGCTATAAAGTGAGAAATCAGATTTTCAACCGCGCCGCAGGAGTGCTTGAAGGTTTTCCAGCTTGTGTTCTCATGTATCCAGTCATTGATTTTTTTATAGTAAGGATGATACAAAGAGTGATAGGTATCCGGACTGCAAAACGTGGAATGCTGCGTACCGAAATCGGTTCCGCAAATGAACACAACATCGACATCATTATAGACACCGGCAAGTCTGGCCATATTTTCCAGTGCATAATCGGTTTGTTTGCTGAAAATATTGTGTATATAGTCCTGTCTTGCCACGGTTGATACATACCACTCTTCGATGTCGCGAATACCTTTGGGGTGTTTCATAAAAGGTGCCGGAACCAGAGCAATATCCCCAAGTCCGGTACCGGGTATCGACGCAATGACAGACCGACCGGTTTGCGCTGCTCTCTCGGCCTCCCGGGCGTAAAACTGCAATTCCTCATCCGAGATCAGGCCAAACTCTTCGAGATTATCCTGCGGATCCAGTTTTTCTTCGTCGACAGGCTCTTGTCTCACAATCGTATCGAAAAAAAAGCCGCCCTTCGGCATGCGGCCGCTGGGAGGGGCTGAAAGATCTCCTTCCGGATAAATCAGCGTATCACCCTTTTCGTCTGTGGTAACATTGAAATGCTCGGAAACCAGAACGTCGAGTCCGTTTTCGAGTGTCCAGGGTTTCCAGTTTTCATTTTTAAAGCCGAACAGCGTTTTATAACCAAAAACGCCTTCGACATCAACGCCAATCGCTTCCTGTAAATCTTCCTCGATCAGTCCGAGGAGCTGATAGGGTTCGTGAATTTTAACGGGACGTTTTTCAAGTCCATAATAATCGCGCAAAGCCGCTACGCAGGTCACATGCATACCGGTGACGCCGGTGGCACCGATATCTACGGGAACGGCGTCCGGTTCCCTATGATGTAAAGATGTCAATACCCGTTCTCTGGATGTCATTTTTCGCTCCATATTGGCTCTGTTCTATTTATATAATATTATGATACGTTTTTACGACTCTATGTACAAGTATTTTTTTGGTTGAATGGCTAAAAATCACAACAAAACGATTGGAGCGGTTGTTTATTTGTTCAAATTTTAGTAGATTGGATCAAATGCTAATAGTTACCGGCCTGTGGTTATTTTTCCCTTGTAATTTTTTTTAATAGCTTTTATATTGTCTGAATTATATTCATTTTATTTCTTTTAACGCATTTAAGGGAAAGGATTTTTTGCATGTATACACTTGCAACCCTCCCGGGTGATGATATTCGAAGTATCATGTGGCGTTTTGCCGACAGGTTTGAATTGCAGATGCTGGTTCAATCCGTCAGAGCTGTGGCACGCGGACCCGTAGCACGGGCTGTGGCGGAAGGCGCCAGAAACAGTCATGAATGGACGACCCAAAAATCGGAACTGTTAAACGCATTCGATGAATCCGGTATCACGGCTGTGTTTATGGATCCTGAATTTGGCGGTTTCATCGAAGGGCCCAAGAATTTTGCCCTTGCCTTGACTGCATATGAGTTGTCCTGGGTCGATGCCGGTGCCGCCACCGGTAGTCTGGCCGGAAATCTGGCCCTGGAACCAATCCATGAACGCGGCACAGAAGAACAAAAACGAACTTATATGGGCGGAGCAGTGCCGCTGCAGCCGGGGGATGATCGCATTCAGTATCGCGGGGCGTTTGGACTGACGGAACCCCTCCCTTATGTCGGCGTTGAAACCGGTATGCTCGGCGGTAAAGTTCGCGTTGCCGATTGGCCTGCGGATGCGGAGCCTGTTCTGCAGGTTGAAAAACGCGGTCGCTTTATCACCAATATGGATTTTGCCAATTTTGTCTGCGTCGCTGTCGAAAGCGATGATGACCGTATCAAGGGTAGCTGTATGATCATTCTGGAGGAAACCGATCCCGGCACCTTTGACCGGGGTGCCCCCACCCTTAAGCTGGTACACCAGCTCTCCTCCACCCGCGATCCGGTATTTAATATGAAGGTCCCCGCCAGCCGTATTATCGGCGGTTATACCGTTAAAGACGGAGTCATTCTTCCCAATTTCAGTCATGCAGAGATTATCGATCCGGTTTTCAAACATACCCGGGTTACGGTCGGCTTGATGACGGCAGCCAAATTGGTCTCTGCCGTTGAGCCCGTGATTCGCTATCAGCGCGGTCGCTTCCGCGGCGGTAGCCTCGAACCTGAATCGCCCCGATATAAACTGGGAATTCAGCAAAAAGAAGACGCATTACACCGAACCGCAGCTGTCTGGGCCATGGGAGAAGCGGCTTCTTCACTCGGGTTTGCTGCTGCCAGACTTTTTGATGAGCTCGATCCGATGGAAAAAGAAAAAGAAAAACACTTTCGGGAACAGGGCATCGATAAGGGGCGTGCTGAATTTAAGGCACTGATGAATATTCAAACAGATGCTGTCGAGCATCTCGAAAACAACGGCGACACCCCCTCTGACGATCCGATGATACAATACGTTATCACCGATTCGCTGGCCAATGTGCTCTGTCCGGCCACCAAATTGTGGAATACCGGCGAAGGCGCAACAGCGATGCGCGAGGCGGTTTCTTTGATGGGAGGGTATGGCATTACGGAAGACTGTCCTGGTTTTCTCGGACAGAAATGGATGGATTCACAGCTCGAAGCCACCTATGAGGGACCCGAAGCAGTGCAGCGGCGCCAACTTTCGATTACCATGACCAACAAAGTCTTTTTGACTCAGTTCGGCAATTGGATGCAGCGTCTCGAAAACCTGGCCTTGACCCATGACAATATGGGTATGAGCGCGCTGGTCAGTGGAATGAGAATCTGGCTGGAAACACTCGATTATTTGCAAACACACCGTGATGAAAACAATACAAAACTGTACAGCAGCTCCCGCCAGGCCGTTACCTTTGCAATGGCCGATGCCCTCTGCTGGTTACTGGCCTCCTATTATCAAATGGATGATGTGCTGCAATTGATGCAAAAAGGTCCTGAAAATGCTGCCGTGGCGCCCAATCTGGAGGGTTATGTCGCTTTTTTCAAGGATCTTTGCTTTATTCAGGCTTCCCGTGCTGCGCATGAGGTGGCACAAATTTGTTCAGAGCTCTATTACGGCAGTGCCTCCACCCTGCCCGAATCCGGCGATATCCTGACCCCCTTGTTGCAGCAACTCAACGCTAATATTGCCGGTGTACATTCGGCCAGGGACCGCGCTGCTGAAGCACTGACAACAGTCATGATTCCGGAAGCCCTGGATTATCCGCAATAAATCAGCAGTAAGAAAAAAAATATATATATGGCTTTTTGCAATGATCAACAGCAGAAAGCAGAATAGTGTAAAGTGAGTACTTGAATCATGTCAAACATTGAACGACAATCCATGAAAGTGGATATTGTATGTGTTGGTTTTGGACCGGCAACTGCGGGATTTTTATCGGAAATCAGCAAAAACCTGACTCACGCTGACGGTTCGGTCAAGCTGTCGAGTCGCGTCATGCCGGGTATGCCGTTACAGATTATTTGTTATGAACGGTCGGATGATATCGGTTTTGGGGTCTCCGGTGTGGTTTCAAAAGCACATTCGATCCGGCAATCCTATCCGGATCTTAATCCGGCTGAAATTCCTTTAACCGTCGACGTTAAGAAAGAAAAACTGGTCTATCTGCTCGATCCGCATGGTGCCAGTTCACGGTCTGCAGGATTAAAAATTGTCGACAAAATATTCAAACTCGGTAAATGGTTGCCCTGGTACAAAAACGAGGCGCTGGAACTTTCCTATATACCCTCGTTTTTGCAAAAACATGACGGTTTGATTTTTTCCATCGGCCAATTCAACCAGTGGGCGGCATCCCGGGTTTTGGGTAGCGGCATGGTACAATTGTGGCCCGGTATGCCGGTCGATAAAGCCCTTTTTTTTGAGGAGAAAATGATCGGTGTGCAAATGGTGGATCAGGGAACCGATAAACAAGGAGAACCGGCAGATGGCTATATGCCCGGCATGCAAATCGAAGCTGACCTTACTGTTTTAGGCGATGGCCCGGTCGGCAATATCAGCAGGCAACTGGATGAAAAATTTGGACTGCCGGACGATCACCAGCAAAAAGACTGGGCCGTTGGGATGAAAATGGTCATCGAACTGCCCGCTCATACGAACCTTAAAGCCGGGACCGTTTTCCATACTTTTGGCTATCCGGAACCCGAGATATTTGGTTTCCTCTATGTCCATCCGGAAAATATCGCTTCAGTGGGTATATTTGTGCCTTCCTGGTATGAAAATCCGATTCGCACCGCCTACCGGTACCTGCAGCATTATATCAAACATCCCTACTTTTGGGATGATATCAAGGGTGGCAAACTCAAATCATGGGGTGCGAAATCGATACAGGAATCCGGTAAACGAGGCGAACCCTATCTCACAGGTAACGGATGGGCCCGTATTGGAGAAGGATCGGCGAGTACCAACATATTGACAAACTCCGGTGTGGACGAAGCCTGGGAAACCGGAGTATTATTGGCACAAGCGGTCGAAAAACTGGCTGCCGCGAACCAGCCCTTTACACAGGAAAATCTGGAAAAAACCTATATCGACATGCGCCGTAAAAGCCATATCGAAGAAGAAGCTGAACAGGCCAAACACGCCCGCGACGGATTTCATCGCGGCTTTCTTCGCGGCTTGCTCGGCATGGGATTAACCGGATTGAGTAAAGGAAAGCTGAATTTAAAAACACAGCCAAAATCGACGCATCAAATCCTCAAAAATCCGGAAGAGTATTTCAAAGGCAGGATATCAAAGAAAAGAATCACAGAGCTTAAGCTACAGGCTCGCAGCAACGACCTGGCTCTGAATGAGTTGTTCATGCAAGAGCTGGGATGGCCGGAGATTAAATACGACGGTGAACTGTTCATGTCACATCAGGATGCACTACTGATCGGCGGCAAAGTTCAGGCACCCAACGGTTACCGCGACCATGTTGTGTTTCTTCACCCTCACCTGTGCAAAGAATGCGATAACAAGATTTGCATAGAAATGTGCTCGGGGCAGGCGATTACACCAGGGGAAGACGGCGTTCCCAATTTTGACAATGACCGCTGTATCCATTGCGGTGCCTGTATGTGGAACTGTGTTAAACCCGTTGAAAGTAAAGTAGATAAAATCAATATCGATTTTCAGGCCGGGGCCGGCGGTTTGCACTCGGCTGAAAATTAAAGATACGCTTAACATCGTGGAGTAAAACAATGACGAATCTTAATGTCGTGGTCTGTGCCGGTATCGTGCCGGACCCTTTACAAACTCTTGACCCTGTGCAAACAGGAGAAAAACCGGGGTTGCGCAATGAAATGATGCTCCCCCATGTCCTCGACCCCTGGGCCGGTCACGCCCTTTATGAAGCAGCCGCACTGGTCAAAGAAACAGGGGGGAAATTATATGTGGTCAGCATCGGCCCAAAAGCAAAGTTACAGCAGGTTATGATGACGATCGCGCAAAAAGTGCCGTTTCAGCTCATCGCCACAGATGCTGCGGCAGGGGGATTTTCTGATTCAAAGCAAGTTGCTCTGCAGCTCGCAGAGCTGGTTAAACAGATCGATGGACTCGATTTATCAAATACGTTGATTTTCGGCGGCTGGGAATCTGCCTCCAGAGGGGCCGGGACAACCATGCAAATGGTCGGTGAAATCCTTGGTGTTACGGATCAGTTCCAGGGGGTTGACAAAATCAGCCTGAACGGTGATGGTTCTTTTGAAGTGCTGGAACGCATTGAAGGGGGTAAACACCTGCATTCCAGCTGCAGCGGCGCACCGGCTGTACTGGGCTGGGCAACCGGTTATCTGCCGGAACCGCCGAACAATCCCCAGGTCGGTATGACCAATATGCGAACCATTATGC
>CAZMUU010000226.1:0-6004 GCA_964569215.1 uncultured Cytophagia bacterium
GTTATCACCTCTGTCGATAATGTGCCTATTTTTATCAAAAATGTTGCCCGTGTCAGCAAAGGTCCTGCCTTGCGCCGCGGTGCCCTGGACAAAGCGGGGGGTGAGGCGGTTGGCGGTGTTGTGGTGGTGCGCTATAATGAGAATCCTCTGCAGGCCATACAAAATGTAAAAGAAAAGATTGCAGAAATTGCACCTGGTTTGCCACAGAAGAAGCTGGATGACGGCGGAATCAGTCAGGTCACTATTGTTCCCTTTTATGACCGTACCGAGTTGATTTATGAGACCCTGAATACGCTTAATACCGGTTTGTCGCAGCAGATTCTGATTACGATTATTGTGGTTCTTTTGCTGGTTATGCACTTGCGCAGCTCTATTCTGATCTCTGCAATGTTGCCATTGGCGGTGCTGATGACCTTTGTCGCTATGAAGCTATTCGGGGTGGACGCCAACATTGTCGCTTTATCCGGAATCGTCATCGCTGTCGGAACCATTGTCGATATGGGCATTGTGATCACGGAAAATATTTTCAAATACCTGCAATCAAGGGATGAAGATACATCCACGTTTAAAGTGGTTTTTACTGCAACTCGCGAGGTCGCTGGTGCGGTGACGACCGCTGTATTAACCACAATTGTGAGTTTTTTGCCGGTATTCACCCTGCAGGCTGCGGAAGGCAAGCTGTTCAGACCGCTTGTTTTTACCAAAACCTTTGCCCTGTTTTCGTCTGTTGTTCTTGCACTTTTGGTCATTCCGCCTCTGGCGCAACTCTTTTTTACCGGACGTATTCGGGCAAGGCGTTTACGACAGTGGATTTATCTGATCGGACTGCTGTTGGGAATATTGGTTTCGATTTTTTTCGCTTTGGCCGCTGGTTTGATTATCATACTGCTGAGCAGCGCCGGCCTGATTCAATTCATGCTGCCGGCTTTAAAGGCGAATCGCTGGTTGAATATTGCCCTGGTGGTTTTGGTCACCTTTATTTTGGCGGCTTATTGGATGCCGCTGGGTATAGGCAAAGGTGTCCTGAACTTTTTCTTTGTTGCCGTCACCATCACATTTTTTCTGGGCTTTTTTCAGGCGATTAAACATTATTATCCCCGTATTCTGCGCTGGGCCCTGGATCATAAGATCTATTTCCTGATTCTGCCGGCTACAATTGTTTTATTGGGAATCCTGACCTGGCTCGGGTTTGAGACCCTGTTCGAATGGCTCCCACGGCCGGTCAAGCGATTCGCACCTGTTAGCGCCGTGGCACATGCCTTTCCCGGCCTGGGTAAAGAATTTATGCCTTCGCTAGACGAAGGTGCCTTTCTCTATATGCCGACAACAATGCCGCATGCCTCTATCGGTGAGGTCATGGATGTGCTGCGCAAGCAGGATATGGCATTGCAGGCTTTACCGGAAATTGAAAGCGCGGTGGGCAAATTGGGGCGGGTGGAATCGGCTTTGGATCCGGCCCCTCTATCCATGATCGAAACCGCTATCGGAGGAAAAACAATCAGCAGGAGTGTAGAGGGACGTGAGCGATATCCAATCCGGATAAGGTATCCCCGCGAATTGCGTAACAGCCTGGATGATTTGCGTAACATTGTGATCCCGGCAGCCGATGGCATACAGCTACCGCTGGGCCAGGTGGCCTCCATAGACTATGTGCGTGGTCCTCAAATGATCAAAAGTGAGGATACATTTTTAACCGCTTATGTTATTTTTGATAAAAAAGAGGGCCACGCCGAAATCGATGTCGTGGATCAGGCGAAAACATACCTGAAGCATAAAATGGAAAATCAGGAATTTACATTGCCGGCAGGCGTCAGTTACAGGTTTGCCGGTAATTATGAGAATCAGGCCAGAGCCCAAAATCGCCTTATGATTATTATACCTGTTTCGCTCTTTGTCATTTTTCTTATCCTCTATTTTAAATTTCGCTCTGTGATCACCACAACTCTGATCTTTTCCAGTATTGCCGTGGCCTGGGGAGGTGGCTTTTTGTTGATATGGTTGTATGGTCAGCCCTGGTTTCTGGATGTATCACTGCCCGGCATTGATTTACGGCAACTGTTTCAGGTACATCCGGTCAATCTCAGCGTTGCTATTTGGGTGGGATTTCTGGCTCTGTTCGGTATTGCTTCCGATGATGGGGTCATCATTACCACTTATCTCGAGCAGCAATTCAACCGGCAAAAGCCGGACACGATCAGCAAAATCCGGGAGACCACGATTGAAGCAGGACTGCGAAGGGTCCGGCCGATGCTGATGACCACGGCCACTACGGTGCTGGCCCTGCTTCCGATTCTGACCTCGACCGGAAGAGGGACCGACATAATGGTGCCCATGGCCATCCCGGTGTTTGGCGGCATGTTGGTGGCGATCATAACCATGTTTGTTATACCGGTTTTCTACGCCATGCTGAAGGAGCATCAATTACGGAAAGAAAAATAGAGCGGGAATCGCAGGATTAGCAGTGCCTCTGATCGTATTTTTGTATCAAAATAGAATTTTGCTCTGAATATTATACTTTTTCAACTTGTATCTCAGATGGCGTTCGCTCATTCCGAGCAAGTCAGCTGCTCTGGTCTGGATTCCATTGGCTTTGCGGAGAGCTTCTGATATCAGTTTTTTTTCAAATGCTTCGACCCGCTCTTTAAACGTGCCGTTCGATAGGGAATGATTATCCGTTTGGAAAGCATTTTGTACGTTCAGGGGAAGATCATTGACCTGAATGATTTCGTCGCGGCTCAGAACCACCACCTGCTCAATAATATTTTCCAGCTCTCTCACATTACCGGGGTAATCGTATTTCATCAACCGGTCCATTGCTTCACGTGAAAAACCGTTTATCTGTTTTTGGTTTTGATCGGCATATCGCCGTATAAAATGATCGGCAAGAACGGGAATATCTTCACGGCGCTGTCGCAGAGGCGGGAGATGAATTTTAACCACGTTTAAGCGGTAATAGAGATCCTGGCGAAAGAGACCATTCTTGACCCGTTCTTCCAGTGGTTGGTTGGTCGCAGCCAGGACGCGCACATTGATCGGAAAAGGAGTGGAGGAACCAATTCGCTCAATTTGCTGCTCCTGCAGAACGCGCAAAAGCTTTACCTGGGTATTGAGAGGAATATCGCCGACTTCATCGATAAAGAGAGTCCCGTGATTTGCCGTTTCAAAGCGTCCTTGTCGTTGCTGTTGGGCGCCGGTAAATGCGCCTTTTTCGTGGCCGAACAATTCACTTTCGACCAGATTGTCGGATAGAGCAGCCATGTTCACGGCCACAAAGGGTTGATCCCGGCGGTTACTGGCATAATGTATTGCTTTGGCCACGAGCTCTTTGCCGGTACCGCTTTCCCCGGTGATCAATACAGTGGCAGGGCTTGGCGCCACCCGTGCAGCAATATTCAGAGCCTGTTCCATCGTCGGACTTGTGCTGATGATACCTTCAAAGGAAAGGCGTTCGTTGACGAGTTGCCGTAATCTCTTGTTTTCCGATACAAGCTGTTTGTGTTCCAACGCTCTGGAAATGGTCAGATCGAGCTGTTCCAGATCCACCGGTTTGGTTATGTAATCAACAGCGCCGTTCTTCATCGCTTCTGTAGCATCCTCAATACTGCCATAGGCAGTCATCATTATCACATCGATATTGGGATTCAATGCTTTGATTTGTTTTAATAATTCCGCCCCGTCCAGTTCGGGCATGCGCATATCGGTTAGAACCAGGTCTATCGCTTGCTGCCTGAGGATCTCAAGGGCCTCCTGCCCGTGTTGGGCGGTATGGATGGCATGTCCTCTTTTTTTTAAATATCCGCCCAGCAGTTCTCGCTGGGATTTTTCGTCATCCACGATGAGTATTTTGTTTGACATGTTTACTCCGTTACGGGTAGATAAATTGTAAATACTGTGCCTTCTCCTGGCTTGCTCTGCACATCGATCGTGCCATGATGTTGGGAAATGATCTGCTGTACGATGCTCAGACCGATTCCCGTACCCGTTTCCCGGGTGGTATAGTAGAGATTGAATATTTTGTCAAGCTCTTCTTCATTAATGCCTTTGCCGCTATCTATTATTTTGATCTCGAGACGATTATCCTGTTCTCTGCATGAGAAATGAATCCGATCTCCTTCGGAACAGGCTTGCAGCGCGTTTTGACCGATATTGAGAAATACCTGTCCAAGCCGGTCTGCATCCGCTTCGAGTTCCGCTACGGACGCGCAATCGCTCGTGATTCGGATTCCTTTTTCCGCTGAAGATTGCTGTAAAAGCGTCATCACATTTTGTAAGACAGATTTGATATCGATTTTTGTTTTATTCAACTTGCCGGGTTTTGCAAATTGCAGGAATTGCTGAATGATATCGTTAATCCTGCGGGTTTCATTGACCATGGTGAATGCCATCGCGTTGTATTCATCCTCGTCCTCTTGCGGTTTGAATTCAGTTTTAAAGCGTTGCGCAATCATCCCGATGGCGTTCAGCGGATTGCGAATCTCATGTGCCACGCCGGAGGCCAGATGCCCCATGGCGGATATCTGGTTTTGGCGTTTTAAATTCTCTTCCAGCTTTTTCTGCTCTGTAACATCTTTAACCACGACGAACACCGAGTCCAGCTCGCCACCTGTTGACATGACCAGCCCGATATAGAGCGATACGATGTATTCCTGACCGTTGAGAGATATTTTTTCCTCCTCGTAGCGATACGATCGCTTTGTGAGAAGCGCTTCTCGCAGATAAGGACAGAGAGCTTTGAGTTCGGTTTCACAGGGTTTTCCCAATAGCTTTGCCGCCCGTACCTGAAGAAGCTGCTCTGCAAACGAGTTGACCAGAGTGAGGTTGCCATTGCGATCGATGGCAACGACAGCATCCGACATGTTTTCGAGGATATTACCGGCATAGCTTTCGATGCGTTGATAAGCTTTTTGCAACTCGCGATAGTTTTGATGGCTGATCACCCAGTTGGCCACGATTGCCCCGAAGATGAGTAAAAGCAAGGAGGTTATCGCAATCCGGGTAAGGCTGTTGCGCTGTGTCTCCTCGATGTGCCGAGTTCCCAGGCCGAGGCGGAGGATTTCCTGTTGTGCATAGGAAAAGGGATGGATGATTTCCAAAACCTTTTCGTCCTTATAGTCGACAAACCGTGTCTGTAATTCCCCGGATTGCAGGGAATCGTTACCGCTTTTAAAGGGTAACGTCAGAAAGGAATCCGCCGACATGGTGCTCATGGAATCCACACCTTCGCTGGCGATTAAAATATTGGCTGTATCCTGAAGGACGATATACTCGATGCCCGGGTTTTTACCGATGTTTTGAATGAGCTTGCCCAGTCCGATGGTTTTGCGAAAATCGAGCATTTGCTGCGCATCGATATTCAGGACGATAACGCCGCCGAGGCGGCGTCGCTTGGCAACAGCAAAGCGCTGCCCCGGCCCAAAGCGACTGCCGTGCAATCCCATAATCAATTCATCATTCCCCTCAATTCGAATGGCGTGCATGAGCTCGGGAGATGCCTGAGGTTGAATGTTGTAGAGATGCGCATGAGAACTTTTAATGCGTTTGCCTTCCTCATTATAGATGTTGATTCGAAAAATACGGTTCTGTTTCGATAAAGCATAAAGTTTTTCATCAGACAACGCGCCCAGATAATCGAGTTCTTCGATAAGACGGGCGTTATTGAGCAATCGTTCGGCAACCAATTCTTCTGCAAGGGCATAAGAAACCAGGCTATTTCTCGATCCCTCTTCCAGTGCCGTGATCAACGCTTTGGATTCTTCCTGCAAAATATGGATAAGCTCTCTTCTCGCGCTGATAATATCTACAACAGCGGAGACCAGCAATATGGCTGCCAGCACCAGGGTTAGGGGCACCAGGACTTTGATACTCACCTGAAAAGGTCGCCGGGGTATGTTTGATTTTTGTTGAAAAGGAGATTGCATCTGTAAGAGGATCCGGTCTCTTTTTATTAAATTGTACGATTATTTTGGTTTTAAATCAATAATGGTCGACTATTTCGTCGACAATA
>CAZMUU010000227.1:0-5981 GCA_964569215.1 uncultured Cytophagia bacterium
GTAATGGTCTCTCCGCCCTCGATGCGAATAGAGGGAGAAACTTTCCACCCCTGCCCCAGATCCCGTGCCGCTCTTTCGCCGGTTCCTTCGGTGGCCATGCCGCCTTTGCCCTTTTCACCGGTAAAGTTTTCCGCACTGATGGAACGCGTTTTGGCCTGTGAAAGTCTTGCCAGATTTCCCAGATTCATGTACAAACCGTTAAAATCATCCTGTGCTTTCATATCACTGACTCCCATTGTGATGAAACATGTGATACACAGCAAAGACAAGATCGTATTTTTCATTTCGCACTCCTGTTTTTGGTTTTCGGGTTTTTTTATGAAAGGAATTTATTTCCGGTAATATGTAACATGGGATCATATTATCGGTGAAAAAATGTACCCGGCTATTGATATTCGAGTTTAAAAAGATTTGCACCTCGCATTGTTCTCATATATAAGCAAAACATAAACAAAAATATCATCATTTGCATATAAAAGCGCAAGTTGTTTTTGCAATATTTATCAATAAATGTTATCTTGTAGATAAGATTCCGCTGATTATAAGACAATTTGATAGAATTGCAGGATGGAACATCAATTATCATCTATATCACCCGGCAATCTGCGTAATCTGTGGTTTTAATCAGAGCAATCTGTGTAATCTGTGGTTGACAATCTGTGGTTACCGCACTTTCGCCGAGACACGGCACCTGCGCTTATGCGATAATGGTTTAAATCTGTCGGCCTAACATAAGGATATAGAATCATGCAAATGACCTACCTGGACTGGGGAATCGTTGTTGCTTATCTGGTGTTTTCGTTCACCGTTGCTATATTTTACGTCAAGCGCGCCGGCAAAGGCATGGCGGAATTTTTTGTTTCCGGGCGTTCGTTACCCTGGTGGCTTTTGGGTACCTCCATGGTTGCGACCACATTCAGCACGGACACGCCCAATCTGGTTACCAATCTGATTCGTGAAAACGGCGTTGCCGGTAACTGGGTGTGGTGGGCCTTTTTGCTCACCGGCATGATGACGGTTTTCTTTTATGCCCGTTTATGGCGACGCTCAGGCGTTTTGACGGATCTCGAATTTTATGAAATCCGCTATTCCGGCAAGTCTGCTGCCATGGTGCGCGGTTTTCGCGCCGTTTATCTCGGACTCTTTTTCAATGTCGTCATCATGGCGTCGGTAACGCTGGCTGCCGCCAAAATCGCCAATATTCTCCTCGGCTGGTCGCGCTGGGAAACGGTTATTTTTTGTTCCATTGCGGTGGTTGGGTTTTCGGTTCTCTCCGGTCTCTGGGGCGTTGTGGTAACGGATTTGATTCAATTTATCATGGCGATGGTCGGCGCCATCTCCGCGGCCTATTACGCCCTCAACCATGAAGCGGTCGGCGGTTTGACCGGTTTGGTCGAAAAACTCGATCCGCAAACTTTGAAACTATTACCTGATTTCAGCAACTGGGAGCTGGCTTTGTCGGTGATGATCATTCCACTGGTGATACAGTGGTGGTCGGTCTGGTACCCCGGTGCCGAGCCGGGTGGGGGCAGTTATATCGCCCAGCGCATGCTCGCCGCAAAAGATGAACGCCACTCCATGGCCGCAACCCTCTGGTTCAACGTGGCGCATTACGGCATTCGGCCCTGGCCCTGGATACTGGTCGGACTCTGCTCTATTCTGGTCTATCCCGGTCTCGGTGATATTCAGCAAGCCTTTCCGCATGTCAGCCCCGGTTTGATCGGCAACGATATCGCCTATCCGGCGATGTTGAAATTCCTGCCGGCCGGTTTGCTCGGCATTATGATCGCTTCTCTGCTGGCTGCCTATATTTCGACCATGGATACCCATCTCAACTGGGGCGCTTCCTATTTGGTACATGATTTTTATAAACGCTTTTTCAAACCCGAGGCATCGGAAAAGCACTATGTGCTGGTGGCGCGTCTGGTGACCACTGCCCTGATGATTCTGGCAGCGATGGTGATGATGACCCTGGTTACAGCCAAAGAAAGTTTCGATCTTATGCTTTCTATTGGAGCCGGCACCGGTTTGATCTATCTGTTGCGCTGGTTTTGGTGGCGCATCAACGCCTGGAGCGAAATAGCCGCCATGATCAGTTCATTTTTTATCGCCGTTTTGCTCTTTGTTCTCAAAAAAAATGGTGTAATGATACCCACGCATCTTACTCTGGCTGCCAGTGTCGGATTTACCACGATTGTATGGCTTTTGGTCACGCTGGTGACGAAACCCACGGAGATGGAAACGCTGGAAAAATTTTATGATCTGGTTCGACCCATGGGGCGTGGCTGGAATGTTGTGCGCAAGCGTACACAATTGCCGCCTTCACCGGACAGCATTTCACAAGCTCTGCTCGGCTGGGTTTTGGGTTGTATGCTGGTTTATTCCGCCTTGCTCTGTACCGGTAATTTCCTCTACGGAAATCTTAAAATGGCGGTAATTCTTTTTATTCCCTTTGTCGTCAGTCTGGCCGGCCTGATCAAAATACTGCCCAATATGTTCAGAACCCAAACAGAAAGGTAGGGTGTTGGAATTCGTCTGCAATTGATCGCTAGCCGATGAGAACAATGGATTTTGCAGTCTATACAGGTGTTGAGTCGCTTGCAGTTATAAAATGCTCAATCTGTTGCATTGTTATTAAAGGTCAATATGATAACCAATCAAGAGGATCAATAAAATGAGGGAATGGTTGAATAACCTGGATATTTCAGGTAAAGCAATTTTTGAGGCGGGTGTCACTATTGTTGCCGTTCTAATACTGGCGCTCGTAATGTTAAAAATGGCACAGGTATTGTCGTCCAGAGTGACTTCCATGCTGGTAAAAAAACGACCTGACGGCGAATCGAAAAAACGGGCCGAAACCCTGAGCGGGGTGGTGCGTAACGTCTTTGTGGTGATGATCTGGACGATCGCCATTATGGTCGCATTGAGTGAGGTGGGCATCGAGATCGGACCTATTTTGGCTGCGGCCGGAATCGTTGGTCTGGCGGTCGGCTTTGGCGCTCAGGATCTGGTTAAAGATGTGATCAACGGTTTTTTTATTTTGCTGGAAGACCAGATTCGCGTCGGTGATGTGGTTCAGATCGCCGGTAAAGCCGGACTGGTGGAGAAGGTGAATCTGAAAATGACCATCCTGCGCGACTTGCAGGGTCATGTACATTTTATTCCCAACGGTTCCATCGATACGGTCACCAATATGACCAAGGAATTCTCTTTTTATCTATTCGAATTCGGCGTTGCCTACCGCGAAGATGTCGATCAGGTGATAGAGGTCATCAAGCAGGTGGATGAAGATATACGCAATGACGAAGATTTTAAAAATGAAATCCTCGAACCCATCGAAATTTTGGGATTGGATAAATTTGCCGATTCCGCCATTATCATCAAAGCAAGAATTAAAACCATGCCGATTAAACAATGGCATGTGGGACGCGAATTCAACCGCCGAATCAAAAAAGCGTTTGATGAAAAGGATATCGAGATTCCCTTTCCGCATCTCACCCTTTATATGGGACAGGATAAATCCGGTGATGCCCCGCCGCTTTATTATCAGGAAAAAAAGCTGTAACCGGGAAAAGGAGATGAAATGGCCCGTTTTTTCAAAAAGCGTTTTCTGACCAAAGGAAAAGCACCGGGAACCCCGATTTTTATCGGCGAAAAAAAGGTGGAAAAGCCGCACATTCGCGTCATCGATTATACACCGGAAACTTTGGTTGAATATGAATTCAAAGATATTCACGAATGCGCACGGTTCAAAAACAGTGAAAGCGTATCCTGGATCAACATCGACGGATTGCACGATACGAAACTGATCGGTGAAATTGCCGTCATGTTCGGTTTGCATCCATTGATTCTCGAGGATATCGTCAACACCGATCAACGCCCCAAGCTGGAAAGCTATGATTCGACGCTTTTCTATGTGTTGAAAATGCTTCGACTGGATACGCAAACCAGAAAAATCAATGCCGAACAGCTCAGCATGATTATGGGTGATCGTTATCTGCTTACTTTTCAGGAACGGGTTGGAGATGTATTTGAACCGGTACGGGAGCGTCTTCGCGCCGGTAAGGGCAGGGCCCGCAAGTCCGGTACGGATTATCTCACCTATATTCTAATGGATTCGGTCATCGATAATTATACCTACCTGATCGAACATTTGGGAGAAACGGTCGAAGATGGGGAAGAAGAACTTTTACAGTCTCCTTCGTCTCAGACGCTGAACCGCTTGCACGACCTCATGCGTGAATTTATGTTTCTGCGCAAATCCATCCGGCCCTTTAAAGAGTCGCTTTTTCTGATGATGCATGAGGGGCACAAAGGCATAAAAACGGAAACGCTCGTCTTTTACCGCGATTTGCTCGATCTCACCACCCACACCAGCGATGCTGTCGATACCTATCGCGATATACTCACCAGTCAGGTGAATATATACCACTCTAATACCAGCACACGGTTAAACGAAATTATTCGGGTGCTCACCATTTTTTCAGTGATTTTCATACCCCTCAGTTTTCTCGCCGGCGTTTACGGTACCAACTTTGACTATTTGCCGGAACTGCACTTAAAATACAGTTACCCCGTTTTTTGGCTGGTTATCATTACCGTTGCCGGAATCATGCTTTGGCTTTTTAAACGCAAGGGATGGCTTTGAACGCGGATTTAGCGGATTACACGGATTTCTCGGATTCATCCTCATCGTTGTTGCTAAAAGAGATGCACAGAATTTACATATCGACGGTAATGAATTCGTGAAATCCCTTAAATCCGTTTAATCCGCGTTCCCTCTGGCCATGGCCTCCACGTTTTGTGGCGGTACGTTGGGTAGAAGCGCTTCGTGGCTTGGGCTTATGATCAGGTTGGGTCCGAGCAGTGATTTGACGCGTTTGACCTCATCTTCGACCTCTTTCGGCGTTGCATGCACCAGAAGATCCTGAGTATCGATACCCCCCAGAAAGGCGATGCGTCCCTTGAAATGGGCGGCCAGGGTTTCGGCGTCCATATTGACGGCTTTGGCCTGCAGCGGGTGCAGGCAGTCGACACCGGCGTCGATGAGGCGGTCGATGACTTTGAAGATCGAGCCGCAGGAGTGCAGGATCACCTGATAGCCGTGCTCGTGTGCCTGGCGGGTAAATTTTGCAAACCAGGGCATGACGAATTGGTCGAACAGGGACGGCGCCATGATCAGATCGAGCTGGGTGCCGAAATCGTTGCCGAAAAAATAGGCATCGATCAGCGTGCCGGCTTTTTTATAGAGCATCTCGTTGGCCTTGTAATAAAAATCACAGACGCGATCGGTGACCGCATGTACCACTTTCGGGTGTGTATACATTTTGATCAGATAGGCTTCCATGCCGAAAAGGTCCATCAGGTGATGATAAAAGGGCGTCCAAAAACCGCCGGCGCGGTAAACCTCTCCGGCGTTTTCGAGAGCGGAGATCACCTCGTCAAAATCCAGATAATCGGTGTTCGGCCATTCATAGGCGTCGACCTCTGCCGGCGATTCACAATCGGCAAAGGGGCCTGCCTGGCCGTGGCTTTTTTTATTTAATCCTTCCTTGAAGAGCGGCCGGCCCCGGGGATGTTGATAGGTCGATTCAAACCGTTCGGGATGTATCCAGCGAAAATCATCGCCGAGTTTTTGCCGCAGCTCTTCCTCGGTGCGGGTGTTAAAATAGCGGTGATAGCGTTGCATGCTTTCAGGCCAGGGATTTCCGAGCCAAAATCCGCAGCGGTCGGCGGATTCACCGCTGATCAGGCGTTTTATACGTTCTCTGCTGTTCATTTACAATCCGATAAGATAAATTGTGAGGGCGTTTTTTGCTTGTTGATTCTTTGTTTTTGATTTACTACCTTGAAATAATTATACGGATATTCATGTTTAGGTAATAAGTCGTATTACAGCTATGAGGGTTAAAGATATGAATATAAAAACATCTGAAATTTATGCTTTTATTGTTATTTGCTTTACCGTTACTTTGGCGGCA
>CAZMUU010000228.1:0-5923 GCA_964569215.1 uncultured Cytophagia bacterium
GGTTGTATAGGTATAAAATTCAACCGTATCGCCGACAGAATATTGGGGTTGTGTCGCCTTGGCAAGGTTTGCCGCTACATGGGGATAGTATGTTTTGGTGTTGATAACGGCCTGATCGACATCTTCGATTAAATAGTGCCAGCCACTCTTAACCCCGGAGCGGTCAACAAAACGCACGGGGTTCAATTCCGCAGAACTGCTCTGAAAGCCGAGAAGAATACAGAATAACAAAAAATGAGATCGCATTTTATCCATGCCTTTTTCTATCATAGAAGGAACTTGACATTTAATCCACATCCATACAAAGAGTGAAACGATGGTTTTTTACGGGATGCTTGACATTTAAAAAAAATCAATATAATCGATATGCAGTATAATATATTTAAACAATTCACAAAAATAAAGCTATAATTTAATAACCTTTTTAACAAAATTATGTTTCCATTCATTGCAGCAGAGATCGAACGGCACGGCAATCTGCATCAAAGGGCAGCTAACAGCGCTAGCTTGCCATTGATGCTGAATTTGTGGCCATTTCGCGGGTTTGTGAAAAATGAACAACGGAATGCAATTGCTCGAAATATTCTTTTGATTAAAATTTCTTTTTAATATATTGAAACCATGTTCAATCATCTGCGTTTTATTACTAAACCATTATTGATAAGGAGCCTTAATGGAGCTTGAATCGGTTTCATGCAATTTATGCGGTAAATCTCATTCCACACCGGTTGCCGAAGAAAACGGTTATCAAATTGTCCGATGTTCATCCTGTGGTCTGAACTATCTTAACCCCAGGCCTCAACAGCAGGAACAAGAGGCGATGATCGACTCGCAGCAATTCCAGAGTTTGAATGAAGAAGTAATTGTGGATATGACCGAGCACCTCAAAGGAACCAAAGGATTATTGATGATGGCCAAACGTCGTATGGACATTATCGAGACGCATAGCGAAGGCGGATCCCTTCTGGACGTGGGATGCGGTATCGGCCATCTGGTCAAGGTTGCCCGCGACCGGGGCTGGAAGGCCACGGGGGTAGAGCCATCGGCAGAAAGAGCTTCATTTGGACGCAAAACATTTGACATCCCCATCGTGGAATCCAGTTTAGAGGACTTTAATTCTTCCCAAACTTTTCAGGTTATTTCTTTATTCAATGTGCTCAGCCACTTGCGGAATCCCTTACGGGCACTGGAAAATCTGGTCAACAATCTCGATCCTGACGGAATAATGGTTATACGAACCGGCAACCGGGGAGAAATCAGCTCTCCCGATGAAGCAGCAATGTGGAAAGATCCATGGGGAGTTCCTGACCATCTCTACTGGTTTTCTGATCAATCCATAAAAAAACTTTGCGAGCTTTTAGACCTCAACATTGTCGCGAAAAAAAGTTCCTCCCGTATGGAAATCGCCTTGAGAAAGGGCAATCTGGCAAAACCCGGTGGAGCGCCTTTTTGGATTAAAAAAATATTTTATTACGTGCCATTGCTGCCTGCAATCGCCCTATTTCTCTATAACCATACGATTGGAAAGAACGATCAATCCCGCTCTAATCTTTATGTTTTGAAAAAATCGAACTGATTGTGCTATGAAAAAAACGTTTGTCCTCGATACCAATGTCATTCTTCATGATTCGGCCTCTATTTTTAATTTCGATGACAATGACATCGTTATCCCTATCACCGTTTTGGAAGAAATTGATCACTTTAAACGCGGACATGATCTCATCCACTATCATGCCCGGGAATTTATACGACTGCTGGATGAATTCTCCGGTGATAAACTCGTCGGTAAAGGAGCCTCTCTGGGGAAAGGGCGCGGCAATATTTTTATCCTTAACATTTTCAAGGATGAAGATGAGGTGCTCGATGTCTTTATGGAAAAAAAACCGGATCACCGTATTCTTAGTGCGGCGTTGTCATTAAAAAAAGCATACAGCCGTAAACAGATCGTTCTGGTCAGCAAAGACGTTAATTTAAGACTAAAAGCCAAATCTCTCGGTATTCATTCACAGGATTATTACACCGACAAGATCGAGGACGTCGAAAAACTGTATCGCGGCAAACGCCTCCTGGAACATGTCGACCCTGAAATTATCGAACGGCTTTACACTCCTCCCTTTGAAGTTTCCGTCGCTGAAGCGGATATTGAACATATTGTGCCAAATGAATATATTATCCTGCGCAACAAAAGCCAATCGGTTCTGACATATTATAATCCTCATTCCGGTCTGCTCGAAAGAATAGACAAAGCCGCCGCCTATGGTATTCTGCCAAGGAATGCAGAACAGATATTTTCCCTTCATGCTTTGCAAACAATGGATATCAAACTGGTTACCCTGAGCGGAAAAGCCGGTACCGGCAAAACATTGCTGGCGTTGGCCGGTGCCCTCGAGGTTCAGCAAAACTATCGCCAAATTTATCTGGCACGGCCTATTGTAGCACTATCAAACAGGGATATTGGATATTTGCCGGGTGACATCAAGTCCAAGCTGGATCCTTACATGCAACCCCTTTATGATAATCTCGGCGTCATCAAAAATCAGTTCGGCGAAACCGATAAAAAATTTATTAAAATTCAGGACATGCTCGACAACGGCAAGCTGCAAATAGAACCCCTTGCTTACATTCGCGGGCGCAGTCTGGATCGCATATACTTTATCGTGGATGAAGCCCAAAATCTGACTCCCCATGAAGTCAAAACCATTATCACACGCGCAGGAGAAGGATCGAAAATCATCTTTACGGGCGATCCGTATCAAATCGACACGCCTTATCTGGATTCAAGATCGAATGGACTGAGCTATCTCATCGATCGCATGAAAGGACAAAACATCTACGCCCATATTAATCTGGAAAAAGGTGAACGTTCGGAACTGGCGGAATTGGCGAGTAATCTATTATGATGAACGTAAAAAAGTCTATCGGAACAATGCAAAACCTCCCTTATCGCATAATGCTTTTTCTCCTCCTCGCTGTTGCTGGAGGTCTCCTTTTTTATCATTTTGCAGATACGATTTTACCCATCAAAGCAGCCCGCTTTGAACTCAATCGATCTCAGGCGGTGGACATTGCCAGAAACTTTGTTGAGAAGCAGGGATTTCTTTCAAAAAATTACCGGGTTGCCGCCATAGCGACTGACAACAATCATCTTTTTCATTATCTGCAGAAAAACCTGGGCTATGATCAGACGGTAAACCTCATGCAGGAGGAGATGCCGGAGATATTTGCCATACGGTGGGAAGTATACTGGTACCAGAATGTGCCCAGAAACGCTCCGCAAGAGAGATTTTTTGTCTATGTTACCGATCAGGGCAAAATCGCTGGATTCAACCACCTCTTGCCTTCCGACACAACGCTTTGTCCGCCGGCAAAATCCCGTCTCACCCAGCAGGAAGCCCAAACCCTCGCGCTGGACTTTTTCAACCGAACCGGTGTCAATATCGAACGGTTTGAAAAGCTCTCTTCATCCAGTCATAACTATGAAAAACGAACCGACCATACCTTTCAGTGGAAACGGAATTTTGAGCGCCTGAAAGGCCATGTTGATATTACAGTTCGAATTCAGGGAAATAAAGTCGGACAATTCTCGCAGGGATTCATCCTCCCCCAGGAAGTGATGCTGAAATTGCAACACCACGACAGCGACCGGTTTTCTGCAAACATATATTCGATCATTTTTCTTTTACTGATTTTTTTATTGCCGATATCCGTGTTCCTCAGGAAATACCATGCCGGCGAAATCAGCATCAAAACCGCAAAGGTTTTCTTTTTTATTTTATGGATAACGATGTTTATCAAAGGCGTTCTCTCTTTCAAAGTCATGGCCAATGCCTGGGCGCTTGGCGAGTTGAGTTATGATGAAATCGCCATGGTCAAGTTGCTTTTCTACACCTTGATCATCTATCCTTTTCTCGCCTCCTCTGCATTTATGAGCTGGAGTGTAGGTGAATCTCTCGCCAGAGAAAAATTCGGCGAAAAACTGGCCGCGCTTGACGCCATCATAAATCGTCAATTTTCAACCAAAAAGTTCGCCCTGTCGGCGTTGAGGGGCTATGCATATGGATTTGTTGCCCTGGGTCTGACCGGTTTGGCGACATGGTCTCTTCTTAATATCTTTAACGGTACTCTGCAACTCGATTCTTACCGCCATACCATATCTCTCTTTTTGCCCTTTCTGGTGCCCGTTTTAAGCGCCCTCATCGCCTCTCTCTTGTCGGAACTGCTCTTCCGGCTTTTTTGCAATTTATACTTTTTCAAAATTTTAAAATATAAATTTTTGGCTATTATTTTTTCTTCAGTGATTTTCTCGCTTTCATCCCTGGTGATCTGGAACATCCAGCTTGCAATTACACCCTATTATCTCTATCTGATCATCGCATTTATAAATGGTCTATTGTTCGGTTATTTGTTCTGGCGATATGATCTGGTTACCGTTTTGTTTGCGGACTTTATCCTTGTCGGCATACTTTATACCATACCTGTTTTATCCAACCCCAATTTTTTATTGCAGCTTCAGGGCATATTTTCGCTCTTGCTCCTGTTCTCACCGGCTATCCTTATTGTTCGGGGTCTGTTGGTGCAAAAGGTATTTACCTATAAACCCGAAACCATGCCCGAACATATCAAAAGGATTTCAGAGCGCGAACGTATGGCAAAAGAGCTGGAAATTGCCAGACAGGTACAGATGAAATTATTGCCCAAAAAGGACCCCGATTTCGAGGAAAGCGACATTGCCGGATTCTGCATCCCGGCGGAAAAAGTGGGCGGCGACTATTATGATTTTATTGCCCTGGATGAAAAACGCATCGGACTGGTTATAGGCGATGTTTCCGGTAAAGGGGTTCCGGCGTCGATCTATATGACCCTGACAAAAAGTGTTTTCCAGTCCTATTCTGAAGAAAAAAGTCCGCGCAACTTGCTCATTAAAGTGAATAGCCTTCTCTACAAGACCATCGAACGGGGAACCTTTATCAGCCTGTTTTATGCTATTCTGAATGTAAAATCGAAACAACTCGTCTACGCCCGGGGAGGACACAACCCGGTTATCTATTACAGTTCCCGGACAGACACCTGCAAGCTTTTGGAATCCAGCGGAATGGCCCTGGGGCTGGATGCCGGCGAAATTTTTAATCAACTGCTTCAGGAAGAAAAGATGCAGCTACACCAGGGAGATTTGCTGGTCTTTTATACCGACGGATTTATTGAAGCGATGAACCATGAGCTTTGTGAATACAGCGAGGAAAAATTGATCAACATCGTCTATAAAAACCGGCATATAGGATCAAAAGAAATTATTAACACGATCTATACGGACGTTAAAAAATATATAAAAAATTATCCCCATTACGATGATATGACCATGATTGTGGTCAAAATCCATTAAAATTCATTGTAGAGCAGGACGGAAGGTGGAAAGCAGCGGATTGAACCCCTTCATAATCCGTTCACATTCCTGCTGTAACGACTCATAATAGTCGCGATCTACAATACAGCGGAGAATATAATAATAAGCTCTCCTCGGTAGTACACTGGTGATGATGACCCTATCGTTTTCGTGGCAGGTTTTTAAGAGTATAAAATAGTATCCCTGAAGAATGCGATGTGCGGGAGTGGAAACGGGTTTTATAATGGAGCCCTGCTGATCCTGACGCTGATGCAGCATTTCATAAAGCAAGGAAATGGTTAAATCCCTTGCTTCGAGTTCCGGTGCTTTTGATATCATCCCCACGCGCAGAGTGGCATGCCCCCCCTGCCGTTGTACTGTTATGATCTCTTTTACCTGCTCCAGTATCGTCTGACCCTTTTTATACGGTAAAAGCGTTGAATCTGCATGCTCCGGCTTTACCGTCCATTTCCGGTGAGGCAGAACGAGAGAAAAGGGGAAGTTGTAATTATAACTTCCCCTTTTTAAAAATATGCTATACTG
>CAZMUU010000229.1:0-5877 GCA_964569215.1 uncultured Cytophagia bacterium
ATTATGATTATAGTCAATACAATGGTTGTAATGGAAAGCCATTTTATTTGTTTAATGGCCATAAAACGCTTTACCAGAATATAAGAGATGGCCAACCCGGCGAGCAAGATTAATAATTTGATCGCTTGAGCGCTGATATGATATTTTATCAACCAAATCACCAGCAACCCTGTTGCGGCGAGCAGAAAAAGAAGAAAAAGCGGCACTATTTTTATTAGGCTGTCCTGATTTTTAACCAATAGTCTGTAGTAGAGCATGCAAACCAAACAAGCCATCGCTGTAATCAATCCATAGAGAATCACCAGGGAAAAAGTTGTATTCACCTCGAGATCGCGGCTGAACAAAAGGACAAAAAACCAGGTCATGGTAAAAACAGAAAAAATAGCTGCCGAATCCTCTGCAGACATGGTGAACATCTGTCGCGCAACCAACGCGACGAGACTCCATAGAAGAATCCAGATCAGAACGATGAAAACAAAGAAGGCCCCCATAGCGGTAACCAGCTCGATCAAACTCGCATAAATCACCGGGCGCTCGGTCAATAAACTGAATAGCGTATCGAAAACAGTGATAAATCCCGCCGAGATCAATGCAAAAAGTAGAATAGTTATTTTATTTTTCATAACAAATGCCTTCCGGTAATGCCATTTATAACCCTATATGATAATAGTATAACATGAACGCTTTTTTGCGTAAGCTTTTTCGGTGAACCGGACAACCGGAATCTGATTCCGCCAGGGGGTAAAATCAGATCCTATTTGAGTAACAATAACTTTCCCTGTTGAATTCCATCACCGCTTTGTAATCTGTACATATATACGGCTGAAGCGAGGTGGGATGCTGAATACTTTATCTCGTGCCGGCCCGCGGGCATGTGTTGTTGTAAAATTCTTTCGATTTCCCGGCCCCGAAGGTTATATAAAATCAAACTCGTCTGCGATGAGCGGGGTAAATACAGGTGAAAAGTGGTTTCGCCATTGAAAGGATTGGGATAATTTTGAATCAATATATACTCTTCAACAGGAGATTCAGGGCGGCAAGAGACCCCGGCCGGGTTATCGGCTGTGATACGCAAATTGTCGATGAAAATATTTCCCATATATGTTTCACCTTTTTGGCCATCGGACTGGACGATATAGATCCATAAATCCGTCAGCCGCAGCGGATATAAATAATGCTCCGGTTTACTCAACGGAACGACGATGGTTTCCCAGCCATTTCGGCCTTTGAGCGTGAATGCATCGGTGGAAAAAGCCTGCCCGGTGCGATCCTCAATCCTGAATCTGCAAAAGTGAGACTGGCCGTTGTTATGAAAATCAAGCAAAAGCGCTTTCGGTTCACCGATTAGGGTAAGATTCATTTCAACCGAAATGCGATGCCGCCGTTTGGAAATGTATTGCATCTGATAACCTATCTCCAGAGCGGTCGGCGCTGTGGTGTACATTGAATCGCACAGCCCGGCAAATGTTTGGGGCAGGAAATTTTGAAAGGAGAGCTGGAGGTGTTGTAAAGATTCGAAGGAAATGATTTCTTTCTCTTCATAGGCGGGAAGAACGGTGACAGAATGCGTGAATTGGGCGTTTTGAAAACGGGCAATCAACTCTCCTGTACCGCTTTGTCTGCCGGTCAAAACACCTGTCGAATCGATATCAGCACAGGCAGAGGAAAGATGCCAGTCGATCATCTCCTCATCGAGAAGGATGGGCACATTTTCTTTAAATGGCGGCTCATTGCCTTCAGCAGGAGATGTCGAACAACCCAGCAGTGTAATTTCAGGATGCTCTTTCTTCACCGAATTGTATACCGATTTCAGCAAAAGGGCATATTGCCCGGGGTCCGGTTCCGGATGCCAGAAGATGGGAATGTTTGGCTCGTTCCAGATTTCATAATAATGCACGCCCATTGGTGCGTATCGATCGATAACCTGGCGGCAATAGCGGGCAAAAGCGACCCTGTTGCTGTCATCGACAATGCCGGATCCGGCATGAGGTGCGTAAAGGGGATTATTATAATCGAGCAGCATCAAAACCTCGATATCGCGATCAGCGGCAGATTGCACGTAGAAATCGATCTCTGCAGGAAAGCGATAATGACCGGAATCACGCTCGACATCCGCCCGGTAACACTCATCCCGGATAAGACGCACACCGGCGGCTTGCAGGGAATCCAGCATTACAATAACATCAGCGGAATCCATATCCGCTCGATAAAATTGGCCGAAATGGGTCTGTACACCAAATCTATAATTTTCGGATGCCACAAGGCTGGAGCCGATAACCAGCAATATCATCCATAATGTACAAGCTCTTCCCGGGAACATTTTACCTCTTTTTTTTGGTCTCTTCGACTATGGAAAGTGGTTCTCTACTCTTTATTTAATCCATGGGCTCCAATCGTAAACTTGAACCGGTCTTTTTCCCGGGGATTAACGACAAGCAGTCGTAACCGGTAGATTTGATCGCTCCAGTTCGACATCAAATTGGAATCCGTAATTTTAATAGGTTCAATAGTTGGATTCAGGCTCTGGTCGTCATAATGCAAAAAAAGCTGCGTTTCATTTGCCGCCGGTTGTAATGCCACCCGCCCCCTGGTTGCCAGTCGTGGCTTGTTGGGCAACATAAAATTGAAAACGATCGATCCTGCTGTAGACAATTCGTAATCATCGGTGATTTGTATGCCGGTGTTGCGGTCGAGACGGATATTTCGTTTCCATTCAATTATACCGGCATCCTCAACCCAGGCAGAGGAGATGTCCATCGACAACTGCGCATAGCCTTCATCAACGGTCCGATTGACATCACAAGCTCTATAGCTCCGGCCATCCTTTTGCATGAAATGATTTATCGTCGGCAGGTTGTGAAAGGCGGACTGCATCGTCCAGATTTCATAGCGCTGCGGACTGAATGTTTTGGCGGTATAGGTTTCCACCCCGACATCGATCATGAGTGGCAAACCATCGTAATAAACGATAAAATTACCGACGTCGTTATGATTGTGGCTTTCCGCATTGTGTCCCCCCTGGACAGCCAGATAAAATCCTTTTGCACTACCTGCTTCCGAGCGGGCAGCCATCACTTCATTGCCGGCAAGCCAAACGTCGCGTACATAGGGAGGCTGCGGATTTTCGAGAGCAAAAAGCCCGCGATTAAACAGTGCATACAAAATGCGACCAATACTGCGGGATTCGTAGACACTGACGCCCTGCCGCTGTGCAAAACAGGAGCCAAATTGCATCATCGCATCATCGCCGATGCGCTTGCCATAGCGAAATACCAGTTCGGCCGGTATATTGATCTTTGCGGATGCATCCGCAAAATTAATAAAATAGGGGCCATCGATATGAGCCCGGTAAATATATTTGCCCATGTTGCGGATCAAAGGCTCATCATATACATCGATTGCACCCTGAGTGGCGGAATGTAAAAGCTCCAGACAATCGAACAGCGAACCCGCAGCCCGGTTCCAGTAGCCGGGACCTTCATCACAACCGCCATCCTGCGGATAGGATGCAATAAAGCGATCCAGACTGGATAAAATCTTGTCGATCGCTGCAAACCGTTTCTGTTCATCCATTTCAAGTATCAGTGCGCTGGTCAACCAATTGGAATTACACCAGGGATTCCAGTTGTTGATAAACGGATCGGGGCCAAACCCCATCCACCAAAAATCATTGCGTTCCAGACAGGGTTTGAGAATACGCCGGCGCACCTCATACTCTATGCGTTCCCGCAGAAGAGGCGAAACGCTATCCAGTTCATAATTGAGCAAATAATATGTCCAGCTTAGCAAATGAGACGTTTCTGCGGCAAATAAATCCACTGTTGGTTCCTCAACATCGGGCAAACCAAAACCCGCCTTTTGCATATTCAAATGGGCCGGCAATCCCCAGTAGGTCTCCTCACAAATCGCCCATAATCCATCGGCAATATCGTCTAAAAAACGTCCCTCCCCCTCCACACATTCGGCCAGTACCAGTGCGCTCAGCGCTTCCCGGCGTTCCTTTCGCACATCCTGAAAACGGCTGCGATTGCCGGTTCTGACAAAATCGAGAAACAACGTCGCCGGCAACGGTGGAAAGTTATAATTGAGGTATGCCTCCCCTTGTTCGGTGAGAAAAAGGCGAACACTATCCTCAACAGATTGCCAGACCTTGCGTTCGTGAATGGTCGGAAACGGGTGCCAGGCTTTGGCGGAAAGCAATTTAGCTTTCAACTCCGGCCCTGTAATAAAAGCGTGCAGGGAGAGGTCGGATGCGGTTACACCCGAAATCAACACCAATATGACAAGAACACCCAAAAGATTATGGTAGCGATAAATCATAATTTATTCCTTTTATTGACAGAGATCCTCTTTTACGCGCTGCAATTCCGATTCGATATCGGTCGTAATTTCATCGATAATTTCCTCTACCGACATGATCCGGGCTACCAGCCCGACCGATTGGCCCGCCATCAGGGAGCCTTTGATAATATCGCCCTCCATCACCGCTCTTCGCAGCGCCCCGACCCAAAATTCTTCGACTTTTTCCTGCGCCTCCTGACGACCGATCGTACCGGAATCGATTTGCTGTATCAGTTGCAACTGCAAATGTCCGAATTCATCCAGACCTTTATTGCGCAAGGCACGAACCGCCACGACGGGTAAACGACTGTCGAACTGCGGTGTAGAAACCGCATCGCGGGCATTGGCGCGCATAAATTTTTCCTTAAAACGGGGATGGGCAATACTCTCTTTTGACATGGCAAACCGGGTACCCATCTGGATACCGGCGGCACCCATCAGTAAAAGGTGAGCACAGAGTTTGCCTGTGGCGATGCCGCCGGCAACGAAAACCGGCACATCTTCGACTTTGAACAAAACCTGTTGCAGTAAAATCGTCAGACTAACGTGGCCGACATGCCCGCCGGCTTCACTGCCTTCGAGAATGATCCCGTCCGCACCGTAACGCAGCATGCGATGGGCTATCGATTCGGTGGATGCAAAACACAACACCTTGCCGCCATAGGATTTGATGCTTTGAATTTCCTCCCGGCGCGGAAACCCGCCGGCAAAGGTGACAAACGGAAATTCAATCTTTTGCATCAATTGCAGCTGAAGCCTGTAATTGGGAGCAATGGTAATGAGATTGACGCCAAAGGGTTTGTCGGTGAGCACTCTGGTCTCTTCAACCTGACGATTCAACTCGTCGACAGAGGCATTGCCGCCTGCCAGCGCTCCAAAACCACCGGCATTTGATACCGTGGAGACCAGCTTCGGATCGCTAACCCAGGTCATGGCACCGCTGATGATGGGATAGTCGACATTTAAAAAGGCTTTTCCCCGCTTGAAATATTTATCAAGGAGTTTTGTCGCCACCGGATTCTCCTTCTGTTTGTTCAACCGATCTATAAAATACAAAACCAGGCGTTGCAAAGCAAATACATTTGCGCCCTTGTGAGGCCGGACCCGGCCGTGTCATTTATTTTTAATAACTTAAGACTAGTTAACAGCCATTTTTAAGCCCTGGAAGGTTGTTTTTGCCCGCAAAAAGCAGGCGACAAGGAGAGCATCGCAATGCCCGATTTCAATACCGCAACCGAATGCCGTGCAAGGGGTCTTTTTTTATTCTGTCCGGCGAAAAGATTTCACAACGCGATGGCATTGCTGAGAGGTGGTTTTTGTCTATCTCTAGGCCTTGAATTGTTTCCGAGAAATAATTCACGCCTCTTCGCTTACGCATTTGAACTGTCTTGTCCCTTTTCAAACCAGGCGTAAAAAAAGGTTCAAAGCAAACTCACTGAACCTTTTTTTCCAAAGCATCAACTCTTTTTTCCAAATCGGATACTTTTTGCTGTAAATCCTTACGAGATATTTTACAACGTAGTCGATCCGATAGTG
>CAZMUU010000230.1:0-3709 GCA_964569215.1 uncultured Cytophagia bacterium
GCGGTATATCGTTCTACCGATCCGACGATAGATGTAGAAAGCGATGAGATGATTCACCTTTAGTTCGGCCCGGTAGATTTTGCCATTACAGAAACGTTTGACGGCACGCAGGATTACAATGGAAAATATTATTATGGAGCGACCATGCTGGATCGTTACTGGAACGAGTCGGCAATTTCAAACATGGTTTCATCGGATTCTTTGATTTCTTTTCCTCCAAGGATTGTTGCCACAAATCCGGTTCCCGGCGATACGATTTCGGTGCATTCCTTTTTAACCTTTGAATTTTCCAAAACCATGGCCCCCGACTCTCTACGGATTGGCTTTTTTCCTGAACAAGAGATTGATCGTTATGAATGGGAAAGCGACAACAGGAGCGTACGGGTTTATTTACAGAATGAGTTTGAATTTAATACGGAATATGAGGTTACACTCGACGCCGCCCTTCGCGATATAAATGGTAAAGCGCTTGATGGAAACGGCGACGGATTCGGCGGCGATGATTTTGTATTTTCCTTTTATACTTACAACGCGGACATTTTTCCGCCCCGGCTGCTCAGCGTCTATCCGCAACAGGAATTGGCACCCATCGATGCTGTCTTTAGCTTTATCTTCGATGAGCCTTTGGATGAAAATTCTCTTACCGATTCCACTATTTCATTTACACAGAATGGTCAATCCGTAGATTTTGATTTTGCCGTCACCGTGGTTGACGATATCTCTGTGCTATCGCTGCAATCGAATGATGCGCTTGAAAACGATGCCGCTTGTGAAATTGAATTGCTGCCCGGTCTAACCGATACGCTTGGCAATGCAACGTTACAAAAAATCGTCAATGCTTTTGTGACCGGTGACGACTATTATAGTGAAACGGATTATCTGGATCGGTTTTGGGGTACCGGGAACTGGGAACGCCCCGCTTACAGCGGCTCCACCACAGGTATTTTTGAGCCGAATTCCGGAATTTCCATTTCGCAAGTTGCCTATAGGCCGGCTTTGCCCGTACCGCAGCAAAAGAGTCTTCGGCTTGATTACGCCTGGGATGAAGCTGCTGATAATCATTTGATTCGTCTCTATATGTCCGGAATCCAGCCTCGCTCTGTCTTTTTCGATACCACCTGGGTATTACAGTGCTGGCTCTTCGGCGATGGCGGCAACAACCAGTTCCGATTTTGTGTTGATGACAGCACCAAGGACAAGGGTTCATTCCATGAGGTATCACAATGGATCACTATTGACTGGTATGGATGGCGATTGATCGAATGGCGTTTAAACGACCCGGAATCGGTCGGGTCCTGGCTGGGCGATGGAATTCTGCATGGCCCGTCTATGCGGTTTGACAGTTTTCAATTCACACACCCCGAAGGTGCAGCTTCAACAGGCTCGGTCTATTTCGATGATTTACGTCTGGTTAAAAAAGCCGCGCTCTCTGTAGTAGAATCGAGACCACCGGTGGTTGAAACACCGGAAAGCTGGATGCTGTTGCAAAATTATCCAAATCCGTTTAATCCCGTCACCCGAATACCCTTTACGGTTGCCGAATCCGGCCAGGTTGAATTGGTCGTTTATGATATAAGGGGACGTCAGGTGAAGGTTTTGCTTGATGGTGTGGTAGCACCAGGACATCACACTGTTGTGTTCGACGGATCTGATCTGGCTTCCGGTATTTATTATTACCGATTTAAAGCCGGAAACCAGATATTTACGCGACGTATGGCATTGATTAAATAATACTCAATGTCCTCTTCCATCTTCAACACCGGGATAAGGTGCAATAAAATTACGAACGAGTTCGTAGCATGAGGGGGCAAGGTGAAAGCATTTTAAATGTATTTGCCGGTTGCATCCGGCATTTGTTTTTATCATGCTGACAATACCGAATAAACAAGCCGTTATTTTCTGACAGGATATGGAGCAGCTATGAAAAAATTCAACTTTTTCTTTTTCGTTTTTTTGGCATGTACTCAGGCAACACTTGTTTTTTCCGATACGTTACCGCCAAAACGGGAATTTCGCGGCGTCTGGATTGCCACCGTCAGCAATCTTGACTGGCCATCGAGGGGAGCTGCAACCGACTATCAAAAGCAGCTTCTCATTGATATGCTGGACAAACTGAAAGGGGCCGGAATGAACGCTGTTGTTTTTCAGGTTAGGCCTGAATGCGATGCGCTGTATGAATCCAGCTATGAACCGTGGTCCTACTGGCTGACCGGCAAGCAGGGCAAAGCGCCTGAACCCTTTTTCGATCCGCTCGAGTTTGCTATTGAACAAGTGCACAAACGTGGTATGGAATTGCATGCCTGGTTTAATCCCTATCGCGCCATGGTGCGTAGCGGGGCCTATCCCCCGGATGCGCGCCATGTTACGCAGCAGCATCCGGAGTGGATTCTGACCTTTGGCGAGCTGAAAATTCTGGATCCCGGGTTGCCGCAGGTGCGGGATTATGTTACCGATGTCATTGTTGATGTCGTCAGCCGTTATGATGTCGATGGCGTTCATTTTGATGATTATTTTTATCCCTATCCTCCCGACCAGATCACGGATGAGGACGACCAGACCTTTGCCGATTATTCGCGTGGATTTGATGATCAGGGGGATTGGCGCCGGGACAATGTCAATTTGCTGGTGTCTCAGGTTTATCAGGCTATACAGTCGTTGAAACCCTTTGTCAAGTTCGGCATCAGCCCTTTTGGAATCTGGAAGAACGGAGTCCCCGATGGTGTCGTGGGGTTGTCTGCTTATCATACCATTTACACCAATGCTTTGGCCTGGATCGAGCAGCAGACCATCGATTATCTGACGCCGCAGCTCTATTGGCCGTTTGGTGGCGGACAGGACTATGGCAGGCTGATGCCGTGGTGGGAGGAGCAGCTGGGGACGAGGCATCTCTATGTCGGTCACGGCGCTTATCGGATCAGCAGTTGGCCGCGTTCGGAAATGCCGAATCAGATAAGATTAAACCGCCAAACCGGCACAGAAGGCAGTGTATTTTTCCGCGCCAATACCATCATCAGCAATCCCCGTGGTTTTACCGACAGTTTGAAAAGCAATCTCTACCGTTATCCTGCCCTGTTTCCCAATATGTCCTGGAAAGATCAGGTAAAACCAAATGCACCTGTAAACCTCCGCTACGAACCGATCGTGACAGGCGAATACGGCTTGAGCTGGGATTCTCCTTATATCGCTGCAGATGGTGATTCAGCGGTTCGTTATGTGGTTTATCGTTTTGAGAAAGAGCATATAAGGAGCCTGGATTTGGACAGTTCTCAGCATATCTATGATCTTACCGGCAGGACGTTTTTGCCGGTTTTTGGTGGCAATTCGGAAAAAGAGTTTTACGCCTATGCTGTAACCGCTCTCGATCGCAATGCCAATGAGAGCGCGATGAGCAATGTTATTACCCTCAGGGCTCCATCCGTACCGCAACTCGCTGTTTTGTTCGAGGTACAGAATGATACCCCCAGAGTCATCGTTTATTGGCCGGAGCAGATGGACGGCGTCAACTATCATTTACAGGTATCTGCGGATTCCACCTTTCAGCACGGACTCGTTTATGAAGAAGAAGCGGTTACGGATACATTCGACGTTTTGCAGAATTTAAAGGGAGAAATGCAATACTATTGCAGGGTTCAGGCCCTGAGTGCAGGCGGCCAGAGCGACTATTCCGAGCTTCTTCCTTTCCGTACTCTTTTTCCGGTCTCTCCCGAGT
>CAZMUU010000230.1:3719-5858 GCA_964569215.1 uncultured Cytophagia bacterium
CGCCTAAAGGCCGCAACACGGCTTTACGCCCGACCTTTGTATGGAATTCAGTCAATCGGGCTCAGCATTACCATTTGCAGATTTCAACCGATCTGGGTTTTGATCCCGAGTCTCTGGTTTTCGAGCAGGAAAATATCGCGGATACAACGCTGACGTATTCCCGGTTGCTCGAGGAACGAACCACCCATTACTGGCGTGTCCGATGCAAAAATGAATACGGCTACGGAGCCTGGGCCAATAGATTGATTTTCAAAACTGATGAAGCTTCTCTTGTCTTCAGTGAAGAGGAAATCCCGGCATCTTTTGTTCTTGAACAAAACTTTCCCAATCCATTTAATCCGGAAACCAACATCTCTTTTAGTATTCCCGCGTCCGGCCACGTTCGCCTGGCTGTCTACAATACTCTGGGTCAGCAGGTGACGATCCTGCTTGATCAGGAGCTCAACAGGGGCGAACACCGGGTTCGTCTGGATGGGACTCGGATGGCAGCCGGGGTTTATATCTATTGCCTGCAATTCGGTCACGACATATTAAGGCAAAAAATGACTCTGGTGAAATAAAACGTCATAGCAACGGATATGCCCGCTCGACCTGCTTTTCTCTGGTCGGAACGGGCCACTGAACAGTGTCTCGGTTTGAGACACTGTTCTATTTTAGAACAATTTTTGCCAGAGTGGAAATTTTGCCTTTGTATTGTTTATATTATGTTTGTGTTAATATGGTATGGGGGGGATGCCATTGGCACTATTGTTGCTATGGTTTAGGGTGACTGCTAATCCCCTTCCTTTTCTGACCTTTTTTTGTAAAGCGGCAACCAAAAGTTGCCGCTTTTTATTTTGAGGTTCTTATCAGAACAAAGATTCCGGCGATGGCAAAGATAATATTGGCTACCCAGGCTGCAAGGAGTGGCGGCAGCAGGCCGCTATGTCCCATGGTTTGTGAGGTTTTAACGATTCCAAAATAGACAAAGCAGATCACCAGACTGACGCCAAAGCCGGTGGCCATACCGCCGCGGCGTTTTGGCGAGGAGAGCGGGGCTCCGAACAGGATGATGATAAAATTTGCCAGGGGAATAGCCGTTTTTAAATAGAGATCGACCAGCCATCTATCGGCATCTCCGCCATTCCGTTTTACTTCTTCGATAAAGGCTTTTAATTCTTTAAACGACATTTCTTCCGGGTTTTTCAACAGTTGATCAAAATCTTCCGGCTTTATGCTGGTTTTATTAAATTTGCGTTTTGCAAACGGAACGGCGATTTCTTCGCCCTGTTTAAAAATGCGTTCGTATCCGTCGTAGAGCATCCAGACACTATCCTGCCACTCGATTCTTCTGGCGTCGATACGACCGATGAGATTCTCGTTTTCATCAAAGCGGCGTATGCTGACCAGATTGCCGTTTTTCTGGGCTGTGTGGAAATCGCGCATCGATAAGAGCTTGCCGGCATCATCGCGGAGAATAGGATTGAGGATGCGTTTTCTCCAGGCTTCGCGGTGTTTTTCCAGATATTCATCTCTTAAATAATTATATCGCTCGCTTGCTCCGGGAAGAACGAATTCACCGAATCCCCAGGCGAAGAGGCTTACCAAAAAGCCGAAAACAAACAGGGGAGCGAGTATGCGGTAAAGCGATAATCCGGACGCTTTCATGGCCACGATTTCATTTTGCCGGGCCATATTTCCGACGCTGAAGAGGCTTGAAAGCAACATCGCCACCGGCAGGGTCAAAACGATGATGTAGGGCAGGGAAAAGAGGTAGAGTTTGACGATAATAAAAAAGGCTACTTTTTGTTTAAGAAGATCGTCCAGTTTTTCGATTAGATCAACGATGATAAATATGGAAATAAACGCGACAAGGGCGAATAACAAAATGGCCGTGAAACGGCCGAGTATGTATCTATCGAGTATTTTCATTCCTGTTTCTCTTTATCAGGCTATTCAAACGGTTCCAGTTGATAAATGTGGATTCTTTAATCGAACGAATGAGCAAATAGATGCCGGTGAGCCCCACAATAATGTTTGCACCCCACATTGCCCAGAACGGTGTAATTATCTGGTTATCGGCCAGCTCTTCGCCGCCGATCAGAGAGGCCCAGTAGAGCAGAAAGAAGAAAAAGCTCGTTCCAGCGGCCACGGTTAGAT
>CAZMUU010000231.1:0-5828 GCA_964569215.1 uncultured Cytophagia bacterium
AGTATGGACAGTTCCCTTGTTCCCAGACCCCATGCATAAAAGTCGTTTAGCGCTTTAACCAGAGCCGCAAATCCCGATGCCGAGGATGCCAGACCCGCTGCGGTCGGAATCGTGTTCAGGGTGCTGATTTCATAATATTCGTTTTTTGATCTAAAGAGATCGAGAAAACGTTGAATACGCACGACAAATCCGTCGGAATTCGCCACTTTTTTTTTATTTAGAAAAATTTTATCGGAACTCGTCGTGTGTTTTATTCGGGTTCGGGTTCCAAGTGCACTCAGAGAGATAGATAAACTCGATGTGTTGGGAAGATTGAGCTCCTGATCCCGTTTGCCCCAATATTTAATCAGTGCGATGTTGGCACTCGCGTATGCCTCTGCTTCGGCCGGCGCGGCGGCTTTAGGGCTTTGATTGTTCAGAATCGAGGTTACAATGTCAGATTTTTTCAACGACGAGTCCTTGACTGCTTGTTTTGAGTGAAATCGTTTGAAAAGGGAGGTTAGGGTTTCCCGCCCGCCCCAATGCGATGACACAATCGCCCAAACCGGAACCCGATATTTTGGCACCAAGGATTCCATCGCTCCGGCGTATGGCGTAAATGATGTGACTGAGCGTTTCATCATTCACACCGATGGCATCCAGGAATCCCTGATGAATATTCATCAGCTTGCCAACCTTTTCCCATTGTTCCTTTTCAATAGCGTCGATAGCCAGCATTGTACAAACATTCATATCTTCAAATATGCGTTTGCTTAATTTGGGAAATTTTTTTTCAAACTGATCGACTTGCTGTATCACTTTTACAGTGGACGTTTTATAGCCTGCATATATTGCTGTGATGGGATAATTTTTTTCTAGCGGTGTTATTTGTAATGGGGACATTTGATAGGCGACAATGCCGCCATATATACTGGCTGCCAGGTCCGCTCCTGATCCTCTGCCCTGTACGTTTTGAATAATCCCCAGGCAGTCGTGAAAAAGTTCCTTCTTGTTTTTTTTCAAGCCTCTCCAGCTACAAATTGCAGCAGCCGTTGCAGTGGTCACGGCGGCTGAAGAACCCAGTCCCAGATTTTCCGGGAATTCAGATTGAATCGACAGATTAAATCCGCTATCGATGACGGAGCGGTAGTGCTGTATGGTTTGCAGCACAAAACGAAAAGCATTCTCTGTTTTCAGAGAATTCAAGTCAACTTGCAAGCTTCCAAGTTGGGAGCTGATATCGATTATCGAATCCGCACGCGGCGTCAGGGTGATCTGCATATATTTATCGACCGAGCAAACCAGTGCCATTTTTCGCCGTAGAACCGCGTGTTCTCCAAACAGCATCAACTTGCCTGGTACTTTGGACTTATATCGTTCTGACACCCCTTGAATCCTCATGAGCGGTTAGCAATTCGAAATTATATTCTTTTAATAAATCACAAGGTGGATCGTCAATACAGATCAATACGATACCACCGGCTTCGCCTTTGACGGCACCTGCACCGGTTATTTTGGCCGTTCCTCCAAGAGCCTCGATGTCGGAGATAAAATTTTCGACAACAGGAGGGACCACTCCAATCTTCGATAAAAGTCGATGATTGTTTTGAATAGATGTACAAAAAGCCGTTTCATTCTTCGTCTTAATTGACTTAACCATACTACCGGTAACATCTGCAAACTCGGACCAAATATTACTCTTTCCAAAGCGTTTTTCAACCCGGGCGACACATTGGCCGGTTCCGGATGTGGGTTTGCCCGTATTTACAAGAAAAAGAGGCAAAGGAGGCGATGGCAAGGATTTTGTGTGTTGATTATGAAATTCTACAGTTCCGCCGTGAATGGTGATATAGGGGTCTACACCGCTGGGTGAACCGTGATGGAATCTTTCGATTTCAAACGTCAGGTTATAGAGCTCTGTTGTCGAAATTTTAAGGCGGTAATAAGCACACAATGCCATCGTTGAGCTGGCCACTGTGGCTGCAGATGAACCCAGTCCGCATCCCACAGGAATTTCCGAACAGGTGGTAAGTGCGGTGTAATGCGTTTTTTGGATCTCTCTTTTTTCAATGTGGTTTGCCAGAATATAGGCGAAGGGTTGTACCGGGCTTGTAATGACTTTGTCAATGGCGAGTTTATTCATCCGAAAGCGTTGGAACCGTTCGTGCAATTCTTCCTTGATGTGTAATACCTCGGTCATTGACAGGGTGGCCAGATGATTTAGATCCGGCAACGCAAAGGTAAACCCCTTTTGATTATTGGCGACCATCTGCGAAGTGCTATAGAGGCTCACTGCCTGAACAATAGCAGGTTGACCGTAAACAACGGCATGTTCACCGCTGAGGATAATTTTACCGGGGGCTATTGCTTTCATTATTCGTAAAGTCTCATGTGATTCCGTATTCCTTCAAGTCTGAATTTTCCCCTGCTGAACCGATCGAGCAACAGGGTGCTGCCATCAGTGGGCAATGAAAAATTATAATATTCGGCATATTGTTGATAGTTCAGTTCAATTCTGTTCTTCAGCAAATCCCGGTGTCGGGCTATGGGCAAATTGGATTGATAATTTCTCACCACCATACCCGAAAAAAATTCAGCAACACATCCTGAACCGTAACTGAAAAAAGCCAGGCGTTCATCACTCAACTCTTCTTCACTATTTTCCAACATGGAGATCAGGCCCATATAAAGAGAGGCGGTATAGATGTTACCGATAATACGATTGTAGAGCAATCCTTTTTCAATCTTTTTGTCCAGCTCTGCGACAGGCGAGTCGATATTTTCAAGCTTTGCCAATTCGTGATGTGCCTTTTCCGCCATTTTGCTAAAGGGGAGGTGGTAACAAAAACGAGAGAAATCCAGAAAAGAATAGCCGGATTGTTGTTTGTATTGGTTCCAACAGTTTTGCAGGGCTTTTATATAGACGCTGATCGAGTATTTGCCATCCACCAACGCATAGTCGAGATAGTTTGGCCGCCAGAAATCCATAACATCTTCACAATACAATCCAAAAAAGGGCTCCAGGTAGAGAATTTTTGCTTCGGCAGAGATGACCATTGCCACAGACCCGGCTCCCTGTGTTGGTTCACCGGCTGAGGAGAGACCATAGCGGGCAATATCCGACATGACGATCAATGCCTTAGAGTCTGGATGCTGCCGAATCCAGCCTATGGCCATTTGAAGCGCTGCGGTGCCGCTGTAACATGCCTGCTTCAATTCAACCGTGCGGCAGTTGGGAGAAAGTTGCAGCAATCTGTGAACATAAATACCGGCAGCTTTGGACTGATCGACGCCCGATTCGGTTGCAAAAAACAGGGTATCGATTTGGGCCGTATCAACCGTCTGGCATGCCTGCCATGCGGCATTGGCTCCCATACTGATAATATCTTCATCCGGAGGGGCAATAGCCATCTTTTCCTGTCCAATACCGCGGTAAAAGACCTTTGCCGGAGCGTTCTTTTTTTCCGCAACGGTTTTTAAATCAATAAACAGGTGTGGAATGTAAAAAGAGAGCGATTCAATACCGATTTGCATAAATACCCCACTGTTTGCCTATAAATTGAGTAGCAGTTTTTCATTTTGTTTTAATTTATCGACTTTGTCTGTTCCCAATAAAAACATCGCCGTAACGAATTCTTTTTTTAGCGCTTCAATGATCTGTATTACGGCTTGTGGCGAGTCCATCGCTGGTTTCAGAAACGGAGATGCCATTCCGCATAGAGAGGCCCCGAGAATAATCGCTTTTATCATATCGATGCCATTGCGGATTCCTCCGGAAGCGATCAGGGTAATACGAGGTAAAAACGGTTCGAGTTGCCGGAGAGCAACCGGAGTTGGAATGCCCCAGTCTTGAAAGAGGATACCTAAATTATCTTTTTTTAGGCGTTGGGAGCGATGGTGTTCGATTCTGCTCCAGGAGGTTCCGCCGGTACCCGCTACATCGATAAATTGTATGCCATAGTCAATAATGGTTTGAACATCTGGTAATGATATACCGCTTCCGACTTCTTTGAGGATAAGGGGTACGACAAGTTGTTTTCCGATACCACTGATTTTTTTGCTCAATCCGGAAAAATTCGTATCGCCTTCCGGTTGTACGGCTTCCTGTAGCGGATTGAGATGAAGATAAAGCGCATCGGCGTCGAGTACGTCAATAGCCTGTTGACAATGTTCGAGGGTAAAGCCATAGTTGAGTTGAACAGCACCCAGGTTGGCGCACAACAGCGTTTTGGGGGCGTGTTTTCTGATAGCAAAGCTATGCGACGCTTTCGGCTGCGTAAACATGATGCGTTGCGAGCCCACTCCCATGGCCACGCCTGTTGTTTCAGCGGCGATTGCCAGGTTGCGATTAATTTTTTTTAATAACTCATGATCTCCCCCTGTCATCGATGATATGAGCAGAGGGAAAGATAACTTTTTATCCATAAATGTGATTGATGGATCAATATCTTCTCTGTTTATCTCAGGCAAAGCGCGATGCATAAGGTGTATGGTATCAAAATAGCGCCGGTTTCTTTCAACCAGCTCATCAGAATTGATGATTTCGATGTGTTCGATTTTTCGTTTGTTTATTTGTTCGCTCATCCTCTTTCCAGCCGTTCATGTGCATTCATAAGCTCACCCGGATTGGTTTGAGCTGATAACAGTGAGAGTTCGCCGCATAAAACCGTGCAAGCGGCTAAAACTGCCAGTCGTTTGGCATTTTCACCCTCATCTCTGGATTCCAGGCACCCCAGGGTTTGCAGGTTTTTTTTTACCATAGCAAGATTTTTACCGCTTCCGACCGTTCCCACGATGATATTGGGCAAAGAGACGGTAAAATATAAATCATTTCCAATATTTTCTGCATGCGTGATGCCCTGGGAAGCTTCCACGATATTGGCGGCATCCTGTCCGGTTGCGAGATAAAAGGCGAGGAGCATATTGGCATAATGCGCATTTGCGCTTTGTATGGCACCGGATACAATGCTGCCGATGAGATTTTTTTTGATGTTGAGGTCTACAATTCTGGAAGCATCCGTTTTCAGGTAGCGCTTGCATATTTTTTCCGGAACCAGGATTTCCGCTATCACTTTTTTGCCTCTACCTAAAATGGCATTGACCGAGCTGTTTTTTTTGTCCGTACAATAGTTGCCGGAGATGGAAATATATTTAGCCCGGGGTTTGTTTTGCAGGATCCAGCTAAATATTTTATCAGCAGCTTTGGTGGCCATATTGTGCCCTGAAGCATCACCGGTCGAAAAGTCAAAGCGAATGAAGAGCAAATTGGCCGTCTGGTTGAAATGCAACTCCAGCAGGCGGGTAAAACGGCTGGTTTTTTTTACAATCTCATCGAGTTCGCGTCGTTTGGATTCCAACCATGATTTCGTTTCAGCTGTCTCTGCAACAGAGGATGTCTGTAATAGAATCGACCGAGTCATTCGATCGTCGGTAACAATGGCATGAATAGCACCAGACCGAACCGTTACTCTTGCCCCCCGGTCTACTGATGGCCAAAGGGGGTGCTCGAAGGTTGCCAGTGGAACAGATATTTCTTCGTTCACCACCGGACCTGTGATCGCTATGGGACCGATCCATTCCAACGGTACGGTAAGGTGATTATCTTTGTTGAGGGATGGTTTCATTATTTTGTTTATGTTTTAATATCCTATTATAACAAATCTTTTGACATAAGGCAAGCTAAACCTTTGTAATATTGTTAATCGATCGATAGCAATTACCCCGTTTATCATTACGGACGTCAATAAAAATACATAAAATTCATTGATAAACCGAATCGTATTTATTATATATTAATGATACAGTCGTAAAAAGTGCCTAATCAAATATTCAAGGCCATTAACTATAAT
>CAZMUU010000232.1:0-5812 GCA_964569215.1 uncultured Cytophagia bacterium
AGTAGGTGCTGTCCGGCCAGGGTTGCTGATCAATAAAGCTCATCGAGTCCGAAGGCAAATAATCGATAAAGCTCAGATCATCCGTTGATTCGCCTTTATAAATATTGTATCCCAAAATATCTTCCCTGAAAAAATCATGCTGCAGAGCCACTGGTTTTTGTAGGGCATCGCCGGCTTTGTTGTTGATCGTTGACAGGGATTCGGGCCATATATAGGACCACTCTATCCTGGCCTCGTCAGCTCTGGGAAAGGCGCTGATCAAATCCGGTGCCGTGGGCCGGGGATGCAGGTCAAAGTCCACCACCACCACGGAATCCGCCCCCACTTTGATCGGAATCGACTGGCTGATAAATTGAGGGTCTCTGGCCACAAGGTGATAAGAACCGATCGGAATTTCGATAAGACCATACTCACCCCGGTCATCGGCAGTAACGATATAATCCGTGCTTTGGAGCAGGATTTCCGCACCCACGATGGCGCTGTCATCGAGTGCGCTGGTGACTTTGCCGAGGACAATACCGGTTGATGGTATATCGCTATCAACAAGATCGCTGATGTCATAAGCGCTGATATGATTATTCGGTGCCAGCACCAGTGCCAGATTTAAATCCCTTGCAATCTCAACCGCGCCGGCAATAGAATTGAATTCATTCTCATAGGGTTCGGTTTGCAATAACGGATGTACAACGCTGTAATCATCGCTGAGTTCGCTTATGCTGAACGACTCGCCAAGACCGGCAAGAAAGCTGATCCCGCTGTGGGAGAGAAAAAAGTCGAATGATGAGGGGGAGGGAGACACAAAGCCGGGGTCGATGCTTGCCAGAGAAGAGCCGTAGGTATTAAATAGTGACAACGTTGATTGCGGATGAATGCACCAGAAGGTTTCGGGATTGAGCGGCAGCAAATCGGAGAGGGGGACGGACAGATTAACCTTTTCTTCGATGTAAAGCTCGCGGTTCTGATTATAAGAAAGAATGAGCAATTGTGCTGTTGGCGTATTGCTGCCGATATATAGCCGAACCGCACTGCTGTCGTACAGGGCTTTAAGCGAAGTGCCGAAATGCCGGCCGCTGTCATCCGTATAGGAAAAAACCGCTTGCGGTTCGCTTGACTCATCCTGCCATTTGTATAAAACCAGATCTTGCCCGAGATTACAGGCATATATTTCGCCCGACGGCGTAATAAAAAGCTGATTTAAAACCGAGTCCGGCGCAGAAGGGATGCCGCTGGTATCAAGCAAGCCCAGACTGTCACCACTGCCGGCCTGGAGGATAACCACGCGTGATACCGGTTCGGTTACAAGCAGGAGAAGATGACCGGTCTGCCGGTTATAAGCGAGGTCCCGCGCTCCGTTATTATTCCGAATAAGCGTCTGACCGGGATCGTCAACAGACAGTTGCCAGGCTGGTGCCGGAATTTCCTGTGCGACCAGTAAGGTAACCAAAATCAGTAGTACCAGAATTGATTTCATGATTGCCTCCCACATAACAGGTGAAGGGTGAATAAAACGGTTATTGTAATATACAAAATTTATGACAAATGTGCTGATGAAAATCACGGTTTTCCTGCTTGATATTTAAAAAAAATATAATATATTACTTTTCTTGACGACTAAAACGAAAGAGAGAGAGATGACAGGACCTATTTTCAAGATTGCAATTTTTTTTATTATCACTTCCAACCTGCAGTTGGCCGCTCAATCCTATCACGACCATGCTGATCTCGGCAAACGGATGAATCAGGTCGCGTCGAACCATCCCGATCTGGTCAAGCTGGAACCTATTGGTGAATCAGCGGCTGGTCGTGAATTGTGGGTCGCCAAAATCAACAGCGATGATCCTCCCAAACCCGCTATTTTGATTATTGGAAATGTTGATGGCCGCACTGTTGTTGGCAGCGAGATCTGTCTGGCGTTTATTGAGCACCTGGCACAGGCTAACGCGAAAACGACACCGTCAACCCTTAACCCGCAGGTTTCCTACTATGTGATCCCGTCCGTCAATCCCGATGCTGCTGAATCGTTTTTTCAAATCCCTCTTGTCGAATCCGCTTTTAATGCCTACCCCATAGACGAGGATAATGACGGACGCCTCGATGAGGACGGCGTCGATGACCTCAACGGCGATGGCATGATCACCCAAATGTGTGTTCGGGATCCCGCCGGCGACTGGATCATTGACGCTGGTGATTCTTCATCCCTGCGTCCGGCGAAAAAAACCAAAGGCGAAAAAGGCGAATATCTTCTCTACAGCGAGGGACTGGACAACGATAAGGACGGCAACATCAATGAAGACGGAAGCGGAGGGATGAATATCAACAAGAATTTTTCCTTTCGCTATGCTCCGTTTAGCACAGGTGCCGGGCCGTATCCGATGAGCGCTCCGGAATCGAAGGCGCTGGCAGCGTTTTGCTTTCAGCATCCCGAGATCGCGCTTGTTTTTTCATTCAGCCCAAATCACAATCTTTTCAAACCCTGGCCGCACGCGGAAAAAGCGTCATCGTCTTTAAAGAGAAGCGGTCGACGCCGGCGAAAACCGATAGAGAAGGTGCCTGAACCGGATCACACCGCGTTTGCTGCCATGAGCGATATCCTCGGCAAAATGCTGCCGATGACAGGGATACCCGCATCAGAGAGAGGCAACGGAGCGTTGAGTGAATGGGCTTACTTTCATTACGGCCGCTGGTCCCTGAGTACACCGGCGTGGTTTGTCCCCTCTACGACCGACAGCAGCACTGAAACCAAAGGGCGCAAGCAAGAGCCGCCGTTGACCGAACATCAACGGATCAGCGCATGGCTAAAAGAGAGCGGTCAACCGCAAGCTGTTTTAAACTGGCAGGAAGTAGAACATCCTGATTTCCCCGGCCGGCAGGTTCTGATCGGCGGGATTAAACCTTTTGCCGGCATAAATCCACCTGCTGATTCGCTTCCGTCTCTGTTCAAACGTTACATTCCGGTGTTGAGCACGTTGCCCGATTTTGTCAGCAAACTGCAAATTCATAATGACGGAGTTGAGCCGCTTTATAACGGGGTTTATCGCGTCAGCGTCAGGGTGATAAACGACGGGTTTTTACCCACCCATACCGTTCTCGGCAGCCAAATGAAGTGGACCGGAAAAATCAAACTGGCCCTTGAACTTTCATCCGCCCAATCGATTATTGAGGGCAGACCGTTTTATCTTATCGATCGGATCGATGCCTGTGGCTCCAGTCGTGAATTGAGCTGGATCATCAAGAGTGCAAAAGGGAAACGCGTCACCTTGACCGCATCGAATCCCATGGTGTTTTCTACATCCCTCGAGCTGGAACTGAACCAGAACCTTAATACAGGACAGAGATAATGAAACACAATCCAATCGTTTTTATATTAATTTTTGTTCACATACTGCCGGCTCTGGCCGGATCGGAAAAAAGAACGCCCGGTTACCTGAAGGCGATGGGGGCACCGAATGCTCCTCAGGTCGAGATTGCCTGGATCCGCTATTATAGTTATGACGAGGTCATCGAAATCGCCAACCGTCTGCAGAAAGCTTTTCCGCAGCTCGTTGCAGTAACTTCCATCGGCAAAAGCGTTCAGGGCCGGGAGTTGATTCTGTTGACGGTGACAAATCATCAAACCGGTCGGGCGGAGAGCAAACCCGCAATGTATATCGATGGTAACATTCATTCCAATGAAATTCAGGGAACCGAAGTTTCTCTCTATACCGCCTGGTATCTGGCCGAATCTTTTGGAACGGTTGAATGGATTACCGACTTGCTCAACCGCAAAGCATTTTATATCGTCCCTTCGATTAATCCCGATGCCCGCGACTATTTTATTCACCAGCCCAACTCTCCGCATTCACCGCGAAGCGGTCTTTTGCCGAGGGATGATGATGGTGATGGACTGGTCGATGAGGACGGTTATGATGACCTCAACGGCGACGGAGAGATCGTACAGATGCGGCGTTTGGATAAAAGGGGGCGCTGGGTTGCGGATAGCAAGATAGCCAATCTGATGATCCGCGTGGAAGCGGACCAAAAGGGGAAATACGAGTTGCTGGGTTGGGAAGGTATTGACAATGACAAAGACGGGCGCTTGAACGAAGATGGCCCCGGCTATTATGACCCGAACCGCAACTGGGGCTGGAACTGGCAGCCCGACTATGTACAACACGGAGCCGACCAATACCCCTTTTCCATTCCCGAAAACCAGGCTGTCGCCGAATTTGTCACAAGTCATATAAACATCGCCGGTGCTCAATCCTATCACAATGCCGGCGGTATGATATTGAGAGGGCCGGGAGCTGAGGAGGACGAGGATCTATACAAACGAGAAGATATCGAGATTTATGATTTTATCGCGGAACGGGGGGAAGAGATGCTGCCCGGATACCGGTACATGGTGGTGAGCAAAGACATGTATACGGTTTACGGTGGAGAACTGGACTGGTTTTACGGTGCCCGCGGTATATTGACGTTTACCAATGAATTATGGACCTCGGTGGATATGTTCGGCCAACAGGATGATGATGCGGGGTGGTTCGGTCGCCGCAAGGATACCCATCGCTTTGATCGTTTGCTGCTCTTTGGGGAAGGGACGGTCGATTGGCAACCCGTTGAACATCCGCAGTATGGAGAGATAGAAATAGGCGGGTTTAGAAAAAGCTGGACGCGGACAGCGCCTTCCTTTTTGCTGGAAGAGCTTTGTCACCGCAATATGGCATTTACGCTTTATCATGCCGACCAGATGCCGTTGCTGTCGATAGACACGGTATCGGTTACCGGACTTGAAGGAGGAGTCTACCAGGTCGACGTGGTTATCGGGAATCAGCGTTTGATTCCGACCCGGACGCAGCAGGATATCGAGAATGGCATTACGCCTCCCGATGTCGTTGCTATCGATGCAGAAGGTGTTGATGTCATTGCCGGTTTTTTTGTAAAGGAGCCTCTATATGACGAGGTTGCAGAACAGCTCTATCACCCCGATTCGATTCGAATCGAAACCATCCCCGGAAATGGCAAGGCACAGGTTCGCTGGCTACTCGCCGGATCCGGTACGGTCAGCATAACCTGTCGCTCTCAAAAGGGCGGCGTGATCAGTGAAACGTATCAATTTTAATCCAACTCAAGTGATTCAGCCGGAACGTTTTTTTCCGGTGAAGATTGGCAGGGGGGAGGCAAAACGTTTGCCAAGTATAATTTTTGGCAAACGTTTCTAGATTGTTCCCAGTACAAAATCTTCTTTTTTGATCCCCAGCTTTTTCATTTTGAAACGCAGGTTGGGCTCTGAAATACACAGGGCTTGAGCTGCGCGTGTCTGATTTCCGGCAAACTTTGCCAGAGCTTTTTCGATAAGTTCTTTTTCGAGCTGTGATACCGCCATCCCGAGGCTCTGCAGTTCGAGCTTGTTGAACTGCTGCTTGGTATTGAAGAAGGGAAGTGCTTCCGGCAAGAGTTGTCCTTCGGGAGAGGCAAGTACCAGGGTTCGCACCACGTTTTCCAGCTCTTTAACATTGCCTTGCCAGTCGTATTTGAGCATTTGGTTGAAAATCTCAAAATTTACAGGCGGCAAGGGACGATCGAGTTCACGGCAAATCTGGTTGAGAAAATAATCAAATAGACCCGGAATATCCTGTTTTCTGTCATTCAGACCGGGCAGCTTGACGATTGATCCTGTCAACGTGAGAAAGAGCTCAGAGTCAAATTTGTTTTCTTTGACATTGGTCTGAATTTTAGGCGCAGCGGTGGCGATAATTCTAAAGTCGGTTTCGATCGGTTTTTGGTTTTCAGGATCGGTCAGATAGCTTTTTTGTGCGATGTTGTAGAGTTTTTC
>CAZMUU010000233.1:0-5811 GCA_964569215.1 uncultured Cytophagia bacterium
AATCCGGACAAAATGATTTCAAAACTTTACCCCGGGGATAAGTTGGCTGTCCCCATAATTTCAACTCTAACCAGCATAGGGAATGAATGATGAAACGACTGCTTTGCTTGATTTTGTTCTTCGTCTCAATTGCCATTGCGAAAGAAGGGGTACTAAGTGGCCTTGATAACCTGGTACAATCCCGTTTTAAGGCATTAGACGGGCTTTCGGTGGGGTTGATAACGAATCCCACTGCTGTTTCACGCCGGCATGTTCATGCAATAGATATCCTTTATAAAGCCCCCAATGTAAAATTGATGGCCCTGTTCGCCCCTGAACATGGGTTGCGTGGAGATGAGGAAGGTGGAAGAGAAATATCCTCGAAAACAGATCCGAAAACCGGATTGCCTGTATTTAGTTTGTATGGCAAAAACAAGAGCCCGTCAGGTGAGATGCTCAAGGATATTGATGCTCTTGTTTTTGATATTCAGGACATTGGTACCCGTTTTTATACCTATATCAGTACAATGTTTTTATGCATGGATGCCGCTGCCCGAGAGAACATAATATTCATTGTCCTGGATCGACCCAACCCCATTAATGGCGTTATTGTTGAAGGCCCTGTATTGGATCTTGAATGCCAATCGTTTGTCGGTATTCAACAAATAGCCCTGCGCCATGGCATGACGGTAGGAGAACTGGCTTTGATGTTTAATGGCGAAGAGTGGTTAGAAAATGGCAAGGTCGATCTGAGGATTATCGAAATAAAAAACTGGCAACGGCATCAGGTGTATACAGAAACCGGGTTGCCATGGATTAAGCCATCTCCAAACATAAATACGGTACAGAGCGCACTTTTGTATCCGGGTATGGGGCTTCTTGAGGGAACCAATGTTTCGGAAGGACGGGGGACGCTGCAGGCCTTTGAGATCATGGGAGCCCCCTGGGTAGATGCTGCCCTTCTTAAAGGGGAGATGGAGAATAGAAAATTTGCCGGTATTCGTATGGATACATGTTCTTATATCCCTGCAAGCATCCCCGGTGTTGCTTCCCATCCAAAATATCAGGGAGAGGTATGTAAGGGACTTGTATTTGACGTCAAGGATATGGTACAGTTGAACTCGGTTAAATTCGGAGTCCATTTGCTGTGTGCAATGAAGCGGTTGTTTCCGGATGATTTTGAGCTACGCGAACAATGGTTATGTAAACTATTGGGCTCCAAAGAGATTACGGCACAATTATCGCTTGGCAGACCTGCAGATGAAATTATTGCGGCCTGGCAACCGTTATTGGATCATTTTAAAAATCAAAGAGAAAAGTATTTACTCTATCCCTAATACCATTATTGGGTAAAAGAACACGGTGACGCTTAAAAGAATCCAAAAGAAAACGGAAAACAGCGAATTCAGGTTTTTTCCGTATTTACGTAAAGGCATTGAGGTTGTTTATGCCGAAACGGATGAAAATGAAGAACTCATCGGATTAAAAGATAACTGGGGGTTGACGTCAGAAATCATCTGGTTGTCACCGGATATCTACTATACGCTACAGTATTTTGACGGTATGCATTCGCACATGGATATACAACAGGCCTACAAAAAAAAATTCGGTGAATTTCTTTTTAAAAAAACACTGGATGATCTTATCAATGTTCTGGATGAGCATTATTTTTTGGATAATTCCCGCTCAGAACGTCAGATTCATGAATTAAATAAAGCTTATTCCCTGCAACCCTATCGCTATCCAAAACATGCCGGTGTTTGCTACAGCGATGATCCGCAACAACTGTCCAAACAAATCGATCAATATGGCAAGGAAATGCCTGTAAACAGAACTCTTGTCAACTCTGTGTTTAACCTGGATATTCGTGCTGCAATTATTCCGCATATCGATATTCGCCTTGGGGGAAAGGTATATGCCAATGTTTATAAAATTTTATCTCAAGCCCGCCCGGCTGATGTTTATATTATTTTTGGAATCGCGCACCGCGGTCTCAAGAACCTACTTACCCTTAGCAATAAGGATTTTAAAACCCCGTTTGGAATCATCAAAACGGATGATGAAATCATAGATTCTATTCGATCGGATTGTGCTTTCGATGTCTTTGCGGACGAGTGGAGTCACGGATATGAGCATAGTATCGAATTCCAAACTATTTTTCTGCAACACTATATCGATTCAAGGGTTAAAATTGTTCCGGTCCTCACGTCGTTTCCTCACATGTTATTTCAAAACGAAAATTCTTTAGACTATTCCAATTTTCGCGGTTTTGTCAGGGCTGTCCAAGGTGCCGTTAAAGAGAGCGGTAAAAAAGTTTGTTTTATCGCCTCTGTGGATTTAGCCCATGTCGGGCCGGCATATGGCGGTCCAGAGAATATGACTTGCAAATTTCGTGTAAAAGTGGAACAAAACGATAAATTGATTCTGGATGCACTGTCAAAACGGGATATTAAATCTTTTCATCAACTCATCGCTGAATATGATAATCCATACAGAATATGTGGTTATTCCGCTCTGGTTACCATGCTTCATTGTTTACAGGGCGGCGAAAGGGGAGAATGCCTGGCTTATGCCGGCGCGACTATGGATGATCAGATTTCTTTGGTAACATTTGCAGGTATGATTTATAAATAAGGATCGTATGATGAAATATAAGGTTATTTTATTCGATCTCGACGATACGCTGTTGCGGAATGACGTCGACCAATTTTTATCAGCCTATTTTCAAACATTAACGCCTCATATTTCTCATTATTTCCCAAAAGATGATTTTTATTCCATTTTTCAAGCTGCGACTCGTGCTGTTTTGATGGCCAAGCCATCCACCCAAACTCTGTTACAGGTGTTTATCGATGCTTTTGAGAAAAACACGACCACGCGTTTTTCAGATATTGCGGCAGCCTTGGAAAAGTATTACGAAACCGATTTCAGCAAAATCAGAAAGGTGACTCGCAACATTCCCAAAGCTTGTACAGCAGTTGAGACAGCATATCGAAAAAGCGAAGAATTGGTATTGGCCACCATTCCAATTTTTCCTGAACGAGCTATTCTGGAAAGATTAAAGTGGGCCGGAGTCGATGCTTCATTGTTCAAATTGATCACCCACATCGAAAATATGCATGTCAGCAAACCTCAGCCTGAGTATTATACAGAAATCGTCGAGACGATGCGGGTAAATCCTGAAGATTGTCTGATGATCGGCAACGATCATGCAGATGACCTGGTCGCAAAAGCGGTCGGTATGCATACCTTTTTGGTGAGCGATTTTGAAAAAAATCGAGATTCTGCAAAGTTCAGTCCTGATCATTATGGCAGCATGAAGGAACTGGTTACTTTTCTGGAGAATATTTAGCTGAACGATATGGCCTGATGACCACATCGTTCAGCGAGCGGGCTTATCTTAAATAGAGCATTTTTCGGGTTAAAATTTCTGAATCGCATTTCAGGCGATAAAAATAGGTGCCTGAAGCAACGGTTTCACCGACATTATTGCGACCGTTCCAAACGCTGGTATGATTTCCGGCTTCCAGCCTTTCAGAAAGCAGAGTTGCCACTTTCTCACCTTTGAGGGAATAAATCCAAAGTTGCACATGGCTGTTGTCTTTTAGCCGGAAGCTGATCACCGTGCGGCTATTAAAGGGATTGGGGTAATTGATCAGCAGGTCGAGTTTTTCGGGTGAAGATGACAAAACCTCTACAGCGTTGTAAAGACAACTGTTGCCGTTATAATCGACTTGTAAAAGTTGGTAATAATAGGTTTCGCCGCATTCGATATTCTTGTCGATAAAAGAATAAGAGTGTTCAACTTGAGAGTTTCCCGCACCCGGTATGAGTGTTTCATTGATTTTTACAAATCCATCATCAGGATGATTAGACCGTAACAAATCAAAACCCATACAATTGGTCTCAGTGGCCGTCGTCCAGCTCACCTGTATACCATTTTGATGCTGAAGAGCCGTGAAATTTGTCAGTTCAACGGGCACCGGGAATGTCCCCGGCTGAATCCAGGTAAATTTGTATTTGATAAAATTATCTTCCCAATCGTAGATACTGGTAGAATGTGAAAGATCCCATTGTATACCTGAAACCGCTTCGCGGTCGAGTATTTCGAATAAAAGTCGAACGACTCTTGTCGGGGCAGATGGTATGGCAACCCCCTCTTCTTTTCCGGTTTTGACGATATGGACCATCACCCTGGGGGCATGATCTTCCGGATGAATTTGCAGGTAAGAAGGAGAATAATCCGCATCCCACAAACCATCATAGCGGCTGTCTTTGCCGATAAAACTCAGGGCTTGATCATTATACTGCAGGGATAAAACAGCGTCGCCCAATCGGTCGGGAATGCCGCTTGTTGTTTCGAACAAGAGATCGACGACAAGGGTATTATCCGCCACAATTTGCTGAATGGTTGCCTGATACGTTTGGGGAATCCCCTGACCGGCAAGCAATGCAATAATAAAAATAACTTTAACCACTTTCATTAGTATACCTCCCAATAAAAGAATGAACTCGCTATTTCATTGGGCGGACAAAATTGTAAATAAAGGAAGGATAATACGGATGGATACGATGGCGGGATGGTTCTTTTTGATGCCCAATTACAATTGTTGCCCTGCTGAAAAGCGAAATTGCCAATCCAATCGTCAAACCTGATCGCCAATTGTAATATATTTAATTAATTTAAACAATGCCAGTAAAAAATCTATGCGGAGGGCAAATTAGTGTAACGGAATATCAATATAGTTGTTATGCCATAGCAGGTAATCACGTGTCGTGACGATACCGTCTCCGTTTAAATCCTCCTGGATATAATTTGATTTTTCCTCAAGGGCAGCCTGGAACCATAAGGAATAATCATCCAGAGTCAACATGCCGTCCTGGTTGGCATCCCCCGCCTGCATGGCCCAGAGATTTTTTCCGATCAATTTTATATTGTTTTTAGATTTAACGCTTTCCGCAGTGTATCTAAGATCAATTTCACAAAGTACATCATTGCTCAGAACAATAGATGACAGTTCGCAGGGCAGATGATTTCTATGCTTGATCAGGATATCATATTTTCCCGGCTCCAGATCCGGTTGTAAATAAGATGACATGGTTTCTGGAGAGAGAATGTTTCCAAATTGATCCAGTAAAAAATCACAGGTAAAGGTGGAACCGTTTTTAATGAAATCCAGACTGATCCAGTCGACAATATCATCAGACAACTCTTGTTGCCGCACCATAGATGATTGATGGGGCGATTCGGCAGGAAGACTTTTTTGGCTGAGGGCTGTTTCCATTTTTTTCTTTTCTTGATTATAAAATCCTTCAAGGAAAAGTGACAGTTTTAGGTAAACGACCTGTTGATCGATGATTTCGAACTGCTGCACAGGGGCATATTCCGAAACCGCCCCGGCACCATCTATCGCCTGAACACTCCAATAATACGTACCGGGTTTCAAATAGAGACGCCATCGGGGATTTAAATTTATATTTCCCGGCAGAGAATGATCAGAAAGCGTATTTTGGGGGGAATAAATATCAGCCTTGCCGGGTGCTGTGCCGACGCGAAGATTATAACTCAGAGATTGTTTTGGTGTCTTATCATCATGAGGGGCTTGCCAGCTAAGGGTAACGCTCTCTCCTAAAACCATGGTTTGCAATTGTGCCGGCGCGGCAGGCGGATTGTTGCTCTCTGAGGTTTTGTTGTAATAAATTTTGTTGATGCCGCCTTTACCGACGAGCATAAAGTCGCATTTGGTGTCTTGATCCGCATCCAGAAAAGAAAAAACGCCTCCATTGACGCTGTGAGGGGAAAATGTTTTTTCCCATTCATCAATGTAAGAG
>CAZMUU010000234.1:0-5804 GCA_964569215.1 uncultured Cytophagia bacterium
CGGTTTTGCAGGAGACCACAGATACCCTGAAAATGACCGGCGTTTTAAAGCATTACGAAATCCAGGAATTGTTCTGCGATCAGGTGTGTTATGTACACGGCGATAAAAATCTTTTGGAACAGGTTATTCGCAATCTGGAGATCAATGCTGCACACGCCATGGAATCCGGCGGACTGTTGAAAATCAAAACCCATGTAACCGATGACGGTAATTTTTTCGAAATGGAGTTTATAGATAACGGTCCGGGGATCGATGCGGAAATCAAGGATAAAATCTTCGAGCCCTTTTTTACCACCAAAGCGGAAGGGATCGGCACCGGACTGGGCTTACCCATCGTCAAGGATATCATCGAACAACACAAGGGGTATATTAAGATAAAGAGCCAAGCCAAAAAGGGGACCAGAGTAATCGTCGGTATACCGGTCGCTAAAGCATAATCGACAAGCCGGATACCTGACTGTTGTAATAACGACAATAAAGGCGCTCTAATATCTCAAAGTGCCTTTATTGTCATTTTGATATTACACGCTTTTCCGCTTTCATCGCAGATAAAGCAGCCGAATCGTTTTCGTAAATGAACCTGCTTCGAAACGGATGAGATAAAGTCCGGATGAAACCTGCTTTCCCCTTTGATCGGTACCATCCCAGGCGACAACATGATTACCCGCACTGCAATGTCCTGATTGCAGCACTCGAATTCGCTTCCCCTGAATATTATAGACAAAGAGCTTGATGTTTTCCGCTTTTGGAAGCACAAACTCGATTCTGGTTTCAGCATTGAACGGATTGGGATAGGCGGGATGGATATCGAAAGCCTGAGGCCGTTCTGATCCATCAGGCGCTTTAACGCTCAAATGACCGGGTGGCGGTGGCGGATAGTTGCCTGCGGTGTGTAACCCTTTTGCCACGTTTGTCATTCCCGTAGCAGCGATAAATTCACAAGGTTCAGAAATCCAGATCCAATACCCCTGTTTGGGAAAAATGGACCCGGCATGCCGATATCCCGAATTCACTTCATACCGGTATATAGAGTTTGAGAATGCTGATGGCGGCTGAGAGCGGAATGCAGAGACCGAAATCTCCGAGGCACAGCCACCGATCATCTGCCACCCCGCTGTTAAATCCAATTGGTAACGGTACATCGGAGTCAATTCCAGATCGATGATGGCGGCGGAATGGGCGTATATCCAGTATCCTTTCCCGGGTTCCAGTTCAGAGGAGGTAATATGGCCATTTTGGTATTCATAAACCTGATGCGCTCCGATTTCCGAAAACAGAGAACTGACCCGCAAATCGTCGGCGCTACCCGGAATCGAAATCATGTGCCAACCCGGTGTGGAAAAGTGATACGAAAAAACCTGCGTTTGTGAAGAGGCGAGTAAAAGTTCACCGCAGACCGCATCATCGTCAACCGTTAGGGATAATGGTGGCAACGGAGGATCGGCCAAATGGATCAAGCCGCCGCTCGCAACATCACCGCTTGAAACCAGCATATACCCCAATTGTTCATCAATGGCTGAATGATTGCTGCAAAATGCGGGGATGAAAAAATCGACAAACGTCTCTCCCCACCCATGCAGCGAAGGATCAAACTGATGGTTAAAGATATCCAGCGTAAGCAACTCATAGTCCGCTTCTCTTTCGTCATCCGAATAGACCAGCAGATCAGCTCTAAAATCAGAAGCTCTGTTGATGAGCCCGGTATTCTCTCGTTCAGAACCGATTAACGGCAAAACAGTGAAAAAACCTCCATCCCTGTTCTGTAAGGTGTATGCCCTTACGCTGGATAATGCTTGGTGTTGAATATAATCGGGAACGGGAAGGGGAAAAATTTCATTCGTTTTTCGATGAATTCCGATAATGTTTCCCTGCAGATCGATAACGAGTTGAGAATTATAGGTATATCCGTTGTGCTCCTCGGCCACTGTCCCCAGTACAACGTTGGCAGAGGCCGTTTTTGCCATGTTCATAATCTGACGAATGGTGGGAACGGCCCGGTTATCCTCTTGATTCGGCGCTATCACATAGCGTCTCTCTTGCGGAATATAATCAAATGCGATGGCAGGGCTGCCCAACGGGTCACCCTCATACCGGGAAAGGCTATATTCAGGCGTAACCAAAACATCGAGCTGCGGATTCGCTTGCAAGGTGTTTTCAATTTTATCCACGAGCAGTGCGAGGTCAGGTGTCGGTTGCGACCGGGGCTGATATTTTAGGGCAGCGGCATTCACCGAACTCGCCGCCTCTGCCGTAGCAAAATGGGCTGTAATGTTATAGTCTCTGTTGATAAATATATCGCATTGATTTGCGTTTGCATTACCCGAAATACCCTCCCAATGTGAAAAATAGGATCCCTTTTCCGGCAGCGTTTCCAGAAAGAGACGCCTTCCGGCAGAAAGGGTATATATGGCTGTGCCGGAACAGGAGAGTGAAGGATTATCGCTGAAAACAGCTCCCTTCCCCTCTACCGTCAGCGATACGGTATAGTTGTCCTGCCGATCATTAGCAACAATCCCCTCTTGCCCCCATGCAAACCATTTACCCACCGGATGTGGCTGTTGCCAGGAATGATATTCGCCCTGCATAAACGTCGCCTGCAAAGACGGATGCCCGTTCCGTATAAATCCCCAGTGTCCGAAACGGCTGATATCGGGATCTTTGTGCGATAGAATCGTTTCTGACGCTTTCGCGGTTGCAGAGATATTCCAGCGGATTAATTGTATAAAAGCCTGCTCCAGGGTGTGATTGGCCGTATAAAGTGCATAAGAATCATCAGAATAAAATTCTATTTCCTGGGGCAACAGCGTGAAGGGCAAATCGGGAAAAAGATATTCCGGTTCGCTCCACTCTGCACCGGTCCAGTAACGATGGACTATGGTTTCCTCGCCGGGTACCTCATCCGGAACATTAATGAAAACATGAGGAGCATTGGAAGGGGCGTGATCGACAGCACCCAGCACATAACGCCAGGCGGTATCGGTTTCATTCCAAACACTGCATTTATTCAAAGGGTACTCAAACTCTGTTCGCGTCACTGTCGTACCCAGGGCCTGCCCTGTAGGTCCGTACAATTGATCGTTATTCAAGTCCATTCTGATATAAAACAACTCATCGATAGCGCTGTTGTGATTATAGTGAAGACCAAAGGTCAAATAGAGCTCATTATTTTCCTCAGAAACTTTCAATCCCTTGATATAAATGGTATTCCAGTTGTCGGAATCGTATCCCGGGTCAATTATCATTTGTGGTGCACTCCACGAATTTCCTTTATCCGTGGATTTGATAAAATAGATCGGTTCATACCAAATTTGATCCCCCAGCGGTCCCGGCGATTGAATGCTGTAGGTCGTTTGTCGATACAATAGATAGATATCATTTTGAGCGTTCTGGAAAGCATAGAGATAGGTTGCTTTATCCTGGTGCTGTGAATGTGAAAAAGGAACGGCTTGCCAGTTCGATGGGTTGAGAATATCCGGATGATCCGCGGGAACCCTCGACCTGTAATATTGAATCGGATCCCCATGTCCGCTATTGAAGAGGTGCAGGTAATGATCCGAATCGAGTAAAATCTGCGGATAATAATGGGAATCATGATAAGGCGGAGACTCGGCAACCTTAAGACCGGATGACCAGGTCTGAAGAGAGTGATCGTAATAGATAATATGAGGATCACAGCTGGATACCCCACCCGAAGGTTCGATCCCTGCCGGATAGGCGATAAAGGTCCTGTTGGAATAGCTGTCGTAAACACCCTGAGAGATTTGGCATGCATTGCGCGAGATGGTTTCAGAGGTTTGTTCGACGAATGGATTCCCCCCAACGTGATCGAAGAAATGCGCTACCACGTTTTTTTGCGAATCCATAACAAGGGTTAATGGATTCTGCTTTATGACCTCGGACGAAACGGTCCAGTGCGAAAAAATGACATCTTCAGCAGCAACGGCGGTGAACATCAATTGTTTATCCGCCATGACCGTGGTTTCATACTGATTTTGAACCGATACGCCGAGTGGAGAAATATCTACATATCCCTCTCCTGCTACGGAACATCGCAAGGGTTCGAATAATGGATCACCGATGGTAAGCGATATTTCATTGGAAAAAGCCGCTGTGGATGCATTTTCGATCAAATTCTGATCATCAACCGGATAAAGAGAATTGAGCGATGAATTCATCAAATAGGGCCGGGCTCGCAGAGAAATTCTAAAGTCATCCAGAGCACCAAATGCCCGGTTATCCTGAAAAACAGAGCCATTGCTGACATAGACGGGTTTATTCTCCACATCTTTCCACAGCATCATCTCTTCGTCGACCAGCAACTCGAGAAAACCGGAATAGGGCTCTCCGTTGTGTTGCAATACAACCATCTCGTAAGCATCGCTGTTTTCTATCGTCAGATGATTGCCAGAGATGCCTGTTTCTGGATTCCGAAAAGAAATCGTTAACGGTTGTTCGTTGGGAATGTACCAATCGATCAATCGGGCATCGACGAGCAATTGTCCGCTCGTTTCGCAGTCATAGGATCCTCCTCGCCAGCAGAGAGGATCCACACCAGTCCATTGGGTAATCCGGTCGATCAATCCATCCGATCGCCATACCCAATCTTCGGTCACGCTCCAGCGAAGTATGGCCGCATCGGCGTCAACGTTTACCTGGGCACCGCTTTCGATGTACCGCATCGTCAGAACACCATTTTCAGTGGTCGGATATCTCACTTCGGTGTGCCACAAATCCACGATATCGGTTCCGGACATCAGTTCATTAAAATCAACGGCGAGCTCTACGCACGGCATAGGGTTTAATATGGTATTGACCGATTCCGGTATCAGACCGTTCGGCGGAAGCAAACTATAAGTAGCGGTCATATCATTCTGTACCCCGCTAACCTGATGAGATGAATCCATGGGATAACCACCCAGCAAACCCTGACGATCCGTCTGTAAAAGGCCGTTATTCCGGTAATAGACATTGATGTTTTGAGCCAGATTCTGCAGCGACGTACCGCTGCTGTAAACGGTCCAGCCGGGAGAAACCGTCCATTGATCTTGTGAAGGATCATTTGAGGTGATTTTATCGATTCCAAAGCGGATAACATTGGGCCATCCGGCGTTCCAGTAGGCGTCATGAGCCGTCTTGGTCATTCGCATGGCATGCCCGCCGAAGGGTGCCGGATCCGTTTCGATATCGATACGGGTATAACCGACGAATTGACCCACAGAATTATAACTTTCGAAAATCATATAAGAACCAGGCGGCGGCAGGGGAATCGTTTCTTCGGAATAAACGATCGGGTGTAAGGTCGCCAAATCATCAACCATTAATATTTCAAAATCACTAAATTCGCTATCCGCTGCTGCATGGGGTTTAAAACGAACCAGATACAATCCGGTCGGAATATTCTGGTTGGGCTCTGTTGTGGCAACCCCGTCAATCGCCTCATAGAGCCACTCATCAGCAACATGAACTAAATTGGTAAAATCCAAATCGCATTTGTATAGCTCATAATCCAATTTTCCACTGTAATCAGAGCCATGATGAGTGATAAAAACCTGATAATTTTCATCAGGTAAAATTTTATGGGTGGATAATTGAATTTCGGTAGCTGCAAAGTTATTTCCGTTTACAAAGAAACCAATAATCAGCACGAGCAAAAGCCCTCTGGTACGAAATAATATCATAAAACCTCTAATTGATGGTAATTGCAAAAATTTAAAGAAAAAAATCCGGCTAAGGATCTGCTGGCCTGTTTCTAAATATAAGATAATTCGGGCACATATTCAACACAAATGCCCGCAACCTGTAAT
>CAZMUU010000235.1:0-5790 GCA_964569215.1 uncultured Cytophagia bacterium
TTAGGACTCAGGATTTTCATTCCTGCAACAGGGGTTCGACTCCCCTTGGGGTCACGTTAAAAAAGGTTGCCAACCTGGCAACCTTTTTTTTATTTCAATGAAAACCGGTAACTTACCCCCCCGGTAAATGCCTTGCCGTCCAGCCACACCAACAGCAGCTGAAAATTGTATGCCTGTCCGCGAATCCCCAGGTTGACTTTGTTACCGTCATACTCTGCCAGCAGGCTCGTATAGGGCGTTGTGTTCCATTCCACTCCGCCAAAGGGCCCCTGCAAATAGTGCACCCCTGCCTTGAGCCAGTCGACGCCATGACCGTAATGAACCCTTACCTCTTTTGCATAGGGAATCGAAAACGATTTGGAAGCCACAAAATAGAGCGTATTCATCTGTTGCGCCCAATCCTGGGCCACAACACCAAACGGATCCTGGGTACCGATGACCAGAGCCGGTTTGCGTTGTCCCTCTTTCAGAACCTGAACGCGGATACTCGCGGTTCTGTCGCCGATACCCCACTCTTTTCCCATCGGATTGACGATGCCGAACATGAGCTCCAGGAACGGCAAAAAGGCGATCGAGGCGTTATAAAACAGTTCATCGTGTTCGCCTTGTTCTATATATGTATAGGGCCACGGAAGTTGTCCATATCCAAAACGGCAGTGACTATCCTGCAAGATATAACCGGTGGGTACCAGTATCAAGCCGCTGTTCCCCACCAGATTCGAGCCCACCGCAAAAGCCGGCAAGGAACAAAGCAGAATGAAAAGAGCGATATATTTTTTCATGTTTTATCTACCCGGAATTCTAGGTTGCAACCATCGAGATATTTTGTCGGGTGACCGTTTGTTCAGAAACCGGATCCTTCTTCGAAAAAGGCGAGAATAGTCGATGTTTTTATCACTTGTTTCGAATCGATCCGGTAAAACGGACAAACCGGTCACAGCATAAAAAAAGGGAGTGAAAACAGATTCCACTCCCTTTACATTCAACCGTTTGAAGATCAGCCACCAACGCCGATCAATTGGCCTTGATTGTGTATATAGGGCATCAGGCCCCAAAAAGAAACCCAGTGTTCATAAAGGATACCATTAACCGTAACGGTTCCCTAGACAACCGAACGCTGGCCGATATTGGCGCCGGAAAAATAGGTGACGGCAAAACCGTTGCCATCGGTGGTGACACTGGTTTGGCTCAGCGATCCGCCGCCGGAAATGATGCTGAAATTCACCTCAGCGCCGACTACGGGACTATTATCCGGCCCGGTAACCACCAAAGCCTTGATTTCGGCGTTTTCATAGGTGTAATAGAGATCCACCAGCGTTGTCAACAAAAAGATCGACTCGGTGGAATCCTTTTCCGTCACGCCTTCGACGGAAAACCCGGGTGATGTGAGGCCATCCAGCAGATCGATGCCGGCATCATAGACATAGTTTCTGTTTACATCCACGACAACGTCGTAGGTTCCCGCTGGCATACGTCGTGGCCTGGCCACCGAAGTATCCGATTTTGCATGAATCAGGACCAGGTTAACGCTTTCGCTTCTCGGGTTACCCACACAAATGGTGGGAGAGTCCATACTGCCCAGGGTTGCCACAGAGGCCAACGGATCGCCGGTTTGCCACGCATTCTTGTGCGGCGTGATAAAAATAGCGATCGGCTCGGCAGGCGCATCCGATAACAGGTAGGGATCGACTTTGGCCCAGATTTCGTCGCCGGAGAAGAAATTGTCAAAGTGGGTTCCGGATCCGTCACAGGCGATATCCTGAATAATGTGCTGGCCGTTTGCCGGGTTTTGTGCCACCAGGCCGGTTATTAACCAGCGGCAAACTCTGTCTTCGTCATTGTATTCACCAAAAGGAGCGAGATCAGCAATAACATCAAAGCTGCCGGTCGTGCCGACGTTGTCCCAGATTTTGGTGATCGGTATCGTTCCGTCTGCCAGCGTCATCAGACTTTCAACCACTTCGGTAACGTCGTTATAAGGATCGCCGGTATTGTATTCGACCTGATTGGGAATGACGACGATTTTCACATTGGTATAACCGGGAAATTTTTTTCCTCTTGCATAGGCCGATTCACCCACCAGTACCGTTCCGTTTTTATAACTGCCGTCATCTCTGACCAGACGGAGCTGCCCTGTCGGCGGTGTACCGCATTTTACCTTGAAGGGGATTTCATACCCCAGCCAGGGCGATACGTGGCTTGCTTGCTGGACATGGACGACATAATAACCCGATTCATCCACAAAATTTCCGTCGGCATCGACATTGATGTGATACCAAACCGGCAGGTTTATCAACCTGCCTTCTCCGTCTGTAATGACGATGAGGCGATTTACAACTTTTTTGTCGGCAAATCTGACCACTTCGATACCGGTTTCCCAATACGGATACAATCCTTCAATGCTGAGAAGCAGCGTTTCATAATCATAAAACGTGCTTCGGGGTGTAGGTGCGGCAGCGGTATACAACCTGCTGGTGGAATTGATTTTAAAATTGGAAACCGATAACGGATCATCAACCTCTTTTACCCCACAACTTAACATCAGGGATAACCCCATCAATCCTATAAAGACGGGTGCCAGGTTTAGCATAATTTTCTTCATAGGTAATCTCCCTTTTTGATTTTTCTTATATCAATGAATCATCAACCCGGTAATCTGATTTATGGTTGTTTGATTGTGTGAGATGCCAACCCCTGTTGCAAATATATACTGTTTTAATATATGAAATAATTTCAGATATTACAAATAAAAATATGATTATTTTATATTTTTTTTCAAATCAGCAATATGCCTGTTCGTTTTCCAGAGATAGAGATTATTCTTGATATAGGCGGGATAGATATTTTTACCGAACGCTTCGATCGTTACGCCGGGCAGAACCCGTCTTCCCGTTTCGGTGAGTTTCCCTATGGTTTCAGCATCCGATGTGCTGTAATAACTCCAGTTGTATCGCCAGGGAGGCCGAATTCGAATAAAACCGGGGCTCGATCTGCGCTGGGACAGCAATGGTATGGAAAGATGAATCTTGGCAAAGTAATCCTGATCTGTTTTCGCCGCTTCGAAGCCGATTTTGGTGTCAAGGAAATAACGGTTGACTCTGACTCCGAACCCCTTGTCGCCGGAGAGGTATTTACTATAATTGACACCGACTTGAACATTGTAAAAATTTGGATAAAACCAGCCATATAGGCGGTAGGTGCTTTGTTGCAGAGGAGAGTACGTCAGGGTTTTATTCTGATAAAGCAAAAACCCGGTATAATCGACAATGGCGCCAAGCCGGAAGAGGCGTTTACAGAGATAATAACTCACTTCTGAAGAGACGCCCCAGCGGTCGGGAGGGAAAATGCCCATATGAACAGCAGCAAAACCGGATTTCGGCAGGCGCAAAAACTGGGTGGCTGTGATCAGCCGGGGGCGAACCTCGTTGCTGTAGACCATGATTTCGTTCCAAATCGGAATTTCAACCTGTGATCTTAAGTAAAAGCCATTCCAAAGCATCATGCTGATGTCAGGAATCAAACTGAAATAGTATTTCTGATGATCATCAAAATTGCCGAATTGGGCGCTCATTCCCGGATAAAAGGTCAGGTCGATTTTTCGCCGGCTGCTTCTATGGCGTTTGCTGAACTCTATACCCTTTAGTTGATCCGAATAATCTTCAACCGTCAAGGTTGCAGCGAATTCCTGCAAACTCGACCGGTTTTCTACAAAGTCTGTAAAATCCCGGTTGCTAAAGCGCACCACCCCAAGTGGAATACCGCCATGAAGAGGAATAAAGGCAAAATCCGCAAAAGCGGGAAGCCTCTTTGACAGGACTGTAGCCACCACCCCCATCGCCAGCGTTTCGTTGCGATAAATCCTGTTTTCATAGGAAACAATAACCAGGCTGCTGTCTGTAATTTTGATGCTGATATTCTCAAAACCCTGCTGCTCAAGCGCCTCAAAAGCAAGTTGTGAATCCTGACAAAGACCAAATGTCAACCACAGTGCCAAAAAAATAGTCATATCATACTCTTGTTAGGCCCGAGAAAGTTTAAAAATGGTGATAATTATTTTACGAGTCAAGTAAAAATAGTACAATTTAAAGCGGTTGAATTTTAAGGTTGAAAAGTTACGGAATTATCCTAAATTAGGATGATGACAAAACCGTCAGGAAAAGGAAATATTTCATGTCTAAAGCACTTGTTATTGTTGAATCGCCGGCCAAAGCCAAAACCATTAATAAATATCTCGGCAGCGATTATATTGTAAAATCGAGTATGGGACACGTACGCGATTTGCCGATCAGCGGTTCCGCCGATATGCAGGTTAACCTATCTCCCCGGGCGCAACAGCTCGGTGATAAGGAGCTCAAAGATTATATAAGAACGATAAAGTCGATGGGCGTGAATCCGGAAGACGGCTGGAAGGCTTTTTATCAAATTTTACCCCGCAAGACCAAAGTGGTTCGAGAGCTGAAAAATACGGCATCGACCGCATCGCTCATCTATCTGGCCACGGATCTCGACCGCGAGGGTGAAGCCATTGCATGGCATTTACGCGAGACCATTGGCGGACCTGAGGAGAAATACAAACGCGTCACCTTTAGCGAAATTACCAGGCAGGCTGTTCAAAATGCCTTTGCTCAGCCTGGTGCCCTGAACATGGAGCGCGTTCATGCGCAACAGGCACGAAGATTTCTGGATCGTGTCGTCGGATACATGGTTTCTCCGCTGTTGTGGAAAAAAGTGGCCAGGGGGCTTTCTGCCGGCAGAGTACAATCCGTAGCCGTACGTCTCATTGTAGAACGGGAGCGGGAAATTCATGCTTTTGTTCCGGAAGAGTATTGGCAGATTTTTGCCCGTCTCATGGCGGCATCTGAATTTCGCGCCCAGGTGATCAAATACAGGAACAAGACTTTCAGGCCCGGCAGCAAAGAGGAGACCGATAAGGCGCTCAAAGTCCTGGAATCAACTGAATATATTGTTAAAGAGCGCAACGTCAAGCCGACCAAACAGCGTCCCAATCCTCCTTTCATCACCACAACCCTGCAACGCGGTGCCAGCGCCAGGCTGGGATTTTCGGTAAAAAAGACCATGATGGTGGCACAAAGACTCTATGAAGCCGGGTACATCACCTATATGCGCACCGATTCACGGCAGCTGAGCGGAGCGGCTGTTGCCTCCTGCCGCAAGTATATTGAAGATACATTCGGGCAACCCTATCTGCCGGAAAAACCGCAATTCTATAGCTCCCGAAAAGGCGCTCAGGAGGCTCATGAAGCCATTCGTCCGACACAGGTCAACAGAACACCGGGCCTGATGGCATCACAGCTCGATAAAGATCAGGCACGCCTCTATGATCTGATATGGCGCCAATTTGTCGCCTGCCAGATGCCGCCTGCGGAATATGACAGCACGACCATCACTATCACGGCCGGGGAGTATGAGTTGCGCGCCACCGGTCGTGTGATCAAATTCGATGGCTGGTTGAAGGTGATGCCCCCTGATAAAAAGAATGAGGATGAAGCGGAGTTGCCGGTCGTTAAGGCGGGTCAGACGCTCGATCTCATCGCTCTTGATCCCAGCCAACATTTTACCAAACCACCGCCGCGTTACACAGAAGCGACTCTGGTGCGGGAATTGGAAAAACGCGGTATCGGCCGGCCGTCGACCTATGCTCCGATCATTTCCACTATTCAGGAACGCGGATACGTTCAGTTGATCAAAAAGCGGTTTTACGCCCTTAAAATAGGCGATATTGTGACCGATCGATTGATCGAGGGATTTGATGACTTGATGGATTACGGA